>DATJGT010000073.1:0-21553 GCA_035494695.1 Rhizomicrobium sp. | reverse complement strand
TTGCGACCCTATGACGCTAGGGAATGGCGGCTTTCTGCGCCTGAGACGGCAAGGCGCGCTAGGCCGCTCCCGGCTCGCGCACGCGCGGTGCGATCTCCGCGTCAAAGCGCATGAATTTGCTTTCCATGTGTAGATGATTCGCGCGTTGGCTTTCATCGCGCACTTAGCGATGAGCATGTCGTTGATGGCGCCGCCGGAGATTCCGGTTTGCGCGGCCTCATCCAGCACCTCGATATGGACACGTTCATCGAGGGTTATCATCGAAAGGCGCTCGCGAACTTCGCTTATGAACAGCAACGCGTTTTGGGACTCGCCTGTCTCTTGCCGGGCATTCTTGTGGTCGTCGAATAGAATTCGACTAGACAATGCGCGGACGTACAGGCGCCCGATTTTCTTCGAGACGATATCAGGGATGGGAATTCCCATTTGTCAATGGGAACAAGTCGGACGGCGCTCAATTTTCGGCCGGACGTTATCGCGTCACAGGTTTGCGCTCGTAGCGCATGGCACCGATATTGTTACCCTCGGTATCGTCGAAACGGATGAGCGTTCCAACCGTCGGGATCGTCGATTTTTGCGTCGTGATCTTGCCGCCGCTTGCCTGCACGGCGCCGATTACCGAATCCAGATCGTCCACGGCGAACGTCGGCTCCACGCCATTGAGACCGGTCCCGGTCCGCGGTTGCATCCGCCGGTGCATTAGCCCCTGGATTCCGGGATCACTCTCATCGCCCGTATGGATCAAATAGAACCCGGGCGGACCCCACGGTTCGAACGTCCATCCGAAAACAGCTTCGTAGAAGCGACGGGCGCGATCGGTGTCATCGACGTGGATCGCAAAGGAAGCGAGGTTGCTTGGCATTTCGCGATGCTGCCCTAGTGCGCCGGCGGTCGCAATTGCGCTAATCTGGCATTCGATGTCGAAAATGCGGCGCACACCGGCCGATGAGCCGTTCCTCCTGGTCCGCACAGCGGGGGCTGACTTACTGTTTCAGCGGGGCGATGACAGTCACGACGGAGCAAGGCGCCTGGATCGCGCCGCCGCATTGGTCAATCTGGGTGCCTGCGGAGATTACGCACGAAATCGCGCTTCATGGCCGGTGCTGCCTCTCCATATTGTTCTTTTGCGATCGGCTGAAAAATCGTCTTCCTGCCGAGTGCGCTGTCGTTCCCGTATCGCCGCTGCTCTGCGAATTGTTGCTAAGCACTATCGAAACCGGCATGTTGGACGAGCGCGACGAAACGCATCTCGCGATGGTCCGGTTGATCGCGAGCGAAATCTCCCGTCGTGACATTGCTCCTCTGAAATTGCCAGCTCCGGCCAGCGCTGCGACGGAGAATGCCGCGAACCTGCTGAACAATGGGAAAGGCCGAACAAACGTTGCGACGGTCGCCTGCCAAGTCGGCCTCAGTACGCGGGCATTGGAGCGCCGCTTCGTCTCCGAGACGGGCATGACACCAGGTAGCTGGGCGCGCGCCGCACGATTCCACGACGCTTTGCGACAGCTCGCCGCCGGCCAAAGCGTGAAGGCCGCAGCACAGATTGCAGGATATCGCACGCCGAGCGCATTCGTTGCCGCCTTTCGCCAGGCCTTTGGCACGACCCCAGCGCGCTATTTCGGCCCAACGGAGGATGCTTCTGGAAATCAGGAGAGCGTGCGATCATATGGATAGATTGGCGCGTTGACTCGACTGACGCCTAGGAGTTCCAAAAATGGATGGCGACATCTTCTTTGGCGGGAGCGGAATGGACAGAGGCCGTGTGCAGCGGCTGGTGGACGACTCGCTGAAAAGTGCGGATGATGGCGAGCTGTTCCTCGAATATCGCCAGAGCGAGACCTTCGCCTTCGATGACGGGCGCCTCAAAGCGGCCACGTTCGACACCACACAGGGCTTTGGCCTGCGCGCGGTGGCGGGTGAAGCGACTGCCTACGCGCATGCATCCGAATTGTCCGAGGACGCCATTCGTCGTGCGGCGGAAACGGTCCAAGCGGTCACGAAGGGGCATTCCGGCACCGTCGCGCTCTCCCCTGCCCGCACCAACCGCAAGCTCTATTCCGATATCGATCCGCTGCACTCGGCGAACTTCGAAGCCAAGGTCAAGCTGCTCGGCGAAATGAACGAATATGCGCGTGCCAAGGACCCGCGCGTGAAGCAGGTGTCGTGCTCGCTCGCCGGCGAATGGCAGAATGTGGAGATCATCCGCGCCGGCGGCGAAATGTATGGCGACATCCGCCCGCTGGTGCGGCTGAATGTGTCCGTTGTCGTGGAGGAAACCGGCCGGCAGGAAGCGGGTAGCTACGGGGGCGGCGGACGCGAAGGTTACGAGACGTATCTCGATCCGAAATATTGGCGCGATGCCGTCGACGAAGCGCTGCGTCAGGCGCTGGTGAATCTCACCTCAGTACCGGCGCCGGCGGGCGAGATGCCGGTCGTGCTGGGCCCCGGCTGGCCAGGCGTTCTGTTGCACGAAGCAATCGGCCACGGACTCGAGGGCGACTTCAACCGCAAGAAGACGAGCGCATTCGCCGGACTGCTCGGCGAACGCGTCGCCGCGCCCGGAGTTACGGTCGTGGACGACGGCACCATCGACAACCGCCGCGGCTCACTCTCGATCGACGACGAAGGTACGTCGACCTCGCGCACCGTTCTGATCGAAGATGGAATCCTCAAAGGCTACATGCAGGATCGCCAGAACGCGCGGCTGATGGACATGAAGCCTACCGGCAACGGGCGGCGCGAGTCTTTCTCCTGCTCGATCATGCCGCGCATGACGAACACCTACATGCTGGGCGGCAAGACGCCGCCGGAGGAAATCATCGCGAGCGTCGATCGCGGCGTGTACGCCGTGAACTTTGGCGGCGGCCAGGTGGATATCACGAACGGCAAATTCGTGTTCTCCTGTACGGAGGCTTATCTAATCGAGAACGGAAAACTCGGGCCCGCGATAAAAGGGGCTACCTTGATCGGCGACGGCCCGGTGGCGCTCAAGCACGTGAAGATGATCGGCAACGACATGAAGCTCGACACCGGCGTCGGCACCTGCGGAAAGAACGGTCAATCCGTTCCCGTCGGCGTGGGCCAGCCCACCTTACGTATCGACGGCCTTACCGTCGGCGGCACGGCGGCTTAGCAGCACGAACTCGCCAGAGCCTCGCGTATAGCCTGCGAATTTACGACTACAGACCGGTGCCGCGTCAGAAATTCGATGTCTTCGCAACGCGATTCGAAAGCGCTTAAGCGGTATCAAGCCAGTATATAAGTGCAAGGAGATAGCACCGACGGCGGGCTCCGCCTCTGAAATGCGCGCCCGCAAATCCGCAACTCGCGTCGATCTTGACCTGCATTCTCCATGCGCATACGTTCTGCGCATGACACCCAAGGGCATGGCCGAGTCGAAGCGCTCGTTCCGGGGTCGACACCCTCAACGCCGGCAAGGCGCCCGGCCAAGCGCGACTGCCGCCCGGCCGAAGCGCGCGGTCAATGTTTCCGTCGATGCCGAAATTCTCGAAATCGCCAAACACATGGAGATCAATCTTTCGCAGGTGCTCGAAGGTGAACTGCGGAAACGGGTCAGGGAGGAGCGCGTCCGCCGCTTCCAGGAGGAGCACCGAGAAGCCATCGACTCATACAATCAGTTCATCGCCAAGCATGGAATCTGGAGCGAAAAGTACCGTAAATGGTGAGCGCAAGGCGGCCTCACCGGCAGTTCGATGTGTTTCGCAATCCGGACCGCACAACGGCCGCGGAGCATCCTTTCCTGATCGTCCTTCAATCGGATGCCGTCGATCAGATCGACACACGCGTCGTCGCCCCCCTCGTCTCTCCGCGGCAGCTGAAATTCTTCGAAAAACTCCTGCCCCGCGTAATGGTGGAAGGCGCGCAATATGTCATCGCGATCCCGGCCATGGCGGCTATTCCGACATCAATAATCGGCTCGGCGGTTGTCAATCTGGAATCCGAAGGACACCGTATTACTGGCGCCATCGATCTGCTTTTTCTCGGCATCTGACTGACGCGAAGGTGTTCTGGTTGGAATCGCGCGAGTACCGTGCATAATTTCAGCTTGGGCCAGAGCCTCGGAGGATCACTTGCGATTCAAGCGGATTACCGATGCGCTCGTGTTCCTGCGGCGACGCGCCGACCGCATCAGCAAAGCGGAGTGATTTATGCATGATCTTTATGGCAAGGCCCGCGAACTTGGCGATGGGTTTCGCGTGGCGCGGGTGCTGCCGCAGCCCGACCAGCGGACGGTCGGGCCGTTCGTGTTTTTCGATTATTTCGGACCGGTGGATTTCCCGCCTGGAAAGGGCATCGATGTGCGCCCCCATCCGCATATCGGGCTCGCCACAATCACTTACCTGTTCGAAGGCTCACAGGTGCATCGCGACAGCCTCGGCAATGCACAGGTGATCGTGCCCGGGGACGTGAACTGGATGACGGCCGGTCGCGGCATCGCGCACTCCGAGCGTACCGGCCCGGATGTGCGCGCCAAAGGTCATCGCATGCACGGAATCCAGAGCTGGGTCGGCCTGCCGCGCGCGAACGAAGAGGACGAGCCCAGTTTTCAGCATGTCGCCAAAGCGGATTTGCCGGTTCTGGATCGCGGCGGGGTAACGCTCCGCCTCATTACTGGCCGGGCCTATGGTCTCACTTCTCCCGTGAAATCGCCGATGGATATCTTTTATGTCGATGCCACGCTGGCGCCCGGCACTTCACTCACACTGCCCGAAGAGCATGAAGAACGTGGCGTGATGGTGGTCGGCGGAAAGATAGAAGCGGATGGCGTCTCTCACGGCGACGGCGCGATGCTCATCTTCGATGAGCGTGAGCGCGTCGAAATCGTTGCAAAAGAGCACGCACGCGTGATGCTCCTTGGCGGCGCGCCGCTCGATGGCGAGCGTCATGTCTGGTGGAATTTCGTCGCAAGTTCGCGCGAGCGCATTGAAAAAGCATCTGCGGATTGGAAGGCCGGTCGCTTCGCCAAGATTCCCGGCGACGAGATCGAGTTCATTCCGCTGCCGGAGCCTGGTTTCGCGTAAACATGTGGTTCACATGTTGACATGTGGCGCGCATGTATCTATTCTGCGCGCATGCCGAAGATGATCCAGCTTCGCAACGTTCCCGACGAACTCCATCGCAAATTGAAGGCGCGGGCCGCAAGCGCCGGAATAACACTTTCGGATTTTGTTACGCGCGCGGCCCGCAAAGAGGTGGAGCGGGTTTCGGATGATGAGCTTTTGAGGCGCCTGGCTGCGCAGCCGGTTGTAAAGCTCAGGGTCTCGCCTACGCAAATCATCCGCGAAGAACGAGATCGGCGCTCCCGTTAGGATGGTCGTTGTCGATGCATCAGTGGCAGTAGAAGTCTTGCTCCGCACTTCGCTCGGACAGCGGATAGTGTCGAACGTGTTGCACCAGCCAAGGCACGCTCCACATCTTATTGATGTTGAGTGCGCTCATGCATTGCGCCGGCTCGTACGCGAAAAAGGCCTTCACAAGGATCTCGCGGAAGTCGCCCTGCAAAACATGATCGCATGGGATCTTGAGAGGCATTCACATGTCCCCCTGCTTTCGCGGATATGGGAATTGCGGGATTCTGTCACTTCATACGATGCGAGCTACATCGCGCTCGCAGAGACATTGGGCGCCACGCTCCTAACTTGCGACGGCAGGCTCACCCGATCGCACGGACATCGCGCCAAGATCGTGCTGCTGTCGTAGCCGCGCGTGCTTCCCGGGCCGGACGCGAGTGCTAGGCTGGCCCTTTTCGTGCGGGGGAAACCATGAAGGCACTGCTGGTTGTGATCGGCATCATCGCGATCCTCATCGGGCTTTTGTGGATCGGCCAGGGTACCGGCTATGTGATGTGGCCGCGCTCAAGCTTCATGCTCCAGCAGACGCAATGGACATGGTATGGCGCGGCGCTTGCAGTGCTCGGCCTCATCCTTGTGCTTTGGTCGCGGCGACGAATCTGAATTCTCTCATCGAACATCGTGCGCTACACTGGTTTGCGACTTTGCAATCGGGGTGGAAATTGAGGAGAGCGATGCTCATTTGTTGCGCCATCGCTATGTTGAGCATGTCCGTAATGACGGCCTTGGCCGCCCCGCAGCGCGCTTACGATCCCTACGAGAGGGAACGCAGCGAAAAGGCGCTGATGAAATATCTATGGCCCGTACTCGAGGCGGCAAGAAAGCCCGCACGCGTATATTACAATGCCGTCTGCCGCTGGCCCAGACGCGCGGGTGATCCCGACGTCATCCTGCCAATCCTCGAGTTGCAGCCACCAACCGACAGACAAACCGCCTTGGGCGCGATCCGCAGCGTTTTCCGCAACATCGAGAATGCAAGGGTCAGTGAGGACAGCTCTGGCATGATCCGCATCAGGCTCGGACGCGTTCCCGAAGCGATTCTGAAGACGGGGATACGCCAAATCGTCCTTAGTCCGGAAGCGCAATATAATGAAATGTTCGCAGTCATGGCGATCGAAAGTGCGCCGCAGGTGAGAGACAGAATGCGCGAGTTACGGCTGAAAATTCCGGTGCGGCCGTTTGATTATCTGCTGACGGCGCCAGCGCCCGGACGGGCGCATGTTCCAGCCAAGTTCAAAGCTGTCACAGTCGATCAGGCACTCGATACATTGGCTACCTCCTTCAAGGCAGTTGTACTTTACGGCATCTGCCCAAAAGAACGCTTTTTCGACATCTCAGTCAGCGGAGGCGTGTATTTCGATGACGATTGGCCGAACACGCCAACGCCATAGGGCTCGGCGAATTTCAGAGGAAATTGTATTCCCTGAACAGCGGTGCGAGATCGCCGCGCCATTCATGATGGAATTTTCGCAGAAGCTCTTCGGCGCGTGTGTAGCCGCGCGCAACCAGTTCGCGAAGTGGAACGAGAAAGCCTTCCTCGGACGTGCCGGATGGATCCTCGTTCGCGCGGCGGCGCAGGCCGGCAGCGGAAATGTCCAGCATCTCTTGCGCAAGATCGCCGACAGTGCGGTCTCGGAACGGCGTCCGAAACGCAAGATGCGGAACGGCATCGCGCATCGCCTGCCGCTCCTCCGCCGTCCAGTCTTGCACCAGATCCCATGCGGCATCGAGCGAATTCTGATCGTAGTAAATACCGACCCACAATGCGGGCAGGCCGCAAATGCGCCGCCATGAGCCGCCGTCCGCACCGCGCATTTCGAGGAATCGCTTCAGACGAACTTCCGGGAAGATCGTGGTCAGGTGATCCGCCCAATCGTCCATCGTGGGCGTTACGCCCTTAAGCTCAGGAATCGTCCCATCGAGGAAATCGCGGAAGCGCCGCCCCGCGACATCGATGTATTTTCCGTCGCGATAAACGAAATACATCGGCACATCGAGTGCGTAATCCACATAGCGTTCGAATCCCATACCGCTTTCGAAGACCCAGGGCAGCATGCCCGCGCGATCGTTATCGACGTCGGTCCAGATGTGCGAGCGATAGGAAAGGAACCCATTCGCCTTACCTTCGCGGAACGGTGAGTTCGCGAACAGCGCCGTCGCGACCGGCTGCAGCGCCAGGCCGACGCGGAATTTCTTCACCATGTCGGCTTCGTCGGAAAAATCGAGATTCACCTGCACCGTGCAGGTGCGGAACATCATCTCGAGGCCGTAGCCGCCGACTTTCGGCATGTAGTTGCGCATGATCGCGTAGCGGCCCTTCGGCATCATGCCGACTTCGTCGAGCCGCCAGCTCGGCGCATAGCCGAGGCCGATCACGCCGGCGCCGATTTCATTCGCAATTTCGCGCACCTGCTCCTGATGCGTGTTCACTTCGTTGCAGGTCTCGTGGACGGATTTCAGCGCCGCGCCGGAAAGCTCGAATTGTCCGCCCGGCTCGAGGCTGATGGCGCCGTCCTTGCCGGTGAGCCCGATGATGTTGTCGCCTTCCATCACCGGCTCCCAGCCGAAGCGGCGCATGCCGTTCAGCAGAGCGCGAATGCCGGGCTCGCCGTCGTACGAAACCGGCTTCTGGGTGCCGAGATCGTAAACGAACTTCTCGTGCTCGGTACCGATGCGCCACTCGGCGCGCGGCTTCGAGCCCTGCTCCAGATAGCGGACGAGATCGTCGCACGACCCGATCGGGCCACCCGCGTGCTGCGGTATGGACATGTGCTGCGCCTCCTCCGAAGCCCCTCGGCAAAACCTCTTCGGCCCTTGTGTATAAATCCTAAATCGGGTGTTCAGGCGGATGTAGTCTCGGCTCCTGCCATCGGCAAGGCAAGCCAAGGCCCTGCTCTCTTGCCGAAGTCGCATATCACTTCAGCGCCAGTCGCCCTGCATCGCCTGCCAAATTGAAAGCGCAGCGAGCGCAGCGGTGTCCGCGCGGAGAATGCGCGGTCCGAGCGACACCGGAATGACAAAGGCATGTGAGCGGATCGCATCGCGCTCGGCCGGATCAAACCCGCCCTCCGGCCCTGTGAGCACAGCCCAAGGTCCGGCTGATGCAACTTTCAGGGCGTCCGCAATGGGAGGAGCATCGCCGGCTTCATCGCAGAAAAGCATGCGGCGCTCTGCTGGCCAATTCGCGAGCAGCTTGTCGAGCGGCACCGGTTCGCGAATATCAGGGATAGTGAGGCGATCCGATTGCTCAGCCGCTTCGACCGCATTTGCGCGCATGCGGTCCAGATTAATCCGCGAGACAATGGTGCGGCGCGTGGTGACCGGCTGCAGCGCAGAGACCCCCAGTTCCGTCGCTTTCTGCACCACGTAATCGGCCGGCGTTTTCTTGATCGGCGCAAAGCACAGCCAGATATCGGGCGTTTTCGTCTGCCCTCGCGTTTGCCTCTCACAAACGAGCTCACAGCCGCGTTTTGTCACGCGGTCGATGTGGGCGTGCCATTGGCCGTCGCGTCCGTTGAACAGCGAGACGCGGTCGCCCGCCTTGGCCCGCATCACATGGAGCAAATAGTGCGCCTGGTTTTCGTTCGGCTCGACGCGCGCGGCCTTGCCAAGTGGCGCCTCGACATGAAGCCGCACTTCGCCGCCCGGTTCCTTCAGATGGTCGTTCATGGCATAGCTTGAAGCATTCGGAGCAAGACTGACGCATGATCGAGGAAACTCAAGCAGCAATTCCTGCCGATGCGGTGCCGCGTAGGTGGGTCGAGCGTGCGCCGCAAACCTGGCGCCCATATCTGCGGCTTGCGCGACTGGATCGGCCCATCGGAGCTTGGCTCCTCTTCTGGCCGTGCGTTTTCGGGCTGGCGCTCGGCGCGGCGGAACAGCAGCGCGGCTTTCTGACCGCGGCAAGTGACTGGTGGCTGCTGGTGCTGTTTGCGGCCGGCGCGATGGTCATGCGTGGTGCAGGGTGTACTTACAACGACATCGTCGATCGCGATATTGACGCGCGGGTCGCAAGGACGCTTGGGCGGCCGATCCCGTCGGGCGCAGTCAGCGTCAAGCAGGCCGTGATCTTTCTCGCTGCGCAATGCGCCATCGGGCTTCTCATTCTGCTTTGCCTCAATCCATTTTCGATTGCTCTTGGCGCCGCGTCGCTCATGCTGATTGCGGTCTATCCTTTCATGAAGCGCATCACGTGGTGGCCGCAAGCCTGGCTCGGCCTTACCTTCAACTGGGGCGCGCTGTTGGGGTTTGCGGCGCAGACAGCGCGCATCACCACATCCGCTCTGCTGCTCTATGCCGCCTGTTTCTTCTGGACTCTTGGCTACGACACGATTTACGCGCTGCAGGATATTGAAGACGACGCACTGGTCGGTGTGAAATCCACTGCGAGACTGTTCGGGGCGCGCGCCCCATTCTGGATCCTGATCTTCTATTTTCTGTTTGTCATCTTGATCGGCTTGGCCGTCGCCCTGGCATTCAAGCCATGGTTTGTGCTCCTGCTGCTGCTCCCCCTCCTCGCGCATTTAGTCTGGCAGGTGCGCACACTAAAACCCGGTGATCCGCAAAGCAGCCTTCGCCTGTTTCGCGCGAACCGGGATGCAGGCACGCTCGCCGGCGCGGCGCTTATCGCCGCGAGTTGGATTTTCGCCTGAGCCGCTTCAGTGCGGCAGGTGCAAGGACTCGCGCGTCGGCTGCGCCACGTGCTTGAGCGCCATGCCTGCCTGGTTGGAATCGCATTTGCGCGCGATATCCGCGAGCGAAATGACTCCGACCAGCCGCTTGTCGCGATTCACGATCGGCATCCGGCGGATTTGCAGTTTCGCCATGTTCTGCGCCGCGATGTCGATGCTCTCGTCTTCATAGCAGTAGAGCACGTGATCGGCCATGACATCGCGCACCATCGTCCGCGACGGATCTTTTCCACGCGCGACCGCACGGACGGCGATATCGCGGTCCGTCAGCATGCCAATGAGCCGATCGTTTTCGCCCACGGGCAGGAACCCGACATCGTCGTCCGCCATCAGTTTCGCGGCCTTGTCGATGGACATATTGGGGTCGATCAGATCGACGTCGCGCGTCATTACTTCCTTGATTTGCATGGATAGCCTCCTTGAGCCCCTACCCGACTAACGATCCGGCACTGCGGGGGTTCCGGCGGCAGAAACATCACATTTGGAGAGACTTCGAGATCGGGCACGGACGCGCTATAATGTTGTCATGAGCGTCGCGCGCTTCGATCCGACCGAGGTGTTCACGCCAGAGGAAATGGCGGCCATCCGTGCGCGGTCGGATGTAACGGGGCTGCTCTGTGTCGCGCATGCCTGGATCGTGATCGGCGCCGCGATGGCGCTGTATGCGCTGTGGCCGAACCCCCTCACGTTCGTTGCGGCGGTGCTGCTGATCGGAAGCCGGCAGCTCGGGCTCGCCATTCTGATGCACGATGGCGCCCATGGCGTGCTGACGCGGACGAAAAGGTGGAACGATCCGGTCAGCCAATGGCTGTGCGCGTACCCCGTCTTCGCCGACACGATTCCGTACCGCCATTACCACCTCGCGCATCATCGCCTGACTCAGCAGCCGGATGACCCGGACCTCGTCCTGTCGGCACCCTTTCCCATCACGAAGGCGAGCTTCCGCCGCAAGATGATCCGGGACATCACCGGGCAAACCGGATTCAAGCAGCGACGCGCGCAAATCAAGGCAGCCTTGGGCAAACCGGGCGAACCCTTTGTGGCGCGCTTCGCCACCTTCCGCCGCAAACTGGGCGGGCCACTGATTGCAAACGCGGCGCTGCTGACGCTGCTGAGTGTCTTCGGCAAGCCGCATTATTATCTGATGTTCTGGATTCTGCCGCTGCTGACCTGGCAGCAGGTCATTACGCGCATCCGCAACATCGCCGAGCACGCGGTGGTGCCCGACGACAACGACGTGATGCGCAACGCGCGCACGACATACGCTTCATTCCTGGAGCGGGCGTTCGTTGCACCCTATTGGGTGAACTATCACGTCGACCACCACATGCTGATGTACGTGCCGTGCTACAATCTGCCGAAGCTGCACGCGCTCCTGATTCAAAAAGGCTTCGGCCCAAAGATGGAAATCCAGCCGAACTACTCGGCCATGCTGCGGCTCGCAATTTCCAAGCCCGAGATTGCTCCCGCCGCGGTCTGAGCCGGCGCTTTCGTCACCCTTGCTCGTGCCGATGCTGATCTCCGCCGCAGCCGGAACGAGCGAGCCAGCGTGATCATCGTCACGAGGCTTACCCATCCAAGCACCGCACGGAATGCAAAAGTCAGGGTCGTGAATGCCGGCGCTTTCGTGTTGTTGACGAGATCCGTCAGATACCAGTGATAGAGCTCCGGAATATCCAGAAACAGGGCTCCGGAAACCTGGTCCCCCGCGAAGCGCCAGGCCGCCTCTTCCGTGATCTTCTGGTTGAGAACAGGACCGGCGCTGTTTGCGAGAATCGAATCGGCCGGAAGCGCCCGCGTGAGTGTGGCGGTTGCCGACCCGAATGCAAGGATCAGAAAGATCGCGCCGGTGACGACGGTGACCCGGCCCATATGCGCGCGCTGCCGCAGCGCGTCGGCTTCGGCACGGATGCTTGCAAGCACGGCATTGCGAACATCGTCTGTCAAGCCGGCGTGGCGCGCGAGCAGGCTTCCGAACTTCTTCTCGTCGGCCGGGGAGTCGAGCAGCGCCGGAAAAATCAGGATGGCGCCAACAATCAGCACGACAATCGCGTTCACGAGAAGCAGCAGGGCTGCAATCTTGAGCGCGCTCGCGCTCCACAGGTTACCGCTGGTCATCGCAGCAGCAAGACTCAAAACGAGAAATGCATTCAGCGCGAGACAGACTCGCAACTTCCGGCCGGCAAAAAAGGACATGGCTTGACCCGAGCGTTTCATGCTGTCTTTCGTGCCAACCGGAGGCGGATGCAAGCGATGCAGGCTGAAGATTGCAGGGAATTCATTCTTCGCAACACGAGTCTGATTGCGCCGCCGCTCGTGCCGGAGATTCGGCTTCTCCTGGCAACCGAAGTCGTGCCGCTTTGGCGAAAGACGGAGGAGGAACTTCAGGCCGAGGGCGTGCCGCCACCTTACTGGGCGTTTGCGTGGGCGGGCGGGCAGGCGCTCGCGCGCTATCTGCTCGATCATCCGCAGGAGGTTGCGGGGCGATCGGTTCTTGATTTCGGGTCCGGTTCGGGTCTGGTCGCGATCGCCGCGACGAAATCGCGCGCGGCGCACGTGCTGGCGACGGACATCGATGACTTTGCGATTGCAGCGATCAATCTCAACTCGCAACTCAATCATGTCATGATTGAAACGACCTCTGAGGACATGATCGGCGCGAACGCTCGATGGGATACCATCGTGCTTGGGGACATGTGCTACGAGCGTCCCCTGGCCGAACGTCTGCTCGCATGGCTGCAGGATTGCGCCGCTATGGGCGCCGCCGTTCTCCTTGGCGATCCCGGCCGCTCCTATTTCCCGAAGTCCGGA
This sequence comes from Rhizomicrobium sp., assembly GCA_035494695.1. GTDB lineage: Bacteria > Pseudomonadota > Alphaproteobacteria > Micropepsales > Micropepsaceae > Rhizomicrobium. The sequence continues at coordinate 8,679 of DATJGT010000073.1, read as the reverse complement.
GTCGAGAAACTCGCGACCTATCACGTCAAGACCACGCGTGAGCTTGAGGATCGCGAAATTCGCGAGACGAGCGTGTATCGCCTCACCCTGGAGTCCTAGCCTGCCTGCTGGCGGAACGCCTGCCGCCATGCGCTTCGACATTTCCGGCCGTGCAGGAGAAACGGTGTCAGATGTTGCCGGATGGATAGCCGATGGGGGCTCATATCGCCGTGAACAGACGTTCCGGCGGGCGGCGCGGCCAGTTGGCGGCGCCCCGCCTCCCATGCCAAGGTGATTCACGAAGCGAACCATGCCTTGGGGCATGAGCAAACAAGGGGCGCTGAATGGCTGGCCAGGCGATGAGTCTCGATCCGACGGAAATAAAACCCGGCGAGCCGGTGGTGCTGCAGCCCGGCGAAATCGAGCTGCGGCGCGCGTTGGGCCCTTTCCATCTGATCGCATTGGGCATCGGTGCCATCATTGGAGCCGGCATTTTCGTGATCACCGGACATGCCGCGGCCAGCTACGCCGGGCCAGGCGTCGTGGCCTCATTCGCGATTGCTGGTTTGGGGTGCCTGTTCGCCGGCCTCTGTTATGCCGAATACGCCGCGATGATCCCGGTAGCGGGCAGCGCCTACACCTATACCTTCGCGACCCTCGGACGGTTTATGGCGTGGTTCATCGGCTGGAACCTGGTGCTGGAATACCTTGCCGCGTCTTCCACTGTGGCGGTGGGCTGGGCGGGCTATTTCAACGATCTGATGCGCTATCTGGGCGTCACCATTCCGGCGAAGTTTGCATCCGCGCCTTTGTGCGTGGCGACGGATGTGCATTGTCCCATCTACAATCCCCACGCCACCGGCATCGACGCGATCCATCACCTCGGCACCACCGGCACGTTCTTCAACTTGCCGGCGGTGGGACTGATCGCGCTTGTGACCCTGGTGCTGATCGTCGGCGTACACCTGTCGGCGAACTTCAACAACGCGATGGTCGCCATCAAGCTTGCGATTGTGGTGCTGGTGATCTCCGCCGGGTTGCCTTATGTCGTTGCCGCCAACCACACGCCCTTTATCCCAGCGAACACCGGAAGCTGGGGGCACTTCGGCTGGAGCGGCGTGCTGCGCGCGACCGGCGTTATCTTCTTTGCCTATATCGGCTTCGATGCCGTGAGCGTGGCCGCGCAGGAAGCACGGCGGCCTCAACGCGATGTGCCCATCGGCATTCTGGGGTCGCTGCTCATCTGCACGGTGCTTTACATGCTGATGTCGTATGTGCTGACGGGCCTTGCGTCCTACACGACGCTGAACGTCGCCCATCCGGTTTCCATGGCCACGGAATCCATTCCGGCCACCCGCTGGCTGTCACCGTTCGTGAATGTGGGCGCGGTCGTAGGGCTTGCCTCGGTGGTGCTGGTACTGATCCTCGGCCAGTCGCGCATCTTTTACGCGATGGGAAAGGACGGAATGATCCCCGGCCTGTTCTGCGATGTGCACCCCCGCTTCCGCACGCCATGGAAAGGCACCCTCATTACCGGGTTTTTCGCCGCACTGCTCGCAGGTGCGTTGCCGCTCGACATTCTGGGCGAGCTGGTTTCCATCGGCACGCTGCTCGCCTTCGTGATCGTCTGCTTCGGCGTGATGGTGCTGCGCATCCGCCGGCCACGCGCGATGCGCCCATTCCGCACGCCGATTGTCTGGATCGTCGCCCCGCTTGGAATCATCATGTGTGGCGCGATGATGTCCTGGCTTCCGGCCGACACCTGGCTGCGGCTCGTCGCGTGGACGGTGATCGGAATTGTGATCTTCGCAATCTACGGCATGCACCACGCCAAGGCGCCGCGCTGGGCAATCGTCGACGCACCCGCCGAATAGCGACCGGAGATAAGAATGGCGCAGGCTGAAGCGACTGATTTCACTACACCCGATCCGGTCGTTGCCGAAGCGCACGAGCTGCGTCGCGCGTTGGGCCCAGTTAACCTTATCCTGATCGGCATCGGCGCCATCATCGGCGCGGGTATCTTCGTGTACACCGGCACGGCCGCCGCGCAGCACGCAGGGCCGGCTGTCATCCTCTCGTTTGTCATTGCCGGATTCGGCTGCCTGTTTGCGGGACTCTGTTACGCCGAATTCGCATCGATGATCCCAGAATCCGGCAGCGCCTACACTTACGCGTACGCCACCATGGGCCGCTTCATGGCGTGGTTCATCGGCTGGAACATGGTGCTTGAATATCTTGTCTCGGCCGCAGGCGTAAGCTCCGGCTGGTCCGGTTATTTTGGAAGTCTGCTCTCGGACTTCGGCATCCATCTTCCTGCGGCGTTCATGGGACCGCCGGTGGCAGGCAACGGCATCAGCAACATTCACTGGACCGGCGCCATCATAAACGTGCCCGCCGTTGCGCTGATCGTGATCCTCACGACGTTTCTTGTGATTGGCGTGAAGGAGACGGCCCGCTTTAACGGGCTGATGGTGTTGCTGAAGGTCGCCATAGTGGTCGCGGTGATCGTCTTCGGCCTGTCCTACGTGCGCACCGAGCATCTCACGCCCTTCATTCCGCCGAACGAGGGACATTTCGGGAAATTTGGATTCACGGGGATTCTCGCCGCGTCCGGTGTGGCCTTCTTCGCTTACCTCGGCTTCGAGGCTGTGTCCGTCGCGGCGCAAGAAGCGCGCAATCCCCGCCGCGATTTGCCGATCGGCATCTTGGGCTCGCTCGGCATCTGCACCGTGCTCTACATGCTGATGGCTGTGGTGATGACAGGCATTACAGATTGGCGCACGCTCGACGTGCCGAGCCCCGTCTCTTTCGCGGTCTCGAAAATCGAAGGCCTGAAATGGCTGGTCACTCCCATCAATCTTGGGGCGGTTGTGGGCCTCGCCTCGGTGGTATTCGTGTCGCTCTACGGCCAGTCGCGCGTATTCTTCTCCATGGCGCGCGACGGATTCCTGTGGCCGCAGTTCGCGGGAGTGCATCCGAAATTTCATACACCGGCGTATGGCACGATCGTGGTGGGCGGCTTCGCCGCTCTCTTGGCCGCAATCTTTCCGTTCGACGTGCTGGCCGATCTCGTTTCGATCGGCACGCTTGCGGCGTTCATCGCGGTCTGCGCCGGTATTCTCATCCTGCGCGTGACGGCGCCGAAAGCGCGCCGGCAGTTCCGCACACCTTATGTCTGGTTCACAGCGCCCGCCGGCATTTTCGTCTGCGGCGTGATGATGGTGAGCCTCGGCTGGGCCACATGGATCCGGCTCGTCATCTGGACCGCGATCGGGCTTGCCATCTATTTCGCTTACGGCATCAAACACGCCGCGCCGTCGAAGTGGACAGTCGCCAACGAAAGCTGATCATTCGCGGTAGCCGCTGACGACGGGGCACTTGTCAACGGGCCGTGGATCGCTGACGGGATCGAGATTCGAAATCCAGCAATCGCCCAGCACCGAGCAGTAGCAGGCCCGAAACGATAAATTGGCGGGCAAGCGCGCGCGGGAAAGCTTTTCCCAGACGCCAGAATTTACTGGCGTTCGGTCGAGTACGAGAAGCGGTGTGCTTTCGCCGGCCCGATAGAGACCGGTGGGCCGGCTTTCCCAGGCAACGCCACCGATCTTCTTGAGCGGCGTCCAGCCCGCGCCGGCGAGAAGACCACAACAGACCTGCAGAAGCTCGACCAATCCATGGACCTCGCGGCCGCGATACCGAACAATGAGTGACTTCAGCCGCGCGGGACCGACGCCCTGGTTCCCGATTTGCAGGGTGAGACGGCTGCCCACCTGAGTGGTGCCATAGGTGAGAAACGGCCAGGACGTTGCCGCAACCATCCGCTGCTGGCTCTGCGCGTTGTAGAAACCCACAGCGAGCGAGAAGAGCGAAATCAGGATAGCGATGCCCGCGATGCCGAGATCGAGCCAGCGGCGACGGATTCGCGGCGCGCGCGGCTGGACGCCATCCGGCTGCGACTCGATCGGTGGCTCGGTCATTTCTCCCTCTGTTGCCCTATATACACGTGGGCGCCGCAAGATGACGAGCTGCGAGGATCGGGTTAGACAGTTCGTATGACCTATCGCTCTTTGAGGGATTTTCTGGCGCGGCTCGAGGCGGCGGGCGAGCTGGTGCGCGTTCGCGAACCAGTCTCGACCGTGCTCGAGATGACGGAGATTCAGACGCGGCTGATTGCTGAGAGCGGGCCCGCCGCGACCTTCGAGCGACCGATCAAAGCAGATGGAAGCGCGAGCAACGTTCCAGTGCTCGTCAATCTGTTCGGGACGGTGAAGCGCGTCGCCATGGGCGTGACGATGGGCGGCGTCGAGCGCGGTGACGCGAAGAGCTTGCGCGAGGTGGGCGAGCTGCTGGCCACTTTGCGCCAACCGGAGCCGCCACGCTCACTTTCAGAAGCGATGGAGCTTTTGCCGCTCGCGAAAACCGTGATGAGCATGCGCCCGAAGACGGCCGGCTCTGCCGCGTGCCAACAAGTAGTGCTACGCGGAAGTGACATTGATCTCGGCAAATTGCCGATACAAACGTGCTGGCCGGGAGAGCCCGCGCCGCTGATTACGTGGCCGCTGGTCGTCACCAAAGGGCCGAGCGTCGCGCGGGAGGACAATTACAATCTCGGCATCTATCGCATGCAGGTGATCGGTAAAAACCAGACGCTGATGCGCTGGCTGAAGCACCGCGGCGGGGCACAGCATCATACACGATGGTCGAAGGAGAAAACCGCGCCCCTTCCTGCCGCTGCTGTCATCGGCGCAGATCCCGGCACCATTCTCGCCGCTGTAACTCCGGTGCCGGACACGCTGTCCGAATATCAATTTGCCGGCCTACTGCGCGGACAACGCGTCGAACTGGTCGAATGCGTATCGCAGCCGCTCAAAGTACCGGCGGAAGCGGAGATCGTGCTCGAAGGCGAAGTATCGCTCAACGACTACCGCGACGAGGGCCCGTACGGCGATCACACCGGCTACTACAATTCGGTCGAGCAGTTTCCCGTGTTCACGATCACGACGATTACCATGCGCCGCGATCCAATTTATCTTTCGACCTACACCGGCCGGCCGCCGGACGAACCGAGCGTGCTGGGCGAAGCGCTGAACGAGATTTTTATTCCGCTATTGAAGCAACAGTTCCCCGAGATCGTCGATTTCTGGCTGCCGCCGGAGGGCTGTTCCTATCGCATCGCTGTCGTCTCAATGAAGAAGGCTTATCCCGGTCACGCCAAGCGCATCATGATGGCGGTCTGGTCGTACCTGCGCCAGTTCATGTACACCAAATGGGTGATCGTGGTGGACCACGATATCGATGCGCGCAACTGGAAGGATGTGATGTGGGCGATCGCCACACGCATGGATCCGGCGCGCGACATCACCGTCGTCGAAAACACACCCATCGATTATCTCGATTTCGCCTCGCCCGAGAGCGGCCTCGGCTCAAAAATCGGTCTCGACGCGACGAACAAGCTCAAGCCGGAAACACACCGCGAATGGGGCAGGCTCATGCGCATGGATGCGAATGTCATTCGCACTGTCACCGAAAAATGGCCGCGCCTCGGGCTGCCGGGGTCAGGAAAGCCCATCTGGAAAGCATGATCGCCGACTTCCTGAAATGCGAGCTTGATCGGATTGGTCCGTCTATGAATTAATCCGCGGTCACGCGTTTTCTTGGGGCGTTCGAGTGCCAGGTGGTCTCACGCGCTTTTCCGGCGCTGTCCTGTCGTTGTGTCTCCTCGTCTGCTCTGCCGCGCATGCAGAAGATTGCCGGCTCGAGCAGGTCGCTTCGCTGGACATGACGCGAGCACCGCAGGGACTGCTGGTTCCCGTCATCATCGAGGGAAGCGCCAAATCCATGATTGTGGATACCGGCGCTCCGCTCAGCACCATCGATCCTCAAGTCGCAAGCGAGTTGCACCTCGTGACGCACCGTGTCCGGCAGGGCGCGATGTTCACATCGCGCGGGCAGCAGTTCACGGAAATGGCGAACATCCGTCAACTGCAGATCGGCACCATGCATGCCGCCGATCTCAAATTTCTTCTCTATCCCGCTCGACTCTCGGCAGGCAGTGACATCGCGGGATTGCTCGGCGCAGATTTCCTCCGCCACTACGATATCGATCTCGATTTCGCGGCCCGCAAGCTGAACCTTTTTTCCCAGAACCACTGCCCCGGCAAGGTCGTCTATTGGCGCGCGGACGCTGTCGCCGTGGTCCCGATGCATGTTGTTGATTCGGGGCACATCATCGTGCCGCTCACGCTCGACGGCCACGCCTTCAGCGCGGTATTCGATACCGGCGCATTCGGCACGATTCTGACGCTGGAAGCGGCCGAGAACTATTTCGGAGTCAAACCCGGTTCGCCTGATACGCCGCAAATCTCCGATTCCGCCAAGGGCGGCGCTCCCTATTACAAGCACGTATTCAGGGAGCTCACGCTGGAAGGCATCGCGATCAGGAACCCTGCCGTATATATCCGCGCCGATCTGAGGAGGCAGGGCATGTCGCAATGGCGGGAGACCGGGACACGGGTGAATTCACCCGATGAGTCCGGCGGCGAAACCGATCTTATACTGGGCATGAACGAACTTCAGCACCTGCATATTTTCGTCTCGTACAAGGAGCAGAAGCTCTACATCACGACGGCATCGAACAACGCTTCTGCGAAGCCGGCGGACAGACCCGCCCGCTCTGTCGAACAGAAGCAAATTGAACAGCGATAGAATTCGGGGGGAAGAAAATGACGTTCCGTATCCAGCTACCCAGGTTTCGCGCGTGGGCCAATCTTACATCGCTTTTCGCGCTATCCTGGATCGCAGCATCGTCTGCCGAAGCGGAAGAGTGCCAGCTCAAACGTATGGCGTCACTCGATATGGCGGATAGTTCAGGCGGCTCGGTCCTTGTGCCGCTCACGATCAACGGCTCGCCGAAGATGTTTCTGGTGGATACCGCCGGAATTTACAGCAGCATTACCGAGTCGACGATCAATGAGATGCACCTGCAAACCGCAAAGGCTGCCGTGACGGTTTACAGCGCGAGCGGAAAGAAGATGGACCGCGCGACGGACATTCAATCGCTGCTGATCGGCAACAATGAGGCCAAGCACATTCACCTTCTTGTCACTCCGGATTTCGACAACAAAACTATCGCGGGAACTCTCGCTCCGGACCTGCTCAAGCTGTTCGATGTCGAATTGGATTTCGCGGCAAAGAAGCTCAATCTGTTTTCGCCGGCGCACTGCGAGGGAAAGGTTGTTTACTGGGCCAGGGAATACACGGATGTCGCGTTCCGCATGACCTCGGGCGACCACATTGCATTTCAGATGAGCCTGGATGGCCACGACCTGACGACGGCGCTCGACACAGGGTCCTCCGTCACGACGCTTCTTGAGCCGGCTGCTTACCGCCTTTACAACCTCGACGAGAAATCCGCGAACGTGGATAAGTCTGGAGATCTGGGGATTGCCTTATACCGATACCAGTTCAATTCGCTTGCCCTGAGTGGCATCGCGGTCAATCACCCGCTGATCTACGTCGTGCCGGATCTCGCCGAACGAGCCTTTCGCAACCAGCATACAAGCAAGATGGACAGTGATCCTCTCTATGGCGTTTCGCTGGATAAGCAGCAGCTGATCCTCGGGACCAATGTCTTGCGTAAACTCCACCTGTACATTGCCTATAAGGAACACAAGATCTACGTAACGGCGGCCGATGCACACCTGTAGGGATTTTCATCGGATTATCCGGGCGCCGCTTGACCAGCGGCAGAATTTGACTTTCACATGCCCGGCCAGATCGGAGGGGATTTCATGTCTTTGCTACTTGAATCGTCCTATTATGCCTTCGGCTTCTACACGGCGCTGAACGCGCTCATCATGCTGATTCTCGGCATGCTGGTGACGCGTGCGCGGGTAAGGACCCAGACGGACATTGGCGATGGCGGCAAGCCCGAAATGGCCGGCCCCCTTCGGGCGCACGCCAACAACGCCGAATACGTGCCCACGGCGATCCTGCTCATGTGGGCCCTGACCATGCCGATCTTCGGCGCCTCGATCTGGGTGATCCACGGGATCGGTGCCTCTCTTACGATCGGCCGTATCCTCCATGCCATTGGCCTTTCGCGGTCGGTCGGCCCGTCGGCTCTGCGGTTCATAGGAATGATTTTGACCTGGATTGCCTATGTGATCGGGATCGTTGCCCTCTTCTGGCTTGTTTTCACCTCCGGAACCGCACCATCCTGATTTCGTGGCAAATCGCGACCCGCAAATTCTTCTCGACAGCCTGATCTGCGCCGCCCGCGCTGCCGGAGCGGACGCTGCGGATGCACTGTTCGTCGAAGGCGTCTCGGCGAACGTATCGTATCGGCTGGGAAAACTGGAGGACATCGAGCGGGCGGAATCTTCCGATCTGGGACTGCGGGTGTTTGTCGGCAAGCGCGTCGCTTTCGTCTCCTCGACTGACCTTTCTTCCCGTGCGCTTGCGGAGCTGCCCGAGCGGGCCGTCGCGATGGCGCGTCTCGCCCCCGAGGACAAGTTCGCCTGCCTTGCCCCGCCGGACCTCCTCACGAAGGAATTTCCGTCACTCGATATAGAGGACGCACGTGAGCCGCCCCCGGACGCCTTGGTGGAGAGAGCACGTGCCGTGGAGGGCGCCGCGATGGCGGTGCCCGGCATCACCAATTCGGAAGGGGGCGGCGCAAGCTTCAGCCGCAGCGCCGTC
>DATJGT010000072.1:0-16514 GCA_035494695.1 Rhizomicrobium sp. | reverse complement strand
GCTCTATATTGGCTGCGCGGCGTTCCCGGTATCTGGCATGAGTCGTGTCTTCGTTCCGCCGCTTGACCGACCGTCCATGTGCACCTACTTGAAAGTGCTAGCCGGCGAGGAATTGACATGAGTGACACGACCCACGACCGCATTGCCAGCGACATCGCTTCGAACGATGTGGTGCTCTACATGAAGGGCACGCCGGTGTTCCCGCAATGCGGCTTCTCCGCGGCCACCGTGCAGATCCTCTCCAACCTTGGCGTCAAGTTCAAAGCCGTGGATGTGCTGAAGGACCCGGAAGTGCGCCAGGGGATCAAGGAATTCTCCAACTGGCCGACCATCCCGCAGCTCTATGTGAAGGGCGAGTTCGTCGGCGGCTGCGACATCATCCGCGAGATGTACGAGGCGGACGAACTCCGCCCCTTCCTCGCCGAAAAGGGTATCGCGCTGGAGAACGCCTCACCGCCGAAATGCCGCTGCCCCACCGACGCGATGCGCGCGCGTTCGGAGACCGCCTTGGCAATCGCCAGCAATTTCGGGATGTGCCCCGCTTCGAGCCACTCCTTCCCGATCGTGTTGCGCCAGCGGCTGAACATCGCGGCGTAAATATCCGCCGCAGAAAATCCGCTCGATAGCAGCCACGGACCCGCGACATGCTTCTCCAGAATCAGAAGCCGCTCGCGGATCCGTTCCTGCGCGCGTTGCTTCAGCGCCTTTGCCTCGTCGCTCTCCGGCTCGCGCGCGCCGCTGTATAGCGGCGGCACGAAACGATGCGGATAATCCGAAATCTCCACCATCGGATAGACTTCCGATGCAAGGAACACGATCCAGCGAGTGCACTCCGCCCGCGCGAAGCTCGCCTGCGGCGGCAGCAAGCCGGCATCGGGATGGCGATCGGCAATCGTCAGGAGAATGGCGGCCGATTCGGTGATGATCTCGCCGCCGGGAAGGTTCAGCGCCGGCATCTTCCCACTGGGATTGACTTTGAGATATTCGGGATCGCGCTGCTCGTTTCTGTCGAGCGAGATGGTGCGGAATTCGTACGGCGCGCCCACTTCGGCCAGCGCCGCCTCCGCCGAGAACGCACCGGAGCCTTTGTCCCCGAAGATGATGTACGTCATCGCTCAACCTCGATGGTTCCGTTGCATGACCTAACACGAGGCGTCATTTGGCGAAGCGTGATCTCTGCATAGCCGGGTTGAAACTCGACCGCAGACTGTCATGCTCCCCTCCGGTGCAAAGTCAGGCGGCCCAGGGAATGGCGGGAAGCAGTCTTCATATCGTCGCACGCGACCGGGCGTTCGCCCGAATGCTCTACTGCGCTATTCTCCTTGAAACCGGCCGGCTTTTCCTGCTTGGCCGCCGGCCCAGGATGCCGCGATTGGCCACGCGCCGACGCGCCGACATCCTTGTCTACGCCTTTGACCGGAAGGAGATGGATGAGCCGACGTTCGAGGAGAGGACGAACGAAGCCATCCGGCGGGATGATGGGAAGGTCCGCATATTCCTTCAACTTGCTTGCCCAGAGGTCCATGGGCCGACAGCCATCGAAATCGATGAGAAGAATCGCGCCATCCAGGCAATGGCGCTGCGCTTCGGGGCACATTTCGTCGCCATGAACTATATCCTGCGCATGGGCCCCACGCGCTGGATCAAAAAGAATGGCCAGCCAAATTTGCTTGGCCATTGCGCGACAGCGGTCATGGTGCTGCGCACGGTCAGCAGGCAGAACCTCCGTGCTGCGACAGAATCAAGATTCGGTAGCCAGAGCAAACAGCTGACAGGCGATTTTCCTTCGGCGAGAGATCTGCTGGACAATTTGGAATGGCCGCACCCATTTCCGCCTCGAAATCTCGAGCGGTCCTACTCGCGCGAGGGCACTGAAGACCTGATGAACGGAATCGTATCGTTCCCGGGATGGCCCAACTGGGGAAAGTTTCCGCTTTCAAACCCCATCGATTGGTCGATGCCTGGTGCGAATTGGAGTTGGCAATCGTACTTCACGGGTCTCGAATTTCTGCGGCCTGCGCTCAATCTTGCTTTCGACCAAGTATCGGGGGCGATAATCCCCTCTGGCGTTCTGGATGTACTGGGTGCGAACGGCACGACGGCCGACGACGTGTTCCGGCGGATTTCATTTATCATTGCCGATTTCGTTCGCAACAATCCACCAGCCAAGCCCGCCAATCAGCGAGCCTATTTTCAAGGAACGATGTGCCGGCGGATCAAGGCGCTTCTCAGCTATCTCCTCGTTTGCAGAAAAAGGCTGCAGCTGGAATTGCCCGTGGATTCTGACGATGTGGAACTCGCCGCACAGAATCTCGTGCACTGCTTCGAGATGCTACAGACTGACCTGGTTTACCCGAAAGGCGACAATCACGGAGTACGGCAAGACGTCCTGTTCATTCTGGCAGGCCTTCTCTTCCCGCAAATGGATTACGGCAGGAAGTTGATGCGGCTCGGGCTCGAGCGTCTCCTACGCCATCAGCTGGGACGGGCGTTATCGCCCGACGGCGTGTGGCTGGAGAATTCCTTTGGCTATCACTGTCTCATCATGAACCAGCTCGCGATGCTCTTGACCGATCTGCGCCTCGCCGGCGTGCCGGAGGCACAATTCATTCGCGATGCGCTGGCCCGCATGCTTCCGTTCGCTGAAGGGCTGATCAAAGTGGATGGCTCTGCGCCACTGATCGGCGACACCGCCCCCGGCAGGCATCTCTCCACGATCGCTGCGGCGCGCAGGGAAATCGCTCTGGCCGACGGACAGGACTATTCCGCAAATCCCACAGACGCCAATTTCACGCGCGCTGCTGCCACATATTATTTCCGCGAGGGTGGCTATTTCGCCAGTCATACGGGCCGCGATCTGTCGGCAAAAGACTCAAGCGTCATCTTCACCGCAACGCTGCGAAATCCGAAGCACAAGCAGTCCGACGATCTTTCCATCATATTCAGTCGCGGCGTCACCGATCTCCTTGTAGACGGCGGGACATTCAACAAGGAGATTTCGGATTCCGTCCGCAATGCCGCGCGGTACGATCCCGCAAGCCACAACACATTTCGCGTCAATAATGGAGGCTATCCCCTGGTCGTCGTGCCTGGAACTTCTTTGCCGGGCGGACTGAATGGCATGTGGGAGGGACCGGGGTGGGCGGCCGTGCGCGGATTCAACCACGCGTATCCCGACGCGCGCCTCACGCGGACCGTGATCCATCTCAAAGATCATCATGCTGTCCTTGTCCTGGATATACTGGCAAGCAAGACGTCGAGCGAGGTTCTGTTCGAGCAGTTCTGGCATGTTTCGCCCGATTTTCCTCACGCGGAGAGCAAGGGACGCCGAACCTTGGTCTTCAATTCGAAATCAGACGGCGTTCTCTTGGCTAGCTTTGAAGAAAACGGCCCTGCGCCTCTCGTCGAATTCGGTAGCTGGCAGAATACGATTGCGTGGATGATGCAGCCCTGCAAGGGTGTGGTACCGACGCCCTACATTCGCCGCGCGATCACCTGCCAAAATGCCGTGATGGCATCGATCTTTCAGTGGGCCGAGACTGCCGGTGATCTCGCCATCAGCTTTGACTCTGGTAAATCCGACAGGCTTGAGCTCACAGCGCAAGGAGTCGACTTCACTGCGCGTTTCATCATTGACCAGAAGGAAATCGCCCGCGTCGCCCTCGAGAAAAACCCAATGGCTGAACGTGAATTCGCCTGAGTTCGCACCAGGAGCATGCAGCACTTGCTAGGAAAGGCAAGGCAAATAGGTCAGTGGGCGGCGGCTCTCCCGCGCGCTGTGCGTGCAGTGGCTGGGCCCGGCGTCAGGACATACCTCGCGCCTTTGCCGGAGGGATATCCCGCGAAGCGCATCCGCATCGACTTGAGCATTCCTCGCTTGCCGCATCATGCCAGTTTTGAGTTCTCAGAGCATGTCGCGGATGCGTCCGGACTGCCAACGGATCGCGTTTTGGCAGTCTCGATCGGCCGGTTTGCGATCTCGGAAGATTTGGGGCGCAGCTGGCATGTGACGAACTTCCCGGAATCTCCTTCGGCGAGAATCGTGCACGTCAAGAATCTGAATAGCGAAGAATTGTTGGTGCAAACCGTCGACGAAAGTGCGTCAGCCAAGGGTGAACTCGTTGATCTCAGCGTTGTAAGCACGGCGGGTGAGATTCTCGCTCATCACCCCAAAATGAGCGTGCGCTGGCACGGCTGCCGCAGCGTTGGACTTGCTGACGGCACGCTGATGTTTGCGGAGTATCCTCAGAACAAGGATCGCCAATGGATAAGCAGGGTCTTTCGCAGCCGTAATGCCGGCCGCAGCTGGGATGTGGTGTTCCGCCAAACCGGAGCGGAGGTCCGCCACTTTCATTTTCTTCAGCCGCGGCCTGGTGCGCGGGGCGAGTGGTGGCTGACGTCGGGCGACCATCCGCACGAATGTCGAATCTGGGTTTCGAAGGACGACGGCGATACATGGGTCGACCTGACGGCTTGGGCGCCCGACAGAATCGAGATCGGCGGACAGATCCTACGGGGCGACATGTTCCGCCTGACCGACCTCGCGTGGGAATCGGACTCTATCGTCTGGGCTACTGACGATTCTCTTCAACAGGTGAGGAACGGAATACCAGGGGCGCGGGTGTTTCGCAGTCCCTACGCCGATAAGCTCCAGCCGCGAGAAGTCGGACGCGGCAACTGGCATTTCCGCAGCCTTGTCGATATCGGTTCCTGCTATCTTCTGTTGTCACAAGGAAATCCTAAGGGCTGCACATCCCGGGATGACCGCGCCGGCGTGTATCTGGCGCCCAAAGTGCCCCTGCTCGATACACAGGGCCTAGTACATTTGTTCGACATTGAAACCTACTTCCCCTTACGCACGCGATTCACTGCCTCTCGCGCCAGTCGGGCAGCAAAGGACGGCGCGTTCTTTACCTTTCGGGGACGTGCGGACGTCTTCGTCCTGGGCCATCGAATTTTGAAATGGTGTGTCGGTTTTGAGTGAATGCGGCGCTCGCCGACTGGCCCAGTCGGGATACAGAACCCTTCAGCAATCGACTCCGCCTCCGAGAGGTCTTACCGCGAGTAGAACTCCACGATCAGGTGGGGCTGCATCTGCGCGGCGTAAGGCACATCGCCGAGCTTCGGCGTGCGCAGGAACTTGGCTGTCATCTTGCCGTGGTCGGCATCGACATAATCCGGCACGTCGCGCTCGGGGCTCTTCGCCGCTTCCAGCACCAACGCCATATCGCGTCCCTTCGCGGTGAGCTCGATCGTGTCGCCTTCCTTCACCTGATAACTCGAAATGGTCACGCGGCGCCCGTTCACCTTCACGTGCCCATGACTCACGAGCTGGCGCGCCGCATATGGCGTCGGCACGAACTTGGCGCGATACACCACGGCATCGAGCCGGCGCTCGAGGAGGCCGATCATGTTCTCGCCGGTGTCGCCCGCACGGCGCGCGGCCTCGACGTAGTATTTGTGGAACTGCCGCTCGGTGATGTTGCCGTAATAGCCTTTGAGCTTCTGCTTGGCATGCAGCTGCGTTCCGTAGTCGGAAAGCTTCTTGGCGCGGCGCTGCCCGTGCTGGCCGGGCCCGTAGGAGCGCTTGTTCACAGGGCTCTTGGGGCGGCCCCAGAGGTTCTCGCCCATCCGGCGGTCAAGCTTGTATTTGGCAGTCGCGCGCTTCGTCATGCATCATCCAGGTTGGCGGAAAACAGGGATCCCGGAGGCACTGCCCCGCGGAAAGCCGGGCAATATAGTCATGGACTTTTGCCTGTCAAACTGGCCTTTTCGCCAAGGGCCCCGTGGCGGAACTGGTAGACGCAACGGACTTAAAATCCGTAGCCCCGGAAGGGGCGTGCCCGTTCGAGTCGGGCCGGGGCCACCAACTTCGCTTTGTGATCTACAACAGCTGCGCCTGCTTCGGCGGGTAGGTGATCTTGCCGTCATCGTGGATGACAGCGCCGGGCGTCAACGTTCCAGGCTTTGGCTCTGCCTCGCTCAGGATGTGCAGGACATGATGGCCGCGGGCGAGCAGATAGTCCGTCACAATCCTGCGGTGGCAGCGCCACCAGACCGCTTCCGCGCACATCATGGCGGCCGGCCCATGCTGCGCGAAGCGGAGCAGTTCAGCGAGGCCGCGCTCGAACTCGTCGCCCAGCGCGTAGTCCGCATAGCTGCGGAACGCCTCGTTCTCCCATAACGCGTTTGGCGAGTCTCCCAGCCGAGAGCTGCGCCGGCCGCCGAGTTTCTTGATATGCTCGTAGGCGATGCCGTTTTCGCCTAACGCCAGCGGGAATGTCTCTGCATTGAACTGCGGGTTGGCGCGCGACCGCGTGAACTGGCGGATATCGGTGAGTGCGCGGATCCCGTTGATGCGGAGGAGCGAAAGGAAATCCGCAAGGCTCTTGTTGGAATGGCCGATAGAGTAGAGCGTCACCATGCGCCTTCTATCATACGCGAGGGTGACAGCGGGACTCCCTTGCTCTTGCCGGCCGGAAATACAGAAGGGCCGCCCAAATGGACGGCCCTTCCATTGTCAGCTGCGGATCCGAAGCGGAACCGCCAAGGCTTGCCTTTACGCCAGAACCTCGCCAGAGGCGCTGATCCAGCTCGCGGCACCCTTCAGCCGCAGGTCATGACAATGAGACACTGGATCACCTCCTTTCGAATGTTGTTTCACCGCCGAATATAGGCAGCTCGAAGCCGCCATGAAAGGTCTCATAAGTGGCCAGATCTAGGGTTGGAACAAAAAGGCGTTACTCCGATTTCTCATGGACAGCGGCACATCCGGCCGCATGCACCGCAGGAGAACTACATGCCGATGGCAAGAACCCATGCAAGGGAAACGCATGCGAGGGCGCGGACCTCCGCCCGTCACAATGCGATCACTCTGCTGAAGGCCGACCATAAAGAAGTAAAAGCCATGGTCGAGCAGTTCAAGAAGTCCCGCTCGGATTCGAAAAAGGCCGAACTGGCGGAGCAGATCTGCTCGGCTCTGGAAGTCCATGCGACAATCGAGGAGGAGATCTTTTATCCCGCCGCGCGGGAGGCACTGAGGTCGAGCGATGAAGAGTTGATCGATGAAGCCCAGGTGGAGCACACCTCGCTCAAGGAGATGATTGCGAAGATCAAAAGCGCCACGCCGGGCGACGCCATGTGGGAGGCCGAGGTCAAGGTGCTCGGCGAGTACGTCAACCACCACGTCAAGGAAGAAGAGGGCGAGATTTTTCCGAAACTGCGGAAGACGTCCATGGACCTGGAGGACATCGGCGAGCAGCTTCAGCAGCGGAAGAGCGAACTCATTGGAATGGACGGAGGCGCATAACAACCCTCCACGGCCGGAGACTATGCCTTGTCGCGCTGCGCCGGGCGACTTTGCCTGGCGCAGGCAGCGGGGCGACCGTGCGATTCATCTTCGCCGCTCTCTGAGACGGAAGGCGGCGTTTGGCCGATGTGATTGCCTCGCGTGGAGCGGAGGGGTAATCGCCAATGAATGGCTCAAACTGAATCAGAAATTCTTGACCTGCGCGGGCTCAAGTGCCCATTGCCGGCGTTGCTCGCACGGCGGACCGTTGAGCGGGCGCCTGGCGGTACTCCAGTCACCGTGCTGACGGACGATCCCATGGCGCCGATCGACGTGCCGCACATGTGCCGGCAGGAGGGATTCGAAATTGTTTCCCTTCAAGAGCGCGGCTCTGTCATCGAATTCATTCTCCGACGTCCAGGATAAGCTGCTGTTTCAGCCCTATTTTCGCCAAAAGGACCCATATCGCCATTGTATCTAAATGACTGTTCAGTTATTTTTATCCGATGGCAGATACAGAACTCCGCTGGAGGCGCCGTAAGCGGGCTCGGCCCCAGGAAATTCTCGAAGCGGCATTGGCGGTCTTTGCGGAAAAAGGATTTTCGGCCACGCGGATGGACGATATCGCCCAACGCGCGGGCGTAACGAAAGGCACGATCTACCTCTACTTCGACAGCAAGGAAGAGGTCTTCAAATCGCTGGTTCGGGAGTCGATCGGCGAGACGATAGCCCGGGTCAGCGAGAACGCGACTGCTTTTCAGGGTTCGGCGAGGGAACTGCTTGTCTTCGTGATCCGCGCAATCGGCGGTTTTCTCCGCACCAGCGACCGGGTGGTGCTGCCTAAGATCATCCTCGCGGAAGCAGGGAATTTTCCCGAGCTGCTGCGCTTCTATCGATTTGAGGTGGTCGAGAAGGGCATTGCCTTGCTGTCGTCCATTATCGCGCGCGGTATCGAGCAGGGCGAGTTCCGGCGAATTGCGCCTGAACATGCCGTGCGTCTCTGCATCGCGCCGCTCCTGTTTGCCGCGTTGTGGAGAACGACGTTCGCGCAGTTCGATCCCGAGCCCTACGATCTCGCGGGTTTGGTGGACGCGCATATCGATGTGCTGCTGCGCGGCCTCGCGGACGGGAATCGCCCGACATGAAGCGTTGGCTGTGCGCAATCGCACTTCTTGTTTCCGCATGCGGACGCCATGAACCACAAGCTTGGCTTGGGTATGCCGAAGGCGACAATGCCTTTATCTCGGCGCCGCAGCCAGGATGGGTGGCGCGCCTCTCCGTCGAACGCGGCGACGCAATCCGGCGAGGTCAGTTGCTCTTCACGCTGGACGATACAAGAGAGGTCGCCGCACGCAATCAGGCAGCCGCCACGATTCCACAGATCAAGGCGCAGATCGCGCAAGCGCAGGCGAATTACGACTACGCTCGCAAGACGCTCCTTCGCCAGCAGGGGCTTGCGCGCGCCAATGCGGGCGTTCCTTCAGCACTCGATCAGGCGCAGGCAAATTTCCGCCAGGCGGAGGCCTCATTGTCGCAATTGCGGGCGCAGGAACAGCAGGCTGAGGCGGCGCTCACGAGTGCACAGTACACGCTCTCCCAGAGAGACATTGTCTCGTATGTCGACGGCCGCGTTCAGGACATCTATTTCCGCAAGGGCGAGTATGTTCCGGCTTCAACGCCGGTGCTTTCGGTTCTGCCGCCGAAAAATGTCTATGTCCGCTTCTTCGTGCCGGAGAGCGAATTCGCCCGTGTGCATCTGGGACAGAACGTTCGTATCATCTGCGACGGTTGTAACGTGTTAAACGCGACGATTACCTTCATTGCGCAGCAGGAAGAGTTCACGCCGCCAGTCATTTTTTCCATCGGCAACCGCGAAAAACTGGTGTTCAAGATGGAGGCGCGCGCACCGGGCGGGTTGCCACTCCATCCTGGACAGCCGGTCGAAGTGCGGCCACTGTGACATGGCGGTTTCGCTCGCAATCGACGTGCACGGCCTGACCAAGCGCTTTGGCCGCAAGCTTGCGGTCGATGACGTCGATATCGCGGTGCCGGAGGGCGAAGTCTGGGGCTTTCTCGGCCCGAACGGTTCGGGAAAGACGACGACCATTCGCATGCTTTGCGGATTGCTGCGCCCGGACGATGGCAACGGAACCTGCATCGGCTACGACGTGTGCACGCAGGCGGACGCGATCAAGCGGGAGGTCGGTTACATGACCCAGCGCTTCAGTTTCTGGGAAGACCTTTCGATCCGCGAGAATCTCGACTTTGTCGCGCGCATCTACGAAGTGCCCGATCGCGTTGCACGCGTAGAATCGATGCTGGAACGGCTCGGACTCAAGCACCGTGAACATCAATTGGCCGGTGAATTGTCGGGGGGCTGGAAACAACGCATGGCGCTTGGCGCCTGCATTCTGCACGAACCCAAGCTGCTGTTGCTCGATGAACCCACGGCTGGCGTCGATCCGCAAGCGCGGCGCGATTTCTGGGAGCAGATTCATAAGCTCAGTGAACAGGGACTCACTGTGCTTGTGAGCACGCACTACATGGACGAAGCGGAACGCTGCGATCGCATCGTTTATATTCTGAACGGTAAGATCATCGCGCGCGGCACGGTCGCCGATGTTATTGCGCAATCCGGGCTCATGACCTTCATCGTGGAAGGCGAAGGGGTCCGACACCTCATCGGAGTGCTGCGCCGCGAAACGGGCGTTGAATATGTCGCTTTCTTCGGGGCCGTCCTACATGTGAGTGGCCATGATCGCTCTGCATTGGAGCGTGCTCTATCCAAGATCCGTGGGCAGGAGGGAATCAGGATCGAAGAGGCTTCCCCGAGCCTTGAGGACGTCTTCATCCATCTGCAGGAAGAGGCGCGGTGATGCGGGCGTTTTCGTTCGCGCGGTTCATGGCTGTTCTGACGAAGGAGAATATCCAAATTCGGCGCGACCGGCTAACTCTCGCCATGATTGTGGGCATTCCCGTGATGCAGCTGTTGCTCTTCGGCTTTGCGATTAATCTCAATCCGAAGAATCTCCCGACCGCCGTATCCATTGATGACCCAGGCATTTTCGGCCGATCGATTGTCGCGGCGCTGGCGAATTCCAGCTACTTCCAAGTCATTCAGCAGACCAATTCACCGGAAAAAGCCCGCCGGCTGTTGCAGCAGGGCCGCGCCACGTTCGTTATCGAAATTCCCGTGAACTTCACGCGCGACATTGTGCGCGGCGCGCATCCCTCCCTTGTGATCGAATCCGATGCGACCGACCCCGCTGCCGGTTCCTATGCACTCGCGGCGTTCAACAGCCTGGCGACAACCGCGCTGCGCGACGATCTGGTTGGGCCGTTGGCGGAGCGCACGCAGGGCCCTCCGCCGTTCCAGCTCATCACGCACCTTCTCTACAACCCTGAGTCGAATACTCAGTACAATATCGTTCCCGGCCTGCTCGCGATCGTGCTCACCATGACCATGGTGTTGATCACCTGCCTTGCGCTCACGCGCGAACGCGAGCGTGGGACTTACGAAAATCTCCTCGCAATGCCTGCAACACCGTTCGAAATCATGTTGGGCAAGATTGCGCCCAATATCCTGATCGGTTGTCTCCAGAGCGCGATCGTTCTGACCATGGCGAAGTTCGTGTTTGGAGTGCCAATGCTCGGCTCCTTCACGCTGCTCGCGGGCGCGCTCACCATATTCATCATTGCCAATCTTGCGGTCGGCTATACTTTTTCGACGGTCGCGCAGAATCAGCTGCAGGCGATGCAGATGACGTTCTTCTTCCTTCTGCCGGCGATTCTGCTCTCCGGCTTCGCATTTCCATTTAAGGGCATGCCGGTCTGGGCGCAGTGGATCGGTGAAGTCTTGCCTGCGACGCATTTCCTACGAATCGTCCGCGGCATTCTGCTCAAGGGAAATGGCTTTGGTGAAATCTGGCCGGATATCTGGCCCCTTATTCTCTTTCTGTTCGCTGCCGGCGGCGTCGCCCTTGCGCGTTTCCGCAGAACTCTCGACTAGCGGGCCCAAACTGGGGGTTGCGAAAAGAGAACATTCCCCGCAAATTCCCGGCGTCAAAGTCCTTTGATCTGCGTTTCACACTGCGGCATGCAACACGACCGCCCGGACAGCGGCGGCGCCAAACCGGCGAGGTGGGGGTCCGAGCGCACGAATGTCCGGCTTATCCTTAATCCTGCAATCAATCTTGGCCTGCGTCCTCGTCATCTTGGCGCTGCTGTCTGCCCAATTGGCGACTCTGGCGCTGGTGCGTTATTTCGCTCCTGCGCGCCGGGTCAGGACACCGCGCCTTCCCGAAGATGCGCTACCTCGGGTGCTGGTCCAGCTGCCCGTCTGCGACGAAGGGCGCCTTGCCTTACGGGTAGCCGAGGCCGCGGCGCGCCTCGATTGGCCACGTGACCGGCTGCAAATCCAGCTGCTCGACGATGGCCGTCCTGACAATCATGAGCGGCTGGCCGAAGCGGTGCGTGCCGTTGTGCCGGACGATGTGAATCTCCAGATTCTGCGCCGTGGCGTGCGCACCGGGTTTAAGGCGGGAAACCTTGCGTTTGGCCTTCAATACTCCGAAGCGCCCTATGTCGCGATCTTTGACGCCGACTTCGTGCCACAACCGGATTTTCTCCGTCGCACTGTCCCTCCCTTAATCGCGGACAGGGGTCTTGCATTCGTGCAGGCACGCTGGGGGCATGCAAATCGCGATGCGAATTGGCTCACGGCCGCGCAAGGGTTCCTGCTGGATAGTCACTTTGCCGTCGAACAGGAAGCACGATTCCGGATGGACTTGCCGATTTCCTTCAACGGAACGGCGGGTGTTTGGTCGCGCGATGCTATCGAGGACGGCGGCGGCTGGAGTGGCGATACGCTCACCGAAGACCTCGATCTCTCGATCCGCTGTGCGCTGAAAGGTTGGCGCGGCGCCATTCTGTCCGACATCGAAGTTCCAGGAGAATTGCCGGATACTGCCGCCGCGTGGCGCGCACAACAGGCGCGTTGGACGAAAGGTCATGCACAGGTCGCGCGCAAGCTCGTTCCGGAAATCTGGAAGAGCGGGTGGCCACTGTGGAGGAAATTGGCCGTCACTCTGCAGGTTTGCCAATTCGGATTCTATACGCTGGCAGCGGCCAGTGTGCTGATCAGCCTGACGCTTATGTACATGGGCGTCGTGTATGTCGAGGCCGTCGCTGATCTCGGTTTTCTTGTCACGGCACTCGGGCTTTGCGCGAGCCTCAGTTATCTCTATTTGGGGCAGGCTGTACTCGGGCGAGACAAAGCACCCGGATTCCTGCGATCACTCCTGCTGGCGATCTTGTTCCCAAGCGGTCTCGTCTTGTCGAATGCGCGGGCGACGTTCGAGGCGTTTTCAAACTCGGCAATGGTGTTCCACAGAACACCGAAAGCGGGCGCCGTCTACGCCGGTGGCTGGCGCGGGAGCCCGGAAATTGTGGCTGGCCTTTTGCTTCCGGTATTTGCTCTTGCGGAGCAGGCCTGGAGTGCGCCGTTTTTCGTGTTTGCCGCGGCGGGATTGCTGTCCATTGGGGGCATGGGCTGGAGTGCTGCCCTGCAGATTCCCGCCCGTGACGTCGTCCGCGATTAACGATCGCTTAATCTCTCCTTCTCACCCTTGTCGGCTAGGTTTGGGGTGTGTGCCGTGGCGGATCTCGGCGGCGCCGACGCTTTGTCGGTCCGGCAAGGAGGGGGCTGATGCGATTGGGAGCTTCTCGGTGTGCAGGCGTGGTTGCGGCGTGCGTCCTCGCCTGTGCCTGTGCGACTACGCCGGATCATTCCATTTATTCGGCCGGAGGGCGAAGCTCCTATGCCGGAGGCCGGATCGAAGAGCCAGCCAAGCCGTTGCAATGCGTTCCGTTTGCACGCGCGGAATCCGGTGTCAATCTTGTAGGAGATGCCTGGACCTGGTGGGATCTCGCGGCCGGCCGTTATCAGCGCTCCAACGAACCGAAGCTCGGTTCCGTGCTGCTTCTGACCGGGTATGCCGGTCCGCATCGCGGACATGTGGCTGTCGTTCGGGCCATCGATTCGTCACGGCAGATTCGGGTCGATCACGCCAACTGGTTGGACGACGGCAGAATCTATCGCGATGACCCTGTCGTCGATGTGAGCCGTGACAATGACTGGAGCGAAGTGCGCGTTTGGAATCTGCGCGACAACACGCTGGGCGCGCGCATATACCCGGTGCGTGGATTTATCGGGCCTGACCGGGACGAAGCAACCGACCGGGTGGCAAGCCGGGATTGAATCGCGGCAATTCGGGTTTTCGGCCCCGCACGCGTTGGCTTCTGCCCTATTGCCTTTCCCGCAGGGCGGCCTAATTTCGCGGCCCTCGTGAGCAAGCGCCACAACCCAGGCGGCGAATAGTTGTGTGACATTGGCCGCAGATGATCTGCACCGCGTGAAGAACGACAATTCCGCAAATTCAGCCGCATTCAAATCCGCGCAGGATGGGCTTTCTGCCGGCGCGCCTGCGAATCTTCCTGCGAGGCCGGAACTGAAGCGCACGATAATGCTGACGCTTGGCGCGCTCGGCGTTGTTTTCGGGGACATTGGAACAAGTCCGTTGTATGCGATGCGCGAGTCGGTGCGCGCAGCCGGCGGCGCACTGCCGGGGCATCTTGCCGTCATGGGTTCGGCGTCCCTGATTTTCTGGGCGCTGATCGTCGTCGTTACAATCAAATATGTCACATTGATCATGCGTGCCGACAACAATGGCGAGGGCGGCACGCTCGCGCTTGCGGCGCTTGCGCATCGCTCGCCGGGAATCAGCCGCAAACTGAAAAACGGCATCGGCATTGCAGCGCTCGTCGGTCTTGCCCTGTTTTACGGCGACGGCATGCTGACCCCGGCGATCACCGTGCTAAGCGCAGTGGAGGGTCTCGGTATCGGCAGCCACAGTTTCGAGCCGTTCGTTCTGCCGCTCACACTGATTATCCTCGTCGGACTCTTCGTGCTGCAGAGTCGCGGCACGGGTCATATCGGTCGGCTATTCGGTCCAATCATCGTATTCTGGTTTGCGGTGCTGTCGATTTTGGGAGTGCGGGCAATCCTGCAGACTCCTGAAATTCTATGGGCGATAAATCCATATTATGGAATCGACCTGTTCCTGAACGAGCCGTGGACGGCCTTTGTCTCGCTGGGCCTTGTGGTGCTCGCGGTCACGGGTTGTGAGGCGCTCTACGCGGACATGGGTCATTTTGGCCGGCAGCCGATCCGCTATGCCTGGTTCTTCGTCGTCTTGCCGGCGCTGGTTCTCAATTACTTCGGTCAGGCAGCGGCCGTTCTGCACGATCCGCGCACTGCGTCCTATCTTTTTTATGCTGTTGCGCCGCCTTGGGCGCACTACCCGATGGTGCTGCTGGCCACCGTGGCGGGCATTATCGCGTCGCAGGCGGTCATCTCCGGCGTGTTCTCCATGACGCAACAGGCGGTGCAGCTTGGCCGCTTGCCGCGGATGGAGATACGCCACACATCTGCGACCGAATACGGCCAGATCTTCGTGCCGCGTATGAACATGTTCCTGCTGATCGGTGTCGTGTTGATCGTGCTGATCTTCCGCACCTCCAGTGCTCTGGCTGCCGCCTACGGCATCGCGGTGACGGGCGTGATGGTGATCGACACATTCAATGCCTCCATTGTCGCCGCGAAGCAGTGGCGATGGGGCATCAGGCTTGCGGTGGCCGTCTTTGGTCTGTTGGCACTGATCGACCTCGGGTTTCTGAGCGCCAACACGCTGAAGATCATCCAGGGGGGATGGTTGCCGCTTATCATCGCAAGCGGTGCACTCTTCATGATGGAGACCTGGCGGATCGGCCGCCGTGCTCATCTCGAAAAGGTGCGCAGCGAATCCATGCCCATCGAACTGTTACTCGCACGGGCGGACAAGACACCAATGCGGGTGGCCGGTACGGCCGTATTCCTGTCGCCACCCGGCGGCGCGGTCCCCGGCGCGCTACTGCACAATCTGAAGCACAACAAGGTCCTGCATGAGAGGGTTATCCTTTGCCATGTTACCGTGGACGACGTGCCGATCGTTCCGCCCGCGAAACGCGTGGAGGTCAAGAAGCTGGGAAAGGGATTTTTCGATGTGATGATTCATCACGGCTTCTTTGAAGGACCGGATGTGCCGCGCGCCCTCGAAGAGGCAAGGCCGTTCGGGCTTGCGGTAGACGTCGACACTGCGACCTTCTTTATCGGGCATGAAACGCTTGTGCCCTCGGGCCAGGGGCCGCTCGGCTACTGGCGGGCGCGCCTTTACATTTTCCTTGTTTCGAACGCGCTTTCGCCGGCGCGCTTTTTCAGACTGCCGCCCAACCGGGTCGTAGAGCTCGGGACACAGATCACGATCTAAAATAAAAAAAATCAGTCGGGAAACAGGAAGGCCAACGAAAACGTCCGCTGGGCACATCGGAGGCTATTATGCGTGCGTCGCTTCCTAGTGAATCTGAAATGCCTTCTGATCCCGTACAGTCACCGGGTGCGCCTCCAACTTCGATGCGGCGGACCGCAGGGTTGACGATTGCTGCGCTCGGCGTCGTGTACGGCGATATCGGCACGAGTCCGCTCTACGCCGTGCGTGAATCAGCGCTTGCGGCCGGCGGGCACACGCCCGGCGCCCTCGCCGTTATGGGGGTTGTGTCGCTGATTTTCTGGTCTTTGATCATTGTTGTCACGATAAAGTACGTCATCCTGATCATGCAGGCCGACAATGGCGGCGAAGGAGGAATTCTCGCGCTTTCCGCTCTGGCGCATCGTACGCCTGGTCTTAGCAAACGCGCGAAGCTGACCATCACGACGGTGGCCATTCTTGGCCTGGCACTTTTCTTCGGCGATGGGATGCTGACGCCCGCGATCTCCGTGCTAAGCGCGGTTGAGGGATTGAGTGTGCAGAGTCCGGCCTTCGCGCCGCTCGTAATGCCGTTGTCGCTCGTGATTTTGATCGGGTTGTTTATTCTTCAGGCCCGCGGCACGCAAACAGTAGGCGGATTGTTTGGGCCGGTAATGATCGTATGGTTCGTTACCATCTCCGCGTTGGGACTGGCTTCTATCCTGAAGGCGCCCGCAATATTGGCTGCGGTTGACCCGTACTATGGCTTTTCGTTGTTTACACGCGAACCGTGGATCGCATTCGTTTCGCTCGGCTCTGTTGTGCTTGCGGTAACGGGCTGCGAAACGCTTTACGCCGATATTGGCCATTTCGGAAAATTCCCC
>DATJGT010000071.1:0-3441 GCA_035494695.1 Rhizomicrobium sp. | reverse complement strand
CGGCCTGTTGCCACTACTGAATGCCCGGCTGCGAGCGCCTTTTGCGCGATGTCGATGCCAAGCCCACGGCCAGCGCCGGTGACGAACCACACTTTGTTCATTTTGAGCCCATCCGTCACCTAGATATCAATCCTGCGCGTGCTCAAGCTCTCCACCCATTTAGGGTCGCGATGATCGAAGAAGGCCGTGGTTTTCGTATCCAGCGCCTTTATCGCACTCATATCCTGATCGCTCAATTCGAAGTCGAAGACCGTGAAATTCTCGATTATTCTCTCCTTTTTCACGGATTTCGGGATGACCACGATGTTTCGCTGGATATGCCAGCGAAGAATGACCTGCGCGATCGACTTGCCGTACTTCGCTCCAATTGAGGCGAGTGTTGGGTTCTTGAAGATGTCGTGCTGGCCCTCTGCGAAAGGAGCCCAGCCTTCGGTCTGGATCTTGTATTTGTCATGGAGCTGCTGCGCCTCAATCTTCTGATTGAAGGGATTGATCTCGATCTGGTTGACCGCCGGCTTCACCTTATTGTGCAGAACAAGATCCACGAGTCGGTCCGGGTAGAAATTGCTGACACCGATGGCCTTGAGTGTGCCTTCTTCATGCAGCTCCGCCATGGCGCGCCAAGCTCCATAAACGTCACCGTACGGCTGATGAATGAGGTAGAGGTCCAGGTAGTCGAGCTGGAGCCTTCTGAGCGAATTCTTGACCGCTCGCTTCGCGCCTTCATAGCTTGCGTCCTGAACCCACAGTTTCGTGGTGATGAAAAGTTGCTCCCGCGGTATGCCGCCTTTTTTGAGTCCCCGCCCGACGGCTTCTTCATTCAGGTAGGAAGCGGCTGTATCGATCAAGCGATAGCCAACCTCGATCGCATCCGCGACAGCGCGTTCGCACTCTGCGAGATCGCGCATTTGGAACACGCCGAAGCCCAGAGCGGGCATGTCGATCCCGTTGTTGAGAGTGATTGTCTTCATGCCTTCCCCGCTTCTCTCTTTTCCGGCGCATCTCTGCCAACCATCGCCAGCGCTGCGGGGGCATATCGCTCCCCCTCGACCTCGATGGTGGCTGCCGCGTCATTGATTTTGCGCACATCGCCCGCCGTGAGCTGCACATTCACTGCGCCGATATTTTCTTCGAGCCTGGGAAGCTTGGGGTGCCCGGGATCGGTACGATGTACGGCCGCTGGGCTAGGAGCCATGCCAATGCGATCTGCGCCGGCGTGGCGCTCTTCTCTTTGGCGACGCGGTCAAGCAGGTCCACAAAGGCTTGGTTCTTCTGCATAGCGTCGGGCTGGAAGCGCGGCACCGTGCTGCGAAAATCCTTCTGCGAGAGGTTGGTGTCTGCCGTCATCGCGCCTGTCAGGAAACCCTTGCCCAAAGGGCTGTACGGCACAAAACCGATCCCCAGCTCGTCGCAAGCCGCCAGAATCCCGTTCGTCTCGGGCGCACGCCACCACAGAGAATATTCATTCTGGAGCGCCGTGACCGGCTGCACGGCGTGTGCGCGGCGCACCGTGGCGACGCCCGGCTCCGAGAGCCCGAAATGCTTCACCTTGCCTGCTGCGATCAATTCCTTCACAGCGCCGGCGACATCCTCGATCGGCACTTCGGGATCGACCCGATGCTGATAGAGCAGATCGATCACGTCTGTCTTCAGTCGCTTAAGCGAGGCTTCGACCATTTCGCGGATACGCGAAGGCCGGCTGTTGAGGCCGGATTGCTTGCCGTCCAAGAAATTGAATCCGAACTTCGTGGCGATCACGACGCGATCGCGCACCGGGCTTAACGCCTCGCCCACCAACTCTTCGTTGGTGAAGGGGCCATAGACTTCGGCGGTGTCAAAGAATGTGACGCCGCGGTCGAACGCAGCGCGGATCATCGCGATACTGTCCTGGCGGCCCAGGGCAGTGCCGTAGCCGAAGTTCAGGCCCATGCATCCGTAGCCGAGGGCGGAAACTTTAAGCCCGCTTTTGCCGAGTTCTCGTTTTTGCATTCTTCAACCCTTCCATCGTCGGCCGCGTACCAGTGAGCGTGATTTCCATAGACTTAGTCGGCGCCGTTCCAGGTTTCGTCGTGACGAGCTTAGAACGCCCAGGGGCGAGCTTAGTCCCTTAGACAGGTATGCCATTATGACGACGGCGCAACCCGACGCGAAAATCAGCTACTATCCATGGGCTTGATGCCTTGCGACGTTGCCTTAACAAAAGACACGACGCTGTGGACATCTTGCGGCGGCCCGAATTGCCCGCGGCCAGCGAGTGCATAGTCGCCGCAGCGCGAAGCCGGAATCACATGAGCGCTTGAACGGCCCATCGTCTCAGCAAGTTGACTTACGCCAGATCGAAGCGATCGGCGTTCATCACCTTGGTCCAGGCCGCCACGAAGTCCTTCACGAACTTCTCCTTCGAATCCGCGCCCGCATAGACTTCCGCTAACGCGCGCAGCTGCGAGTGCGAACCGAAGATCAGATCGACGCGCGTGCCGGTCCATTTGAGCGCGTTCGTCTTGCGGTCGCGGCCCTCATACAAATTGTCGCTCGCGGGCTGCCACACCGTGTCCATGGTGAGCAGGTTGACGAAGAAGTCGTTCGTCAATGCCCCGGGCGTGTTGGTGAAGACGCCGTGCTTGGAGCCGCCGGCACTCGCGCCCAGGACACGCAGCCCACCGATGAGCACCGTCGTTTCGGGCCCCGTCAGGTTGAGCAATTGCGCGCGGTCGACCAAGGCCTCCTCCGGAGTCATGAACTGCCGCTTGCTGCCGACATAGTTGCGGAAGCCGTCGGCACGCGGTTCGCGCGGCGCGCAGGATTCGACGTCGGTTTGCTCCTGCGACGCGTCCATGCGGCCGGGCGTGAAGGGGACCTTCAGGGCGATGCCGGCGTCCTTGGCGGCTTTTTCCACGGCCGCAGAGCCGGCAAGAACAATCAGGTCGGCGAGCGAGATCTTCTTGCCGCCGGCAGCAGAGGCGTTGAACGCCGACTGGATCGCTTCGAGTTTCTGAAGGACCGTTTTCAGCTGCGCCGGTTCGTTGACCTCCCAATCCTTCTGCGGCGCAAGGCGGATGCGGGCGCCGTTTGCGCCACCGCGCTTATCGGAGCCGCGGAACGTCGAGGCGGACGCCCACGCGGTCGAGACCAGTTGCCCGACCGACAGGCCGGAGGCGAGGATTTTCTCTTTCAGCGCGGCAATGTCGGCGTCACCGATCAGCGGATGATTCACGGCTGGGATCGGGTCCTGCCAGATCAGCCGCTCCTTCGGAACGAGCGGGCCCAGGTAACGCTGGATCGGTCCCATGTCGCGGTGCGTGAGCTTGAACCAGGCGCGGGCGAAGGCGTCGGCGAACTGGTCCGGATGCTCGTAGAAGCGCCGCGAGATCTTTTCGTAGACAGGGTCGAACCGCAGCGACAGGTCGGTGGTCAGCATGGTCGGCACGTGTCGCTTCGCCT
>DATJGT010000070.1:0-37834 GCA_035494695.1 Rhizomicrobium sp. | reverse complement strand
AAGATTCTGCCCGAACTCGTGCCAGCGAACGTATGCGTTCCGGTATGCTGTGCGGATGGGGGAAAACGCTCCGCTGATCTCGTCGATCTGGAAAATGCCTCCCCCGGACAGGCTTTTGGGCGACCAAAGCTTCACCGTCAGAAGGTCATCGACCTGGCCGGTGCAATCGATGCCGAGCAGGCGCTGCAACCGGAAAATGTACTCGCTGTCGGCGCCGGCGCGCACGCTGTCGAAGTAACCGGCATGCGCCAGCGCCTGCTCGCGCCTGAACGTGAAAGATGAAACATCGTCGCGGATGTAGGAGCCGTGGTGATATGTTCCGATCTCCGGCGAAAACCGGATCATCCGCGCGCGCACGCCGATCCTTGTGGAGTTTCGCATCAGATAACCCGCGAGCACCTCCACTTTTCGCGGGTGGGCCCAATCGTCGGCATCGTGAACGAGCACGAACTCGCCGCGGGCTTCGCGCAGCCCCGTGTTTCGTGCGGTGTAGGCGCCTTTGTTCGCGTCCAGCGACAGCACCCGTATGCGCGCATCCTCGGACGCAGCCGCACGCGCCAGGTCAGGCGAGCGATCCGTGCTCGCGTCATTCACTACAAGTATCTCGAGATCCTCATGGCTCTGCTCGCGAAGTGAGGCGAGCGCGTGAGAGAGGGTGGTTTCGCTGTTAAAGCACGGCACGATGACGGAGACACGGGGCGACGCTCTCCGCGCCCTCGCAGGTTTTCGCGCGCGCAGATTTTGCGGCGACAGCGGGGCGGCCGGGTCCCGCAATTTGACGGGATCCAGTTTTACCGCCTCGAATGCGGCGGAAAGAAGCGCTGCTGCTTCGGCCGCCGATTGTCTTCGTACCGCGATGTTCGAACGAAGGAGCAGGGCCTCTGCCCTCTCGCTGCGGCCGCTCGCAGTCCGCCACGCGCGCTTCGCTACCTCATCGGCGAGATCCGTGTCGCCGATCCCCAGAAGGATTTGTGCGCAGCCGATCACCGCGTTCAGCTGCAGCGACCGGTCGGCGAGGAGAGATGTCGCGAGCTGGCGCCTAACGCCCCAGTCCAGTCCATGGGCGAACGGCAGTATGGCGGCAAGAAACGATGGGCTTTCGCCTGCTTTCAGATAGCGGCCGATCTCCCGGTTCACCTCGGCGTACCGCCCCAGATTTGAAAGCGCCCGCAAATAGCGGTGCCGCGCCGTCCGGTTTGCCCGAACGACCTCCGTCCCGTTCTCAAAGCAGGCGGCGACGGACTCGTAATCCCCCTGCAGGAATATCGAAAGGAGGCGAAGAACATCTCGTTGCGCCCACGCCGTGGGAAGACTCTCCGCAAGGGCCCTCGCCTCTGCATATTTGCGCTCGCGATGCAGCGACTGCACCCGTTTCGCAAGGCGCTCCCCGATCGCTGCATCGCCCTCCATCGCCGGTTGAACGTCATTCCGCGGCAGAAGGTATTCAATCGTCATCGGCTGGAAAGCGATGGTGCCGCTCCCCGACAGGCGGAGCACAAAATTGTACGTGGCTGCGTCTCGTCTGAGGGCGAATACCGCGCTGATCCTGTCGCCCTCGAGGCTGGCTGCCGGACGGGCGATCCTTTTGTGCGCAGAGTCGTACTGGTTGAGGAAAACCGAGCACTTCAGCGCCCCGTTCAGGAAGCGTATCGGAAGGTTCAGGATGAAGACCGATCCGGGTTCCAACTCCACTCCCGAAATAGCGGGACCACGCGACCAATTTGTCGAGTCTCCAACCTCGACGGCATAGACAGTTTTAGGGTTGGGCAGCGAAACTTGCCCGGTTGTCGAACCGGAATTGCCGCTCGCGATGAGGGCAGCCGAAGCACAACGGAACCGCAAGGTCGAAACGCCGCGTCCGGCTACAGCACATGCGAGCTCGAAATCCGTTCCTGGGGAACGCGAAAGCCGCTCGTATCCTTCAGGCCTTAACGACGAGACCGCGGCTTTCATTAACGCCATGAAGCGCATTGCGGGTATCCACGATCAGGTCGAGTGCTTTGGACAGCGAGCGGTAATCGATCTGTTCGTGGTCGGTGACGACGACGGCCGCATCGAAGAGTTTTGAGAATTTTTGCGGCTGCCACGCGATCGATCTGCGGCCGGCAAGATGGGAGAATTCCCGTGTCTCCGGGATGACGGGTACCCATGGGTCATAGAAATGGACGGTCGCTCCCCTTGCCTCCAGCTGCTGAAATATCGTAAGCGCGGGACTCTCGCGCAGATCATCCACGTTTCGCTTATAAGCCAGCCCGATCAGCAGAATACGGGCGCCATTCAAACTTCGCTTCTTGCGATCCGAAAGCGCGGAGGCGAGGGCGCCGACAACAAGAAGCGGCTCCGCCGTGTTGATCTCGCCCGCCAGTTCGATGAAGCGCGCCGGCACATCGTGCTCGCGCGCCTTCCAGGACAAATAGAACGGGTCGATCGGAACGCAATGCCCACCGAGCCCCGGCCCGGGATAGAATGGCATAAATCCAAACGGCTTTGTGGCGGCCGCTTCGATCACCTCCCAAACATCGATCCCCATACGCGCATAAATATGCTTCAGCTCATTCATCAGGGCGATGTTGACGCAACGGAAAATGTTCTCGCTGAGTTTCACGGCCTCTGCGGTCGCCGTATTCGTGACGGGCACGATGCAATCGACGAGGCAGCCATAGAAAGCCTCTGCCAATAACCGGCTCGCGTCATCGTCCGCGCCCACGACTTTGGGAATTTCAGATGTGCGGAACTTGGAGCCAGGATCCTCCCGTTCCGGCGAATAGGCAAGAAAAACGTCCTGGCCAACCTTGAGCCCGCACGCCTCCATTGCAGGCTTCACGATTTCGGACGTACAGCCGGGATAGGTGGTCGATTCCAGGCAGACGAGCTGGTCCCGCCTAAGCGCGGCCCCAACGGCTTGCGCCGTACGCTGGACATGGCTCAGGTCCGGTTCGCGGTACTTGTTCAGTGGTGTCGGCACGCAAATGACAATGACGTCCATGTCCGCCAATTCGTCGAGCTCGTTGGTCGCGCGGAAGCGGCCATCGACGAGCATGCTCGATATTCTCCCGTCGGGGATCGTGCGGATGGTCGATCGTCCGCCGTTCAGCGCGGTCACCCGTGCGGGATCGATATCAAACCCGACGACACGAAATCCTTTGCTGTGAGCCGTAATCGCCAGCGGCTGGCCCACATAGCCCATTCCGACAACACCGACGGTGGCTTTGGCGCGGGAGAGGTTCAATTGGAGACGCTCCAGCCGGCTTGGTGAATGCCGCTCCTCGACATCCCTGATGCCGACGACTTCCCCCTGCTCACCCAATTTCATCCCGAAACTCCACGCCTGAACGGAAAAGGCCGCCATACTGAATCCCGGCGCGCAGCCGGGACCCCACCAGCTTAGGTCTTTCTTTCCCTGGTTTCCACCCAATGCTCCTTATTCAGCCGAAAGCTCAAGCGTGCCGTTTCGAAGCCGGTAGCGCTCGCCCGTCCGTGGACAGACTAAATCTTCGCTGAGCCGTTCACCGCTGCGGCTAACCCAGCCGACTGGCCGCGCAGGAACACCGATAACCAGAGCATAGGCGGGCACATCGCGGGAGACGACGCATCCGGCGCCGACCATGGCATAGGGGCCGATACTGTTTCCGCAGATCACTGTCGCATTTGCACCTAAGCTTGCACCGCGTCTCACGATTGTCGGAAGAAATTCGCTTTTCCGATCCACATGAGCACGCGGCAGCAGGACATTGGTGAATACCATACTGGGACCGCAGAAAACATCGTCCTCGAGCGTCACGCCGTCATAGATCGACACGTTGTTCTGTATCTTGCAACCGTTCCCGATTCGCACCCGCGGACCGATCATCACATTCTGGGCGATCACGCAACGCTGTCCGATGCGACTGCCGGAGAGAATGTGGGTGAAATGCCAGATTTTCGTCCCTGCTCCAATCTCCACGTCTGGATCGATGATCGCCGTGGGATGAATGAAAACATCTTCGCTCACTTATCGTCGCTCACTTCTCTTCACTCGTTCCGCGTTATGCCGCCCGGGCCGGCGAAACCGCATCACCGACAGCTGAAGCTGCGGCAGCGCTGTTGCGCTCCTCGAATCTGCCATAGAGACTCAAGAGCCTTTGCCGATAAATCGAAGCCCAGCTGTCTTCTTCACTGAACCGCTCACACCCAAGCTTCGCTTGAGCAATTGCTTCATCGGTCAGCGATTCGACAAGATCTGCGATTGCGCGTGGCGTGAATTCGGCTGGCAGAATCCAGCCGCATTTGTATGTCTCGACAATACGGCGCATCTCAGGGAACGGCTGCACAATCAGCGGCACGCCGGCGTTCGGATATTCCCAAAGTTTGTTCGGCGTCGCGATCCAATGATTTAGGATTGTGTCTTCATAAGGAACGATCCCGGCGGTGGCCCCTTGTGTCCACGACAGAAGCTCGGCGGCTCGAACCGCCCGGAGAAACTGCACTTTAGCAGAGCCGCCGGCGATCCGCTTGAGTTCGTTTTCCAGAGGACCCCAGCCCATCAGCACCAACGACCAGCCTTCCGCTAACAAAGCACCCGAGCGCACGAGCGTCGGAAGTCCCCGATCCTTGGTGAATCCACCTTGATACAAGAGGATCTTCTCACTTGCCGGAAGACCGGCTGCATTGTGAAGGCGCCCGCCGTAGGGGCCGACGAGAGCGGCATTCGTGGCATTACGGATCACCACCGCCTCCGGTGGGGTCGGATAGGCGTGGCGGTAGTAGGTCGCCGCGCTATCGTTGACGACTACGAACCCATCGAGATGCGGCAAATACTTTCGATGAATCCGCGCGAAATAATCCGTCGCGCCAAACCGGCGCGCCGCAACCGCCTCGTAAATTTCGTGCGCATCGTAGATCAATGGTATGCCAAGCGTCTTCTTCACCAGCCAGCCCGCAGGCAACGCGACGCAGTCATGACAGTGTATGACATCGGGTTTTCGTCCGATCGCCGCCGCCGCGAGCTCCCGTGAGCGATAGCGGTAAAGAGAGAAATTTCCGGTCCGTGCACCCAGGCGATTAAGGGGCTCCGCGATAATTTCGAGAAGGAAATCCGGCATCCAATTGGGAATGCGCGATTGGATAGCCGGGAAACTCCGCCCGACGGAGTCGCCTGCCGTGCCGGCGATGACGGCACGCCGGATTGCATCATTCTCCTTCTGGCGCCGCGAAACCGCTGAAAGCACAGCCCTGCCAACTATGCGCACGGTGTAGCAGGAAGCGAGCAGGGTGACCGCGAGGACAACCGCGGCCGGAAGGGATAGCTGCGCCAGCCGTGACCATATCTGCGCGGCCGGACCGTTTGCGGCGAAAAGCCATGTGAACAAGCGATAAAGGCCGTAAACAGCGCCGACGAAAGCCGCTGCGCATGGAATCAGGCGCAAGATGCTGAGAATGCGATGCTTCCGGTAGACGCGTTCCTGCCAGGGCACGCGAATGACCTTCACACCGTCGCTCAATGTCTCTTCCAGAGCGGTGACACCGGACTCGGGCACCCCGATGACGGTTACGGCATGGCCCGCTGCGCGGAGCGTATGGGCCTCTCGCATGACGCGACCGTCTCTCGTCGCATTGTTGAAGACAATCATGCAGATGTTCATGGAAGTCGCGGATTCGAAAAGGATCACGTGCGGCGCAAAGAACCTGCCCTACGGCCAAGAGGTTCTTCCGGCGGAAATTTCGATCAGTTCACGGAAGCATTCAACAAGCTGGCTCCGGAAATCTGCGTCTGGACACTTTCGCCGCCCAGGGCCATCGAGTGAGCAGCCGCTTCCAGCACGCTTAAGACCCTCAAACCCTCGATTCCATCGGTTCGGGGGGTCTTGCTTGCGGCGACGCAGGACAGGAAATGCACGCATTCTTCGCGCAACGGCTCCTGTTCCTCCACATGCACCAGCACCGGCTCTGCCTTCACCACACGGACCGCCCCCGACGACATGTCTATACCATGATCGAAAATCTGTAGTTTTTCCGACCATTTCGCCGTGTCATCGAAGATCGCCTGGGCACGCGAGCCGATGAGCACGAGCTTGTGCTCCTTGACGGGGTTGAGCCACGAAACAGCCAAATCCGCCGTCACCCCGTCGCTAAAGTCGAGGTGCACGCGGGCAATATCGGCGATGTGCGAATTCAGAATCGCTCGACCGTGCGCCGAGACGAGGCGCGGCAACCGGCCGAACAGGGCGAGGATGATCGAAACGTCATGCGGGGCAAAGGACCAGAGGACGTCCTCCTCCGTCCGGAACTTTCCCAGTCCCAGACGACGAGAATAGATGTGGCGGATTGTTCCGAGGCGGCCCGCGCGGACCTCCTGCAATAGCTTTCGGACGACCGGATGGTACCGCAACACGTGTCCGACCATCAGCACGCGATCCCGCTCACGTGCCATATCCGTGAGAAACCGGCCCTCGGAAAACGTCATTGCCAAGGGTTTTTCGACGAAGACATGCTTTCCGGCCTCCAGCGCCCGGCGCGCATGGTCTGCATGCAGAGCGGCCGGCGTGGCGATGGCCACAGCCTCGATATCCTCATCGTCCAGCAAGTCTCGCAGATGGCGAGCCGGCACATCGTACTGCACTGAAAACTGCCCAGCGACGGCCGGCGCGGCGTCGCTCACTGCCGAAAGTGCCCCAAGTTGGGAAAGATTTCTGACGATATTCCTGCCCCAATGGCCGCAGCCCAGAGCCGCAACCTTTGGTACCTGCAAAGCCGCAGACGGACTCAGTCCACGAAGGACCTCGTGCTCGGAACCGCCGTCCAAGGTGGCTTCCCCCTAACTCGCGGCAACACAGTAACAATGCAAACGGCCGCCGACAATACGAAGGATATGTAATAGGTATAGGTCTTGACCGCGGCAGCCAGACAAGGAACGAACATCGTTGAGAAACTATGACCTGATGATCAACAAACGTTCCGTTTTTATGTTTGAAACAGACCTCCTTCCGGGCTGATGCGAATCCTTCTCATTACTGACAATTTTGTCCCCGAAACCAACAGCCCAGCTCGCAGAGCATATGAGCACGCCCGGCTCTGGGTACGCGGGGGGAACAAAGTCACGGTCATCACCTCGATCCCCAATTTTCCGACGGGCAAGCCCCTGCCGCCTTATCAAAACAGGCTGTGGCAGCGGGAGGAGATGGACGGGATTGAAGTCGTCCGCGTCTGGACCTTGCTCGCGCCCAACAGCGGAATTGTGCTCAGATCCTTTGATTTCCTCAGTTTCGCCATGTCGAGCTTTTTGGCCGGCCTCTTCGAGCACGCCGATGTCATCGTGGCCAGTTCGCCACAGCTTCTGACGGGCATGGCTGGGTGGTGGCTTTCAGGCATGAAGCGCTGCCCTTGGCTGCTTGAGATTCGAGACCTCTGGCCGGACTCGATCGTAGCGGTGGGCGCAATGCGTGAGAACTTCTACGTGCGGGCTCTGCGCATATTGGAGCGCCATCTCTACAAGAGCGCTTCTCGCATCGTGGCTGTCAGCGACGGCCTTCGCGATCGGATCGTCGGTTATGGAACGCCGCCGGAAAAAATCGGCGTCGTTCCGAACGGCGTCGAGCCGGATCGGCTCCGCCTGCGACCGAAGAATGGACCGCTAATGCAACAGCTGCAGTTGAACGACAAATTTGTTGTCGGGTACGTCGGGACGCACGGAATGGCGCAAGGATTAGAAGTCGTTCTCCATGCTGCGGAATTGTTGGCTGCGAGTCGAGCCTGTTTCCTGTTTGTGGGCGAAGGCGCGCGCCGCAAGCACATCATGGCTGCGGCGGCCGAAATGAAGTTGACGAATGTGAGATTTGTCGGACTCGTTCCGTCGGATCTCGCCACGGATCATCTGGCTTTGTGCGATATCGTCCTGATCCCACTCAGGCGATCGAGTCAGCTGGAGATCACAATTCCCTCAAAAATATTCGAGGCCGCAGCGATGGAGCGGCCGATGATCGTCGGCGCGGAGGGCGCGTCTGCCAAACTGGTTCAGCACTACGAAGCCGGTTTGGTCGTTCCTCCCGAAGACCCGGAGGCGCTGGCTGCCGCAATTTCGCGCCTTCAGTCGGACGCGGCACTTCATGCGCGCCTGCGCGAAGGCTGCCGGGCCCTCGCAAGGGATTTCGACCGCCAGGCGATGGCGGCAGCAATGCTGGATGAAATGCGCATCGCGATGTCTCGCCAGGCAGAGGTTCCCGTCACTTCGTCTGGATGACGGCCAGCGAAGCGGCCGTGATCGCGAGCTTGCTTACCACATCGGTGATGTTCATCAGGAACAGCATCGTGTTGAACGGCTGCGGATCGCGCGGCACGACAATGAGAGATCCGGGCGGCACTTCATGCCCTCCGCCGAACTTCCACCAGCTATCGCCTTCGGGACGGGCGGTTCCGTCGGGAAGAACAACAAAGATCAACCCGTCGTCTGCGGCATCGCCCTCTCCGCCGGCGAGCGTGATGTAGTCGCTGACGGTCAAACCCGGTTTGTAGGCGAACGCTCCGTTATTGAGAACTTCGCCGGTGACGGTGACGGTCGAAGGACGTTTCGGAACGTAAATCGTGTCGCCAGCCTCGAGCAGCATGTCGAGACCCGGCTTCGTCGCCAGAACGACGGGATCAGCGGTCACAGAGATTCTGCCGAGGGCGGGCGCCGTCCGAAGCGTCTGGGCAATGTTCTCCACATACTGAAGGCCCGATGGATTGATCAGCGTCGCGGGAAGGGTTGCAGCCGTCGCGATATTGTCCTCAAGCAGCCTTGCCGTGCGCTGGTTGCCGTCGGCTTCCTGAATGGCGGCACTTTGTCGGGTGAATACCGTGCCAAACGGGTACGCCTCGTCAGTCAGCCCCCCGGCGCGCGCCAACAGAGACGAGAGGCGTTCTCCGCGCGTGATGTCGAATGTTCCGGGATAGCGGACTTGGCCCGCGATGGTCACCGTCTCGCCGTTCCGATCGGAGAACACCGGCCGCAGGCGGACGCTGTCGAAAGGCTTGAGAGAGATACTGGCGAAGTCCTGTCCCATGATCCTGAAGCTGTTGCGAACAGTGCGCGACGTTCCCGTCGCCGCATCGATGACGGTCGAGGTGATCTCGACGGCAGAAAGATCGGCCTCACGCTGCGGCCCTCCGGCGGCCGCTATCAGGGACGCGAGGCTTGTGTCCGGCACCGCAAGATAGGAGCCAGGGTTGCGGACTTCTCCATTGACCGAGACAAGATAGTCGCGGGCAGAATTCACGAGTTCGACAGTCGGAACTCCAAGATTGGCAGCGATCTGGTCGAGCGAGACCGACGTCAGGGCCGATTTGGTTGTGGCCACCGTGGCGGCGGCGCCGCCCGTGGCACCAACCGTTGCCTGGGCCTGAGCAAGCCCGACGACCGGCGCACCTGTGGTTGGTAAAGACGCCGTCGGAGTTGTGGGCGCGGGCGGTGGCGCGTTCCCAGCTTGCATGGCTGCAGACAGGCCAGAATAGAGCGGGGAGGCCGACGGCGTCATTGAAGTGCTGGATTGCGGGGCGGTCTGAGCCGGCTGCTGTTGGCTGCTGGTGGGCGTCTGCCCGGATTGGGATGAAATACCTGCCGGCAGACCCGGCTGGCTGGACGTGCCGGAGGACGGCTGGCTTTGGCGCAACGCGGCGAGCGGATTGCCGCTCGTGGACGATCCATTGAGCGCTGCGCTGGCCGCGGCAGCGAGCGCGACGATCTCCGACTGGTTGAAAACGTAGACAAGATCGTTCTCCTCGAGCTTGAGGTCCTCCTTCTTCTGGAAGGTTCGCTCGATCGAGAAGGGCACCAGGGCCTGAAAATTCGAATGATGTTCCCGGCGGACAACCACCCCGAACAAAGTGTAGGATTGCGGCGTCAGGTCGTCAGCATCGCGGATCAGTCGCGATAGAGTCGGCGTGCTCCCGAGCGCGCGCGTGCCCGGGACCGAAACCTCGCCTGCCAGCGTAATCACGCCATTGGAAGCGGAGCGTTCGAAATCCACAAACAGGATTTCGCCCGAGCGAACGGCGGCGCCGCTCGTAATCGAGGTCATTTGCGTGCGGCCGTCTTTCATGAGCGCCATTTTGGTGAGGCGTTTTGCTCCCGCGATGGCCATGCCGCCCGCGAGATCAATTAAAGAGCGCGCCGACGTGCCCGAACTGCCCGGAGACAATTCATAGATCCCCGGGCGTCTCACCAAGCCTGTTACGGCAACTGTTTGGCCGATTGGCGGTACGATGATGCGGTCCCCTTCCGTCAGTGCGCCGACTGACGAATACGCGCCATTGGCAATGATCGCGTAGAGATCGAGGCGAATTCGTTTGGAGCCGCGAACGATGGTGACATTGCGCAGACTTCCGGTTTTCTTGATCCCGCCGGAGAGCAGGAGCGCATCGAGAGGCGTGTTCAACCCGGTAAGCGTCCGGACGCCGGGGGAAGCCACCTCACCGGTCACGAGCACGGCAATCTGCCGCACTGTCCCGATCGAGATATACCCTCTCGTGCCCATCAGCGTTTTGGAGATTCGCTGAAGGATCTCCTGCCTCACCTCACCGAAGGTACGCCCGCCCGCTGCGATCGGCTCCAGGTCCGACAAAATCAGCCGGCCATCACGGTCCACCGTGGCCGTGTAGGCAGAATTCTCGTGTCCGCGCAGGACGATATTGACCTGATCGCCGGGCCCCAGGATGTAACTATCTTGCAGGGCGCCGATTTGGGTGACCGGAACACTGCTCCCTACGCCCACCACGTCGTATCCGAACTGTGTCAGGGTTTTTCCCGCGCGCTGCGAAAACAACTGTTCGAGCTGCGAAGGCACCGGCGGAGTTGCGGACGGAGTTGGAGCGGGCGTTGGTGCAATCGTCGCTTGCGTGGGAGCGGTGGGGGTAGACGGAACTTGTTGCGAGCTTGGCGTCTGACCGGAAGCGGGAGCCTGGCCGCCGATCGCGTTGAGAATGCTCTGGACGTCCGTGCTTGTCTGCGCGAGGGAGCCGGAAAGGCCGAATACGGACGAGACGAAAACAACCACAATGGCGGTGCGCGCGGCGGCGCCAAACTTTCTCACCCACATGTCCCCAGCTCTTTTTTAGAAAGTCGATCCGCCAAGAAATCCAACGGCTTCAGGCTTTTACTCTCGCGACGGAGGGGCATCAAGTCCGGAGCAGCGATGCCGCCTTCCCGCGATCCGAAGATGAACATTTACTCATGTGGTTTTGCCGCGTGGCAGGGCCATCGCAGATTGGCTCAACACGCTGCGCTCGTGCACCACCTTTGGGAACGGCTGCCTTCCCGCACGATACGCGGCCGAACTGCCAAGACATTGGTGAGCCCGGATGGGATCGAACCATCGACCCTCTGATTAAAAGTCAGATGCTCTACCCCTGAGCTACGGGCTCGCCGAGGGGACGGGGAACATAGGTGCGGGTCTCCCTCTGGTCAATGCGCCGGTGCATCGGTCTGGGAGCGCCAATTTCGGGCGCATTCGTCGCTGAATTCCCTCGCCGTCCCACTCGCAATCGCAATGCGCAAGTCGGTCATCAAGTCCTGATAATATGTAAGGTTGTGCCACGTCAGCAGCATCGAGGCGATGATCTCGCCCGCCTTGACCGCGTGATGTAAATAGGCGCGGCTGAAGTCGCGGCACGCTGGGCATCGGCACTGCGCATCGAGCGGGGAGGAATCCTCCGCATGACGTGCATTGCGGAGATTGAGTGTTCCGTTCCGCGTGAACGCCTGGCCGTTGCGTCCGGAGCGGGTGGGCAGCACGCAATCGAACATGTCGATCCCGCGCAGCGCTGCGCCGACGATATCGTCCGGTTTTCCGACACCCATCAGGTATCGCGGCCGATTGCTTGGCAGCAGCGGCACCGTTGCATCCAGCACCCCGAACATCGCTGCCTGCCCCTCGCCCACTGCGAGACCGCCGACGGAATAGCCATCGAAACCGATCGCGATCAGTTCTTCGGCTGAACGCATCCGCAGATGGGGGAAAACTCCACCCTGTACGATGCCGAAACAGGCGCGGGCAGCTTGCTCGCCGAAGGCTGTCTTCGAGCGCTTTGCCCAGCGCATGGAGAGCGCAAGCGATTGCTCGATCTGCGCCTGCGTAGAGGGAAACGGCGCGCATTCGTCGAGCACCATTTGGATATCGGACCCCAGCAGACTCTGAATCTCCATTGCGCGCTCGGGCGACAGAAATTCGGTCGCGCCGTCGATGTGCGACTGAAACTGAACGCCCTCCTCCGTGATCTTGCGCAGCTTCGACAGCGACATGACCTGGAACCCGCCGGAATCGGTAAGGATCGGCCCATGCCAATTCATGAATTTGTGCAAGCCCCCGAGCCGCGCGATGCGCTCTGCGCCGGGGCGCAGCATGAGGTGGTATGTATTTCCGAGAACGATTTCCGCACCGGTGGCGCGCACGCTTTCCGGCAGCATTGCCTTCACGCTGCCGGCCGTTCCGACCGGCATGAAGGCCGGCGTGTGAATCTCCCCGCGCGGTGTACGAATGATGCCGGTTCGCGCTGCGCCATCCCTAGCCGATAGGTCGAATTCGAACTGTTCGCTCATCGCGTCTCAGCTGCATTTGCCCGAAACAGCAAGCATGCGTCTCCATAGGAGTAAAAGCGATAGCCCTCGC
The DNA here is from genome assembly GCA_035494695.1 of Rhizomicrobium sp. Taxonomy (GTDB): domain Bacteria; phylum Pseudomonadota; class Alphaproteobacteria; order Micropepsales; family Micropepsaceae; genus Rhizomicrobium. The sequence goes on along the minus strand of DATJGT010000070.1, from coordinate 25,217 downwards.
GAATGGCTTCGGCATAGGCACACCTCATCGTGTTAAGGCCTGAGAACGCGCACACCAGCATGAACAGCGTCGAACGCGGCAGATGAAAATTCGTGAGCAGGATGTCCGCCGATTTGAACCGATAGCCCGGCGAAATGAACAACACCGTCTCGCCTCCGAACGAAGACACGATGCCGTCATCGGAAGTTGCGCTTTCGAGCGTGCGCAGACTCGTGGTCCCAACGGCAACGATATGGCCGCCTTCGCGCCTTTTTGAATTCAGACGAGTGGCCGTTCTTTCCGAAATCGTCGCCCACTCGGAATGCATCCGGTGCTGCGATGTGTCCGATGCTGTTACCGGAAGAAAAGTCCCGGCACCGACGTGGAGCGTCACCGCTTCGCGCGCGACTCCTTTAGCCGCCAACCGTGCGAAAAGTTCCGACGTGAAATGCAGCCCGGCGGTCGGCGCCGCAACCGATCCCTCGTTTTCCGCAAACGTGGTCTGATAATCTGTGATGTCGCGCATATCCGGCTTGCGCTTGCCAGCAATATACGGCGGCAATGGCATTTCCCCTTCGCCCGCAATGGCTGCATCGAGCGCCGCGCCGGATTTTTCGAACGCCAGCTCCACTTCGCCGCCATCGCCGCGGTTTACAACCTCGGCAACAAGCGTTCGGCCCAGCGAAACCTTGTCACCAGCATCGAGCTTCCGCGCCGGTTTTGCGAACGCGAGAAACCGGTTGGGTCTCATACGCTTGTGCAACATGACTTCGATCTTGGGACCTTCTCCGGTCGCACCTGCCCGCGGCGAGCGCCGTCCATGCAGGCGCGCCCGAATGACTTTGGTATTATTGAGAACCAGCAAATCCCCACGGCGCAAATAATCCGGCAGGTCGCGGACATGCGCGTGCGCGATTCTGCCATCCGCATGCACAACGAGCATGCGCGCGGAATCCCGCGGAACCGCAGGCCTCAGCGCAATCAGCTCTTCCGGAAGATCAAAATCGAAAAGCGAAACGTCCATCAAGCGCTGCCGGCGCTCTCCAGCACGGCGGCGCTGATTCGGTCCTGCGTCGCCTCATCCAGATAAGGATGCATAGGCAGGCTTATCACGGTTTTCGAAATTCGATCGCTTACCGGCGTGCCGATGCTGGGATAATGCGCATAGCCCTTCTGATGCGACAGCGGCGTCGGATAGTAAATTGCGGTGGGAATTCCCTTGGCTTTCAGATCGGCGGCAAGGCGATCGCGGTCCGGGACCTGGATCGTGAACTGCGCCCAGGTGGATTGCGCACCCTCGATCACGTGCGGCGGCCGAACGCGATTGGACGTGCGGAACGCTTCCGTGTAGCGGCGCGCCACGCGCTCGCGCATTTCGATTTCCTCGGTAAAGATTTTCAGCTTCTCGATCAGGATCGCGGCCTGGATCGTGTCGAGGCGCGAGTTCACGCCGATGCGCACATTTTCATACTTGTCTGCGCCCTGCCCGTGCATGCGGATCGAGCGCAGCAGCGCATCGATCGCGCTGTCATTCGTGAAAACCGCTCCGCCATCGCCATAGCAACCAAGCGGCTTCGCGGGGAAAAAGCTGGTCGAGGCGGCATCGCCCATGGCAGCGGTGTGGCGGCCGTCCAGCGTCGCCCCGAACGCCTGCGCGGTATCGCACAGAAGCTTCAATTTTTCGCGCGCAACAATCGGCTCGATCGCGCGATAGTCCGCTGCCTGCCCAAAGAGATCGACCGTCATTATGACGCGCGGGCGAAGTTTGCCTTCCCGCTTTACCATCGCGATCGCCGCTTCGAGGCTAGCCGGATCGAGATTGTACGCGTCTTCGAGCACATCGACGAATACCGGCGTAGCGCCAACAAGCACTACCACTTCTGCAGATGCGGCGAACGTGAAAGCCGGCACGAATACCGCATCGCCCGGACCAATTTCCCACGCGCGCAAGACGAACAGGAGCGCATCGGTGCCGTTTGCGCAGGTGACGCAGTGCTTCACGCCCGCGAATTCGGCAAGCTGTTCTTCCAGGGCGCGCACCTGCGGGCCCAGAATCCATTGGCCGCCCTCAACCGCGGCCGCGATTGCGCGCTCAAGCGACTCGCCGAGACGACGGCGCTGGACCTGCAGATCGATGAACGGAATTTGGTGAGTCATGATGTACCTGAATCAGGCCGGCCTTCTAGTGGGAAGCATACGTCGGAACGACAAACAAAATGTTGCAGAATGCGTCATCATCCGGGCCAGCGCTTCTTCGGACGAAATACACAAAACCACTGGCTGTTTATGCCCCACCACAGCGGGGAAAATGGCGTGAATGTCTCAGACAGAATTTGAAATTCCTCCTCGATGCGCGTTCGTGTTACCCGCCAATCATAGCCCTTGTGACGCATCGTTCCCGCGCGATTGGGTGGAAGCCGCGGCGGCGGGTTCATCAATACGACAGAATCGAGTGCCTCGCGCCATGAGTAGTGATGAGCGCTACCGGAGGCGAATGCGCCGTGCAATAGCTTAGGAACCAGCGCCGGACCAAGCATGTTGGGAACGCTTATCAGGGCGACGCCGCGGGGGGTCAGATTGCCGTCGATTAGGTCGAAGAAATCGGCGGTTGCCGCTTCGCCCAGGTGTTCCAGAACGTCGAACGCCGTGATGAGATCGAATGAATACCTTCTACACTCCTCAAGCGAGCTGAGGCGTACATAGCCCTCACCCCTGAGCTGAAACGGGTCGAGTCCGTAGAGGCGATCATTCGGACGAACGACGCGGACCCTGCGAAGCAATTCGCCTTGTGCGCAGCCAAAGTCGAGCAAAGCACCATTTGTTGGCAAGTAGTACGATATCAGCGTCAACGCGCGGCTGATTCTGGCGCGGTGAGAAAACCGCGCGAGCGGATTGAGACTATGTGTGGTCCGCCGCTCGTATGCGGTCACGGGCTCCGCAAATGTCTGCGGCCTTTGTCCCACCACTCAGCCAGCGCTCGCGCGCATTTTCACGATCCGGTCCGGTTCGCCGCTGATCGCGCCATTGTTGTGCTCTCCGCCTTTCTTGATCGCGTCGATGTGCTCCATGCCGGCGGTGACCTTGCCCCAGACCGTGTACTGACGATCGAGCCATGGCGCATCGCCAAAACAGATGAAGAACTGGCTGTTGGCGCTGTTGGGATCGTTGCTGCGCGCCATCGAGACCGTGCCGCGAACGTGCCGCTCGTTTGAGAACTCCGCCTTGAGATCAGGAAGGTCCGAGCCGCCAGTACCAGTTCCGGTCGGGTCGCCAGTCTGCGCCATGAAGCCCGGAATGACACGGTGGAACGGTGCGCCGTCATAAAATCCCGACTCCGACAGCTGCTTGATACGCTGGACGTGCTTCGGTGCGAGGTCTGGGCGCAAGGTGATTTCCACGGTCCCGCTTTTCAGTTGCATGGCTACGACATTGGCAGAGTCGGCTGTCATGTTTTCCTCAATTCTTTGCAGCGTTTGACCAGCAGATCGGCGACATAGGGCGTGGTGAACGGCGAAACGTTTCCGCCCAGCATCGCAATTTCCTTCACCAGGCGTGACGCAATCGCCTGGTGACGCGGATCGGCCATCAGAAACAACGTTTCGATTTCCGGGTTGAGGCGCTGATTCATGCCGACCATCTGGAATTCGTATTCGAAGTCGGAAACGGCGCGCAGCCCCCGCACGATCACGCTTGCACCGACTTTTTCCGCAAACTGAATTAACAGGGATTCGAAGGTCTCAACGGCGATGGTGGCTCGGCCGTCGCCGGCCAGCGGCGCGGTTTCATGGCGGACAATCCCGACGCGCTCTTCGAGAGTGAACAGCGGCGTCTTCGACGGATTGGTGGCGACGCCTATAACGAGATGGTCCACCAGTTTGATCGCGCGCTTGATGATGTCGATGTGACCGAGCGTGAGCGGGTCGAATGTTCCCGGATAAAGTCCGATTCGCTTTCTGGTCATGTCCGCGACTTCATGCGGATTCCTCCGCCGCCTCTTCGATGCGCTCAACCGACACGACCCGCTCGTTTTCCTCGACGCGGAACACGACCACACCCTGCGCGGCGCGGCCCTGAATACTGATGCCGCTCACCGGCACGCGGATCGTCTGCCCCTGATCCGAGATTAGCATCAGATCGTCGGTTTCTTCGACCGGGAAAGCAGCCACAATCGCATGGTTCTTCCGGCCCATGCCCATCGCGACAATGCCCGATCCGCCTCGGCCGGTGACGCGATACTCATAGGAGCTGGTGCGCTTGCCGAATCCGCTTTCCGAAACCGAGAGGATGAACTGTTCGCCAGCGCCGAGCTTCGCGTAGCGTTCCGGCGTCAGCGTTGCCTCTTCCCCATTCTCCTCGGGCTCTTCCGGCTCCTCGGGCTGAATTTCTTCCTCCCCGGTAGCGGCGCGGCGCGCGGCATTCGCCTGTTTCAGATACGCGCGCGCTTCCGCGGTCGTCGCATCGCAGTGGTGCAGAAGCGACAGGCTTACCACTTCATCGCCTTTCGCGAGCTTGATGCCGCGCACGCCGGTGGACGCGCGGCTGGCGAAAACACGTAGATCGGAAAGGGCGAACCGGATGCATTTGCCGGCGCGCGTGGTCAGCAAAATGTCGTCGCGGTCACTGCAGATTTGCACGCCGACGATGCCGTCGCCGGGATCCAGCTTCATCGCAATCTTACCGTTACGATGAATATTCACGAAATCCGAGAGCTCATTGCGCCGCACGCTGCCCGATTTCGTGGCGAAGATCACATGCATCTTCTCCCACTGCGCTTCGTCTTCCGGCAGGGGTAGAATGGTTGTGATGCGCTCGCCTTCCGATAATGGCAACAGGTTCACCATCGCCTTGCCGCGACCCTGAATGCGCGCCTCCGGCAAACGCCAGACCTTCAGCTTGTAGGCCATGCCCGTCGATGAAAAGAACACGAGCGGCGCGTGCGTGCTAGCGACAAAAATGCTGGTAACGAAATCCTCCTCGCGAGTCGCCATGCCCGCGCGGCCCTTGCCGCCGCGGCCCTGCACGCGGTACTCCGCAACAGGGGTGCGTTTGATGTAACCCGCATGGGTGACCGTGATCGCGACGTCTTCCCGCTCGATCAGCGCCTCATCTTCGATCTCAACTTCCGCGTCCACCATTTCGGTGAGGCGCGGCAGGGGAAAGTCGTCGCGAATATCTTCGAGCTCCTTGCGCACGATCGCGAGCACGCGCGCTCGGCTGCGCAGGATGTCGAGGTAGTCCCGGATAGAGGCGCTCAGCTTCGTCACCTCGTCCGAAAGCTCGTCGCGGCCGAGCGCGGTGAGTCGCTGAAGCCGGATTTCCAGGATGGCTCTTGCCTGCTCCTCCGACAGCCGGATCGTGCCCTGCTCCGAAACGGTGTGCCGCGGATCGGCCACGAGAGCGACCAGCGGCGCCACATCTTTTGCCGGCCAATTTCGCGCCATCAATTGGTTCTTGGCGGCCGGGCCGTCCGGCGCGGCGCGAATGAGCGCGATCACCTCATCGATATTCGCAACCGCGATTGCCAGACCGATAAGGATATGCGCGCGGTCCCGCGCCTTCGCGAGCTCGAAACGCGTACGCCGGGTGACAACCTCCTCGCGGAAAGACACGAACGCCGCGATCAAATCCTTCAGATTCATCAACTGCGGGCGGCCGCCGTTCAGCGCGAGCATGTTGACGCCAAACGTCGTTTGAAGCTCGGAATAACGGTACAGCTGATTGAGCGCGACTTCGCCCGACGCATCGCGCCTAAGCTCGATCACGAGGCGCATGCCGTGCCGGTCGCTCTCGTCCCGAATATCGCCGATACCTTCGATCCGCTTTTCGCGCACCAGATCCGCGATGCGCTCCTGCAGCTTCGCCTTGTTCACCTGATAGGGCAGTTCGGTGACGATGATCGCTTCGCGGTCCTTCCGGATTTGCTCGATATGGCAGCGCGCGCGCATGAGGATCGAGCCGCGGCCGCGGGCAAGAGCGGCCCGCGCCGCCTGCTTGCCAATAAGAAGCGCGCCGGTCGGAAAGTCCGGACCCGGCACCATCTCGGTGAGCGCCTCGAGACTGATTGACGGATCTTCGATGTAGGCAAGGCAGGCGGCGATCACCTCGCCCAGATTGTGCGGCGGCACATTGGTTGCCATGCCGACCGCAATACCGCTCGATCCATTGACCAGCAGGTTGGGAAAACGTGCCGGAAAGACAACCGGCTCCTGTTTGCTGCCGTCGTAATTGTCGCGGAATTCGACTGTATCCTTGTCGAGATCTTCCGTCAGCGCATGCGCGATCTTTGCACGCCGCACTTCGGTGTAGCGCATCTGGGCCGGGCTATCGCCGTCTACCGAGCCAAAATTGCCTTGCCCGTCCACCAGCGGCGCACGCATTGAAAAACTCTGCGCCATGCGAACAAGCGCATCGTAGATCGCCTGGTCACCGTGCGGGTGATATTTGCCCATCGTGTCCCCGACGATGACGGCCGATTTGCGGTAAGGCTTGTTCCAGTCATTCCCGTTCTCGTGCATCGAGAACAGAATCCGCCGATGCACGGGCTTGAGGCCGTCCCGCGCGTCAGGCAGCGCGCGGGCGACGATCACGCTCATCGCGTAATCGAGATAGGAACGCCGCAGCTCCTCCTCGATGGCGATCAGGCTGGTGCCCGGCGTTGTGGGATGCTGTCCTTCGTCGCTCAAAATCAGTCCTTCAGAGCATCGGCCGCGGCTCCAGAGAGCAGCCGGGCGAGTCCAAAAAATGGGTAACATTTCAGGGGCGGATTACGCCAGCCAAACGCCGCGAAATCCTGTCTGAAAGATAGGCGTCAGGCGAATGATAGACAACCGCGGATCAGAACGGAATCTCGTCGTCCATATCGTTGCGATCAAAGCTCGCAGGCGCGTCGGCGCCACCCGTGCGCGCGCCGGCCCCGCCGCCTTCGCCACGCGCATCCAGCATCTGCAATTCGCCGCGGAAGTTCTGCAGCACCACCTCTGTCGCGGACCGTTCCTGGCCATCCTTGTCAGTGAATTTGCGGGTCTGCAACTGGCCCTCCAGATAAACCTTGGATCCTTTGCGAAGATACTTTTCCGCGACCTCGGCCAAGTTCTTGTTGAAGATCACCACCCGGTGCCACTCGGTCCGCTCCTTGCGTTCACCCGAGGACTTGTCGCGCCAGCTCTCTGACGTTGCGACGGAGAAGGTCACCATCGCATCACCACTGGGCATGCGCCGCATTTCCGGATCGCGGCCCAAATTGCCCACCAAAATCACCTTATTCACGCTTCCAGCCATGTTGTCCTTCCTACGACCCGCTATCCCGCCAGCCTAACCGCCACACTCCGTCCCGGCCATTGCCGGACCGAAGTGGTTCTTATTCCGTTCCCAGCGCCGCGAGTCAATCCCCAACCAAATTTCACTCGATGAGGACTAAAGGCTATGTCTGAACAGCGGCGCGAGGTGTTCCGCCCCGAAAACGCTGAGATGGGTGCTGTCGCGATAGAGGGGCCGGCCATCCTCCATCGTCAAGCAGCGAGCGTCGGGGCAGAGTACCGGATCCAGGCGGATAACGGTTGCGCCATTCGCTTTCGCAACGGCGCCAAACACTGAGTACGCATACGCTTCCCGCGCAAGAAAGGCGGCGCGGCTTGGCGCAATCTCCCAATGCGCGCCCCACACGCGCATGCGAGCGAGATCGTTGGGTACAGAGCCGCGAAATTCTGGCACTGGCCCGATGATCACCACCTGCTTTCCGGCATCCCGTAGCATCTTCACCGTGCGGGCGAGCGAACGCGCAAAAACCGCGCGCGTCTCACCCTGCCCGCCTTTGATCCGCGACTCGTCGTCGGTGTTCCAGCCGCTACGCTGCTTATCCAGCGATGGCTCCCCGGCGGGCGAGGCCCATTTCGCATCGAGTAGAACCGTGTGGATGTTCTTGCCCAACGCGACCCTCATCACCGCATCGTTGAACGGGCGGCATTTACGGTCGGGGAACGTCACTCCAAAAAGCGGCGCGCAGTGGCCGTGCGCCGCCAGCAGTCCCGCTTTTCCCCGCTGCTGCGCCGCTTTCAGGACCGCAGGTACCATCGCGTCGGCGTGAGAATCGCCCCACAGCACGAAGCTCGGGAGAGAGTTGCGCGCCCCGAATTTGCAAAGGGCGCCATTCGCCACGCGAGAAGCGGGAAGATCAAAGCATCGGCCGCGCAACGGTTCCTTCTCATTCATCGCCTCGACGATTTTTCGCGTCGCGCTGTCGTATCGCTGCGGCAACCCCTTTGTCGCCGAGAGCGCAACGCCGATGAGAGCGGCAAATGCGATCGTGATGCCCGCGATGGTGAACAGCGGCTTGCGGCGGATCGGTGAGGCGCGCCCGCGAAACGGCTGTTCGATATAGCGCCAGGACAAGGTTGCAAACGCGATGGACACCGCAATGCAGATCGCCGTCTGCGCCGGCGCGAGTCCATTGTGCTGCATTTCGGATACCAAAACAAAAATCGGCCAATGCCACAGATAGAGCGAATAGGAAATCAGGCCAATGAAGACAGGCAGTTTGGCCGAGAGCACGGTGTTCGCAACCGTAGTGCCGCCGCTGCCCGCATAAATAAACAAAGCGGCGCCGAGGCAGGGCGGAATCGCGTTAGCGCCGGGAAACGGCGAATTGTGCGTGAGGGTGACCGCACTCCACACGATGAACCCCAGACCGGCTGCCGACAAGCCATTCCGTAGCACCGGACTTTCCGGCGCGCGGAAACTGCCGACCGCGAGCAGTGAGCCTGCAAGCAATTCCCAGAACCGCATCGGTAGAAGGAAGAAAGTGGAGATCGGCCAATAGCGCACACCGACAATGCTGAGCGCGAGCGAGGCGGCGAGCGTCGCAGCCAATATCCAGAGCACGCGACGCTTCGGCCGCCCGCGCAGCAGATACAGGAAACCGGGAAACAGCAGATAGAACTGTTCTTCTACTGCGAGCGACCAGGTATGCAGCAGTGGCTTTTCAGCCGCCGCAGCCGCCCAGTAGCCGGCCTCGCCCCAGAAGTGAAAATTGGAGATGAAGCCCGCGGTCGCGAGCAGACTGATGGCATAGCGCATCAAGGTATGCGGAAACAGAATCACGCTTGCAGCGACGGAAACAACGGCGAGCATCGCGAACAGCGCCGGGAAAATCCGGCGGATGCGCCTCTCGTAGAATCGCAGGACGGAGAACGAGCCTTCCTGAATCTCGCCCCAGATGAGACCGGTGATCAGGTATCCTGAAATGACAAAGAAGACATCGACGCCGATGAATCCGCCGGTGAAGGGCGCGACCTGGTAATGGAAGAAGAGGACTGGCAGCACGGCGATGGCCCGCAAGCCGTCGATATCGGCGCGATAGCGCAGGTCTGCCCTCGCCGCCCGACGCGAGGCAATCGTGTCGGGTGCTGCTGGTTGGATGTCCAGTTCAGCTGTGACTGCTTCACCTGAAATTGCAGACATCACAACACCGACTCGAACCGCGCGGTCAGTTGTTCCGCGCCGAACACGCTCAGATGATTTGAATCGTAGTACAGCGCCCGGCCATCCTTCGCGATGGCGCATCGCCCCGACGCGCAGAGCATCCGATGCGGATAGAGGACAGTCGCGCCGTACTCCTGCGGTAGATGCGCAAGAGCGTCAAGGACGAACTGCTGACGGCTCCGGAATTCGGCGATTGTCGGTCGTGCATCTTCCCGCGTCCGGTACAGCTTTGCTCTGGCCAACGCCTCGGGAACATCTGTTTTCACCTCGGGAACTGGCCCGATAACGATGACTTCTACACCGGCGTGCGTAAGGAACGCGATTGTTCGCGACAGCGAGCGCACAAAGACTGCCTTATCTTCAGCGACAGATCGGCTCTCCGATTGGTCGTCGACAAGAAATGCCGTCGGTTCGGTGTCATCTCCGTAATCCGTGCCGAGGGCATGTTTTGCCCAACGCGAGGCGACGATGACTTCGCGAACATGATCTCGCGCGATCAGTCGCGCCACCTGATCATTGAACGCGCGGCAGTTTCCATTCATGACATCGGCACGCTCGACCCCAAGGAGCGGCGGACAGGCCGATCGCGAGGCGAACAATCCCGCGCGATGCCGCGCAATGGCCGCTGCCTCAACAGCCGGCAGAAGCGCTTCCGCGTGCGAATCGCCCCAGAGAAGAAAATCGGCCCGCGCGTTCGCGTCGCCAATTCTGCACAGCCTGTCCGCGCGCACATCCGCCAGCGTTCGATTGAAGCATTTCGCGCGGAGCGGCTCGTGCTCGTTGGCAGCAGCAAGCAGCCGGCGTACATCGGCCGGGTAGCGCTGCGGGAGCCCTCTTGCGCTGACCACCGCAATTCCGGCCACGGTCACTGCCGCCATGGCGGCTCCGGCCATGGCGAACAATCGCCGTCCGGAGAAGAACGCCTTGCGCTCCCGGAACGGCTGTTCGACGAGGCGATAGGAGAGCCACGCCAACAGCACTGACAACAACATCAGGGCCGCAGAGATTACAGGGTTGAGCGGTTGGGCGAAATAATATCTGGCGAACACATAAAGCGGCCAATGCCAGAGATAAAGCGAGTACGAAATGAGCCCGATCCAGACAAGAACTCGAGTGCTCAGAATTCTTGCGGGTGCCGTGCCGCCGTCCTTCCCCGTGTAGATGAGCAATGCTGCTCCGAGACACGGCGGAAGCGCCGTAAGGCCCGGAAATGCCGTATCGGGATTGTAGGCCCACACGGCCCAGGCGATCAGCGCAAGCCCCGCGATCGCCAGCATGTTACGAAGCAAAGGACTAGCCATCCGCGGAGCATTGGCGACGGCCAGAACCGCGCCGCACATCAATTCCCACATGCGTGATGGGAGCAGATAGAATGCGGCTGTCGGCACCGACCGCATTTCACGCACGCTCTCTGTGAGAGAGAGAACGAGAACTGCGCTGATGACGATCAGCGTTCTCCTTCGGCTCACGCGATGGCTGAAATAAACGAGTCCGAACAGTAGTGCAGGCCAGACGAGATAGAACTGCTCCTCGACGGCGAGCGACCAGGTATGCAGGAGCGGCTTGAGATCGGCTGCCGTATCGAAGTACCCCGCCTGCCGCCAGAAACCGAAATTCGAGCCGAAGACCGCCGTCGCCCAGAGTGATTTCGCGTATTGCCGCAGGTCGCGCGGGAAAAGGAGCACGAGCGCAACAGCCGTTACGACAAACAGCACCGCGAACAACGCCGGGAAAATACGGCGGATGCGGCGTTCGTAAAAATGCACTATGGAAAATCGCCCGTCGCGCATCTCGGCATAGATGAGCTCGGTGATCAGATACCCGGAGATCACAAAAAAAATGTCGACTCCGACAAAGCCGCCGCTGAAGCCGGGGACGCCGTAGTGATAGAAAACCACCGGCAGCACCGAGATGGCGCGCAGCCCATCGATGTCGGGGCGATAATGGCCGGCCGCGGCTTCGCGACGATTGAGGTTCAGCATCCAGCGCTTGGCTTCCAGCACGCCTGCCCGCGATACCGCCAGCCGAGCAGTGTGGCGAGGGTCGCCGCGTCTCCGCGACAATATTGCGCCCCATTGCGCCGCCGCGCTGTTCTGCTTATGTTCCCAACTCGATTCGTGCTTAGAACAACGAATGCTTGAGATTTGGCGGGACAAACCCCACATGGAGACATCCGCTCAGGCCGGCTGCCGAGCATCCGTCAAGAGCAGAAAGACCCACTGGGACATGAGGCGCGCGCCGTTGCTCCGGCATGGCTGTGGTTTCAAAGTGCGCGATTGGCCCAGGACATCTGACGACTCCCGATGCTGAAGAATATCTCGATCCGCGGCGCGCGCGAACACAACCTGAAAAACATCGATGTCGAGATTCCGCGCGACACTCTGACGGTCATGACCGGGCTCTCCGGCTCAGGAAAATCCTCGCTGGCGTTCGACACGATCTATGCCGAGGGCCAGCGGCGCTATGTCGAGTCGCTGTCGGCTTATGCGCGGCAATTCCTGGAGTTGATGCAGAAGCCCGATGTGGATCACATCGAGGGCCTGTCGCCGGCGATTTCCATCGAGCAGAAGACCACCTCACGAAACCCGCGTTCCACCGTAGGCACCGTCACCGAGATTTACGATTACCTGCGCCTGCTGTTCGCCCGGGTTGGCATCCCGTATTCGCCCGCGACGGGTCTGCCGATCGAAAGCCAGACCGTCAGCCAGATGGCGGATCGTGTTCTGGCACTGCCGGAAGGCACGCGCCTTTTCCTGCTCGCGCCGATCGTGCGCGGCCGCAAGGGCGAATATCGCAGGGAATTGGCCGATCTGCAGAAGAAAGGCTTTCAGCGCGTCAAGATCGATGGGAAATTCTACGAGATCGGCCAATCGCCCGCGCTCGACAAGAAACTCAAGCACGACATCGAGATCGTGGTGGACCGCATCGTGGTGAAGCCCGATCTCGGTAACCGGCTGCCGGATTCCATCGAGACGGCGCTCAATCTGGCCGATGGGATTGTGATCGCCGAGTTCGCGGACGAGAAGGAAAAGGACGGTTCGCCGCGCCGGCTTCTGATGTCGTCGAAATTCGCGTGCCCGGTCTCCGGCTTTACCATTCCGGAGATCGAGCCGCGGCTGTTCTCGTTCAACAATCCGCATGGCGCGTGCCCCGCCTGCGACGGCTTGGGCACGCAACTCTATTTCGATCCGGCGCTGATTGTGCCGGACGAGTCTCTAAGCCTGCGCAAAGGCGCGATCGCACCGTGGGCGAAATCCTCGTCGCCATATTACCTGCAGACGCTCGAAGCGCTGGCGCGGCATTACAAATTTTCGCTGAACGTCCCTTGGGAAGAACTGCCGAAAAAGCCGAAGGAGATCATCCTCTACGGCTCCGGCGATGACGAGATCAAATTCACGTACGACGACGGTCTCCGGCGGTACGATACGAAAAAAACATTCGAGGGCGTGATTCCCAACCTCGAGCGGCGGTTCAAGGAAACGGACTCCTCCTGGATACGCGAAGAGCTCGAGCGCTACCAGGACACGAGTCCCTGCGACGTGTGCGACGGTTTCCGGCTGAAGCCGGAGGCGCTCGCGGTGAAGATCGCCGGCCTGCACATCGGCGAGGTCTGCGGGAAATCCATCCGGCATGTCGATGCGTGGTTTCGCGATGTCGACAAGAAGCTGAACAGGCAGCAGCAGGAAATTGCCGCGCGAATTCTGAAAGAGATTCGCGAGCGCCTACGGTTCCTGAATAATGTCGGGCTCGATTATCTCACGCTCAGCCGCAACTCCGGCACGCTGTCTGGGGGCGAGAGCCAGCGGATTCGCCTCGCCTCCCAGATCGGCTCCGGGTTGACCGGTGTGCTCTACGTGCTCGATGAACCGAGCATCGGCCTGCATCAGCGCGACAATGCGAAGCTGCTGGAGTCGCTGAAAGGCCTGCGCGATCTCGGCAATAGCGTTATTGTCGTTGAACATGACGAAGAAGCAATCCGCACCGCCGATCACGTGATCGACATGGGTCCGGGCGCGGGCATTCACGGTGGCGAGATTGTCGCCGAAGGAACGCCCGACGACATCATGCGCAATCCGAACAGCCTCACGGGCAAGTATCTCGTGGGAATTGAGCAGATCGCCATTCCGGGAGAGCGGCGCAAGGGCGCATTCAACCGGAAGGTACGCATCGTTGGCGCGCGCGGCAATAACCTGAAGAATGTCACCGCGGACATTCCCCTGGGCACATTCACCTGCATCACCGGCGTGTCCGGCGGCGGCAAATCCACGCTCATCATCGAAACTCTGTACAAGGCAGCGGCGCGCAAGCTCAACCAGGCGCGCGAGCATCCCGCTGCACATGACCGCATCGAGGGCCTCGAGTTCCTCGACAAGGTGATCGACATCGATCAGTCACCCATCGGCCGCACACCGCGCTCGAACCCGGCCACCTACACCGGCGCCTTCACGCCGATCCGCGACTGGTTCACCGAGCTGCCGGAATCGAAGGCGCGCGGCTACCAGCCCGGCCGCTTCTCATTCAATGTGAAGGGCGGGCGATGCGAAGCCTGCCAGGGCGACGGCGTGATCAAGATCGAGATGCACTTCCTGCCGGACGTGTATGTGCAGTGCGACGTCTGCAAGGGCAAGCGCTACAACCGCGAAACCCTCGAGGTGAAGTTCCGCGACAACTCGATCGCCGACGTGCTCGACATGACGGTGGAAGCGGGGGCCGAATTGTTCAAGGCGGTGCCGAGCATCCGCGAAAAACTGGATACGCTGAAGCGCGTAGGCCTCGACTACATCAAGATCGGCCAGCAGGCGACGACGCTTTCGGGCGGCGAAGCGCAGCGCGTGAAGCTCTCGAAGGAGCTATCGCGCCGCGCCACCGGCCGCACGCTGTATATTCTCGACGAGCCGACAACCGGTCTGCATTTTCATGATGTGAAAAAGCTGCTCGATGTGCTGCACGAGCTCGTGGACAACGGCAATACCGTCGTGGTGATCGAGCACAACCTGGAAGTGATCAAGACGGCGGACTGGATCATCGATCTCGGTCCCGAAGGCGGCGACGGCGGAGGTGAGATCGTGGCCGCCGGCACACCGGAGGACGTGGCGAAAGTTGCCCGCTCCTACACCGGCCAATATTTGCGGCCGCTGTTGAGAGGCCGCACCCGTCCTGTCGCGCAGAGAGTCCAGGCGGCAGAGTAGCTTTCTACCGTCAAACCTTTCGGCGGCTCACCGGGCCGGGATTTCGCGCGATTCCGCGGGCTCCGGCGACACCAGCGCGCGATACCCGAACGCAGACGCCGCTGCATTCAATCCGATTGCAAAGGGCGCGATGATCAGATTGAGGCCGATGTAGAGCGGCATGTGCTGCTGCAGAATCGCAAAACGCGCGTTGAACGCCTGCGCCGCCGCAGTGGGGTCCGCAGGCAATCGCGCAAACAGCCGCAAAGGCCCGATAATCCCGATGACGACGAGACTGTAGGCGATGGCAAGCGGAACACCGATCGCCAGCACAATTCCGAAAATTCGCCAGAAATTGCCCTTGGTCAGAACCCAGCCGCGAACGAGGCTAATCTGCTCTTCCGCAACCGTCACCGACAGAACAAGAAAACCCAGCCGCACGATCGCATAGACAAAGCCAAGGGACGCGGCCAGCACACTCAGCACCGCGAGAATTCCGGCGATGGCGCCGCGACCAGATGCCAGCAGGCCCACGCCCACTTCGAGCAGTCTTAGTCCAAGGGCGAGAACAAAGGTCACGAGCAGCAACAGCAAGATCGCCGCAAAGAGGCGAAACTCGGGGACGCCCAGCTTGAAGTGCACAATCGCGGTGCCCTGCCGCAGGCCCAGCGCCTGCCGCACCACCGGAACGAATATCATCGCGTTCAGCAGGATAATAAGGAGTCCGGTTGCCATCCCTTCGAGCGCCTGGCGCCCCTGCGCCGTGGCGTTCTCCGGAGTGGTGCCGGAGTCGACGCCAAACGCATATGGCAGGAACTGCAGGACGGCGCTGATGACGAGCGGCAGCCAGGCGAGTCCGATGATCGTCCCAAGGTGGCCAAAGGTGAAGCCATAAGCATAGGCAATGGTCTTTCCGACAGGGACTCTATGCATCCAGAAATCCGATCATCGCGACGTTGAGGAGGGAGCTTCGCGGGCCGCGCGAATCTATGTCAGCTTCATGGCCCAGTCGAGCCGGTCTTTCCAATAAGCAGTGGGCGCGCATCCTTGCCGACCGTGACAGCGGCAGGCGCCGCCGGTAGAGTCCTTTCTCAGGGTAATATGGGGCTAAAAAATGCCGATTAGCGAATACGCCAACTACGACGGAATTGGGTTGGCAAAGCTTATTGCGCAACGGGACGTCAAACCGAGCGAATTGGTCGAAGAGGCAATCGGACGCGCGGAGAGACTCAATCCAAAATTGAATGCGGTGGTCTTCGCAGATTACGACCGTGCGCGCGAAACGGCGCGCGGCAGTGTTCCCGAAGGACCGTTCAGGGGCGTACCGTTCTTTCTCAAAGACATCTTTGGCTTTGCCGAGGGCATGCCGACGCGGCAAGCCTGCCGGGCCATTCCGGCGATTCCGTCGGATCATGACTCGCTTCTGACAAGCCGTTTTCGTACGGCAGGCCTTATCATGCTGGGCAAGACGAATGTGCCCGAGTTCGGCCTCGTCCCGACCACGGAATCGAAACTCTACGGGCCGGCCCGTAACCCCTGGAATCCGGAACACTCACCCGGCGGCTCCTCGGGCGGATCGGCGGCGCTCGTCGCGGCGGGTGTTGTCCCTCTAGCGCACGCCAACGACGGAGGCGGTTCGATTCGAATTCCCGCATCGTGCTGCAGTCTTGTTGGGCTAAAGCCGACGCGAGGGCGCGTAAGCCACGCGCCAGACTATGGCGATATGGTGGATGGACTCGGAGTGGATCTGGTCGTGTCACGCAGTGTGCGGGACACGGCGGCAGCTCTCGATTCGGTGGCGGGGAATGTATTGGGAGATCCCTATTGGGCTCCTCCGAAGGCGACATCGTATCGGGACGCCCTCAACACTGAACCCAAGAATCTGCGAATTGCAATCGCGATCCGCAAACTGGATGGGCGCCCGCTGCATCCCGATTGTCTGACGGCGGTGAACGCGGCCGCAAGACTCTGCGAGATGCAGGGACACCATATCGAGGAGGCGTCACCCGATTTCGATCAATCCATGCTGATCCCAGCCTTCATGGCGCTCTGGGCAGGAAATCTTGCCGCCGGAATCGATTATCTCGCGCTGATGACGGGACAGCAGCCGATACCCGAAATGTTCGAAGGACTCACCTGGGGCCTCTACGAGATGGGAAAACAGGTCAGCGCCAGCCAGTATCTGATGGCCAAAGGCGTGATGGCGCAGGCGACCCGCAAGGCGGCAAAATTCCACGAAACCTACGACATCTGGCTCACGGCAACACTGGGGTGTCCTCCGGTCAAGCTGGGTACCTTCGACATGGAGGAGCGCGACCCGCAGAAGTCGTTCGCTCCGTTAATCGATTACGTTCCGTTTACGGCCATGCAGAATGTCACTGGACAACCCGCGATCAATCTGCCGCTCTGCTGGAACGAGCAGGGGCTTCCCATCGGCGTGCAGTTTGTCGGGCGCTTCGGCGATGAATTGACGCTTCTAAACCTCGCGGCGCAGCTTGAAAGGGCTGTACCGTGGGTAGAACGCTATCGCAGCATCGAGCTCTGAGTCATGGCACTGCCCGAGTATGACACTGTTGACGCTCTTGCCCTCGCCGAACTCGTCAGAAACAGAGACATCACACCAGGCGAGGTGGTGAGAGAGGCGATCGCACGCGCGGAGCGGCACAATCCCGCGCTCAATGCCATTGTCTTCAAGGCCTACGAACATGCGCTGCAGCACGCAAACGGCAACTCACCCGAAGGACCGTTGGCCGGCGTACCGATGCTGCTCAAGGATATGCGCGGCGATTGCGTGGGAATGCCGACGCGCAGCGGCTCTCGACTGGTGCGCGGTGTTCCGGCTGATCACGATTGCACCCTCGTTGCGCGGTACAAGGCGGCAGGGCTCAATCCGATCGGCAAGACGAATGTGCCCGAATTCGGCATTCTTCCGACCACGGAGCCGAAGCTCTATGGAGCCGCGCACAATCCGTGGGACCTCGACCGAACACCCGGAGGATCGTCCGGCGGATCGGCGGCGGCGGTCGCTGCCGGTATTGTTCCCATTGCGCATGCGACGGACGGCGGCGGCTCGATTCGGATTCCTGCATCCTGTTGCGGACTGGTCGGCCTCAAGGTTTCACGCGGGCGAATTACGCAAGGTCCGGACGCCGCCGATTCCACAAGCGGACTCTCCGTCGATCACGTGCTCACGCGCAGTGTGCGCGATTGCGCGACCGCGCTCGACATTTCCTGTGCGCCCGATTTCGGTGATCCGTATTTCGCTCTGCCGCCGCAAGGCTCCTATCGCGAAGGAATCACGCGCAAGCCGAAACGCCTGAGGATCGCGGCCGCCACAAAGGGCATGAACGGCCGGCCATTCGATCCCGAGATCGCCGCCGCCGTCGAACGCACGGCGAAGCTGTGCCAGGAGCTGGGCCATTTCGTCGAGGAAAAATTGCCGCCGGTCGAGCATGAGCAGATGACGATGGCCTTTCTGACCATCTGGTCGAGCAATACCGCCTACGCTGTTGAGTCCTTCTCGCGGGCCGCCGGCGTGAAGCCGTCGCTCGATGTTATCGAGGGGATTACCTACGGCTTTTGGCAAGCGGGACTGAAAATTACCGCGGTCCAGCACATTGCCATGCTGCAATTCTTTCACCGGCTAGCGCGCGTCATGGCGGATTTCCATAAGGCATACGATCTCTGGCTGACGCCCACGCTCGGCGCGCTGCCGATGAAGCTCGGGACCGTGAATATCGATGAGACCGATCCATACAAGGCGCTGATGCCCATGACCGGCTACGTGCCGTTCACCGCCATGCAGAACGCAACGGGGCAGCCCGCCATTAACGTGCCGCTCCAGTGGAGCGAGTCAGGCTTGCCGATCGGGGTGCAGTTCGTGGGCCGTAGCGGCGATGAGATGACTTTGCTGCAATTGGCGGCGGAGCTCGAAGGTGCTGCTCCGTGGGCACACCGCTATAAGGATATCCAATTGTGATTGTCGCCGGCTGACGCTGGTACGGACGCACCGGCACCGGGGGATCGAAACATGGGCTTTGCGAAATACGACGAGTACGACGCGCTAGGTCTCGCGCATCTCGTGCGCCGCAGGGAAGTCGCACCGATCGAGCTTGTTGAAGAAGCGATTGCGCGCATCGAGCGCCATAATGGCAAGCTCAATGCCGTCGTGTACAAGGCATGGGACGAGGCGCGCGCCACAGCGAAAGGCAAATTGCAAGATGGGCCGTTCAAAGGTGTTCCGTTTCTGATTAAGGACATCAATATGGCCGTCGCGGGATGGCCGATGAGCAACGGGTCGAAATTCCTGCGCGGCTATGTTTCTCCGGAAGATGCCGAGTTGACGCGGCGGTATCGCGCCTCCGGGGCCATTCTTCTCGGCAAGACCAATACACCGGAGTTCGGCATTCCCGGCACGACCGAAGGACGCCATCTCGGCATATGCCGCAATCCATGGAATCCCGATCACAGCTCTGGCGGCTCATCGGGCGGCGCGGCTTCCGCGGTTGCCTCGGGCATGGTGCCGATGGCGCATGGAAGTGACGGGCTTGGCTCGATTCGAATTCCTGCCGCCCAGTGCGGTCTGGTCGGGTTGAAGCCGACGCAATACCGCAATCCTGGCGGACCGGATGATCGCAATCGCGCGCATGGATTTGTTCTCGATCACGTGCTGTGCCGAACCGTGCGCGACTGCGCGGCGATGCTCGACTGGACGGGGTATCCCGAGGACGATTCTCCCTACGCGCCGTCGCCCAAATCGCGTCCGTATATGGACGAGATCACGACCGCGCCCCGAAAACTACGAATCGGATTCTCGACGGAATGTCCGCTGACGACGAAAGGCATTCGCCCCCAAGCCGATGTGCAGACGGTGTTCGACGCGAGCGTCACACTGCTTGGCGAGCTCGGGCATTCCATGACTGAATACAAATCCTTCGGGATCGACTGGTTTGCACTCTATCGCGCGCAGGCGTGCGTGTCCGGTGCGATGTTCGCTGCCACAATTGATGACTGGTCGCGCGTACTCGGCCGCGAGCCGGAAGAAGGCGACATGGAGCCACTGGCTTGGGCAAGCTATCGCGCAAGCAAGTCACTCGCCGGCGAGCAGGTAGGCTGGGGAATGCAGACGCTTCGTCTCATGACGCGACAGATTCTCCGCGCCTGGCGCGATTTCGATGTGCTGCTGACGCCAGTGACGCTGACGCCCGCGCCCGAGATCGGCCATCTCGATCCGATCACCGTGGAACCGCGCGAGTTCAACCGCAGGCAGGCGCGCGTGTTCGGTTACACGCCGACCTTCAACATGACCGGCCAACCTTCCATGTCGCTGCCGCTGGGCATGTCGGGGGATGGCCTGCCAATCGGGATGATGTT
This sequence comes from Rhizomicrobium sp., assembly GCA_035494695.1. Taxonomy (GTDB): domain Bacteria; phylum Pseudomonadota; class Alphaproteobacteria; order Micropepsales; family Micropepsaceae; genus Rhizomicrobium. Next base: position 5,220 of record DATJGT010000070.1, on the reverse strand, counting down.
CACCGGCCGCTACGGCGACGAAGCCACGCTGTTCCGTCTGGCTGCCCAATTGGAAGAAGCCCGGCCTTGGCGTGATCGCAAACCGCTGATTTGCGGATAACCGGACAATTGCTTCAGCGTAGCCATTACGCTTCTGCATTCGTTAGAATGGAACAATGGCAAGGGAATTACACATCATCGGCGGGGGACTCGCCGGCACTGAGGCGGCGTGGCAGGCGGCGCAGATAGGCGCGCGGGTGGTGCTGCACGAGATGCGCCCAGAACGCAATACGGAGGCGCATAAAACTGCTGGCCTCGCGGAACTGGTCTGCTCGAATTCCTTCCGGTCCGATGATTGGGAGAACAACGCGGTTGGCTTGCTGCATGAGGAAATGCGACGGGCAGGATCGCTTATCCTGCGGGCGGGCGATGCGCACCGGCTTCCCGCCGGCGGCGCGTTGGCCGTGGATCGCGATGGTTTTTCGCAGGCGGTGACCCGCGCGCTCGAACAGCACCCGCGGATCAAAATTAGCCGCGAGGAGATCGCGGAATTGCCGCCGCCGGATTGGCAATCAGTCATCATCGCAAGCGGGCCACTCACGTCGCCACCGCTCGCAGAAGCCATCCGCTCAGCGACCGGCGAGGAGTCGCTCGCGTTCTTCGACGCGATCGCGCCCGTCGTCTACCGCGACTCAATCGATATGTCCGTTGCCTGGATGCAATCGCGCTACGACAAGGGCGATGGTGCCGACTACATCAACTGCCCGCTCAACGAACTACAGTACCGCGCGTTCATTGCAGCCCTGCTTGCGGGCGACAAAACGGAATTCAAGGACTGGGAGACATCGACTCCCTATTTCGAAGGCTGCCTGCCGGTCGAAGTCATGGCGGCGCGCGGAGCGGATACGCTGCGCTTCGGCCCGATGAAGCCGGTGGGCCTCACCGATCCGCACACTGGCCGAAGGCCGCACGCCGTCGTGCAACTCCGGCAGGACAACGCGCTCGGCACGTTGTGGAACATGGTCGGATTCCAGACCAAGCTGAAACACGCCGAGCAGACGCGTATCTTCCGACTCATTCCAGGTTTGCAAAATGCGAGCTTCGCGCGGCTTGGCGGGTTGCATCGCAACACCTTCATCAATTCCCCTCGCCTCCTCGATTCCACCTTGCGCCTGAAGTATGATCCGCGATTGCGTTTTGCCGGGCAGATCACGGGCGTTGAAGGTTATGTCGAAAGCGCCGCGATCGGGCTGCTTGCCGGCCGGTTCGCGGCGGCCGAGTTGCTGGACCAGTCCCACTCGCCGCCGCCGGCAACGACGGCGCTCGGAGCTTTGCTCGCGCACATCACCCGCGGTGCCGACGAGCGCACCTTCCAGCCGATGAATGTCAACTTCGGCTTATTCCCTGAGTTACCTGCATCCGCTGCCCGCGGACGCGACCGCAAAAGGCTGATGGCGCATCGCGCGCTCGCCGACCTCGATGCATGGCTCGGCGGCTCGCGTATTGCGGCTGAGTAATCAGATCCTGCCCCGCAGACCAGCGAAAAGCAGCACCAGCAGCTTGCGGTGTAACGAAACATCTTTCTCCGGATTGCGCAGGTAGAGCGGTACGAGCGCCGCCGGCAAAAATGCGGCCAGTGCTACGCCTGGTTTCGCAAGTTGCCGCGCTCGAGCCAGATGCCGCCGCGCATCCCGTGCCGCCAAATCGGGATCGCAGACAAAGCGTTTGTTTCGCGCCGCATGAAAGGCACGCGAGCGCAGCAGGCCCGCAAGCCCGTAGGCGAGGCCCGCCTCGTGCGCGAGCGCGTCGAGTGTGTCGCACACACCAAGAATGCGCGCGGCTAGCCGCGTCAGATTGCCTGACGTTGCATCGATATAGGCATCGCGCGCGGCACCGCTCGCGAACGTCTCCGCTGAATAATCGAAAGCCCGCGCGTCGAGCATGGATTCGAACAGTTCCTGCGGAAGCTCAACGGCTTCAAAGGTCTGCGAGAGCGCGCGCAGGACATCGTGTGCGCGTGGATTACCGAGCCGCACCTCTTGAAGACCTTCGCGCCACCACTGGAGGCGGATTTCTCCCATCATCGGTTCGCGCACAATTTCGCCGATTCGCGCAATCTCGTGATTGAAGGCGTACAGCGCAAACAGAAACGGCCGCTTGCCGGCGGGTGCGAACAGCGTGGAAAAGTAACGGTCTGGATCGGCGCGCCGGACCGTTGCCTCGCAGGCGCCGAAGGCCTCGTCGCCCATGGACTATCTCACGCGGAGGCGCGGAAGACATGGAGATTCTTCGAGTAATTCCCTCTGCGCCTCCGCGTTTCCGCGTCAATATTATTCAAATCGCGCCGTAGAGATGCGCGGTGGCAACCATGCCGAAGAGCATCGGAACGGAGAGCATCGTGTTGATGCGGCTGAACATGCCAGCCGTCTTCGCCGCCGCGTCTTTCTCTGGTTGGGAAAGACTAGGATAGCGGTTGTCGATGTTCAGCGCCTTCTGCTGATTTGGCCAAATAATGAACCACACGTTGAACCACATGATGATCGCGAACCACACCGCGATACCCATGCTGATGTAGGCGGGATTGGACAACCCTTCGCTGAGATCGACCGTGATGACCGGCACAAAATAATTCCTCAGAGTCCAATCGTTCGACCACGCCAGGAGTAGGCCGAAAATCAACGTGAACATCGCGCCCCAGCGGAACCACCAAAGCGCCGCCGGCGTGATAAACCGGCCTACCGCTGGTTTCATCTCCGCGGGGATTTTCGGCATGGTCGGCGTGGACACGAAGTTGAAGTAGTACAGCAGCCCGATCCACATGATGCCTGACAGGACGTGCAGCCAGCGGAACAGGAAACGCCAGAACAGATCGGCGTCATAGGTGGTCGTTGCCCAGTAAACGAGTGACAGCAGCACCGCGAGGACAAAAGCCGCAATAACGGTGTTGCGCAGGTTCGCAAAGAATGCAGCCACGAGAAGTGCCTCCCCACTTTCAAATCGCGAGGGACTCTACCCCATTTTCACCCGAATCCAGCGGTATTTTGGCCTAGATCGCCAGGCGCTTCGGCCGCCGCGTCTCGAGCCAAGTCACCACCATCAGCCGGGTGACCATCACTGCGGTGAAGAAAGAGGTGATAATGCCGAGGCCCAGGGTCACCGCAAAGCCGCGCACCGGGCCCGAGCCCAGCTGGAACAGAATCAGCGATGCGATCAAGTGGGTCATGTTGGCGTCGATGATGGTTGCCATGGCGCGGCGGAACCCTGTGTCGATCGACGCGAGCATGCTGCGCCCGTTGCGCTGCTCCTCCCGAATTCGTTCGTAGATCAACACGTTCGCGTCCACGGCCATGCCCATGGTGAGCACAATGCCGGCGATGCCCGGAAGCGTCAGCGTGGCGCCGAGCAGCGTCAGCACCGCCATCAGCAGCACGACGTTGAAGGTGAGCGCAATGTCCGCGAACAGGCCGAAGAGGCCGTAACGCAGCACCATGAACAGGGCCACGAGAATAAGGCCGCCAATGGCGGAGTACTTGCCCGCCCGAATGGAATCATCCCCGAGGGTTGGGCCGACGGTGCTCTGGGAAAGGACTTTGAGCGGAGCCGGCAGCGCACCGGCGCGCAACAGCACAGCCAGATCGTTGGCGGTCTGAATGGTGAAGCTGCCTTCAATCTGGCCCGAGCCGCCAAGGATTGGTTCGCGGATCACGGGCGCCTCGATCACCTTGTTGTCGAGCACGATCGCAAAGCGCTGCCCGACATGGTTCTTTGTGACTTCGCCGAACTCGCGCGCCCCGACACTATCGAAGCGGAAATTGACCACCGCCTGCCCATTCTGCTCGTTGAATGTACCGGTGGCGTCCGTGAGACGGTCGCCGCCGACCATGATCCGTTTCTCGACGACGATCTGACCCGGCGGCCCGCCTTTCTGCTGCGGTTCCATCGGAAGAAGCTCGGAACCGATCGGCACGATGCCTTTTTTTGCCTGCTCGAGATCGGCTGTCTCGTCCACCAGCTGAAAGGTCATTTTCGCGGTTTTGCCGAGGAGGTCGATCAGTCGCTTGGGATCAGAAAGGCCAGGCACCTGAACAATGATCCTATCATCCCCCTGGCGGGCGATGTCCGGTTCGCGCGTGCCGAGCTCATCGACGCGCCGGCGGACCACTTCGATCGCCTGATTGACGACCTGCTGGTTGGTCTGGGCCTTATACCCTTCCGTCATTTTCAGCGTGATCGTGTCGCCATTTGTCGTCACATCGTAAGCGCGCTCGCCCACGCCCAGGAGCGAGCTCGATACCGTCGGATTCAGCTTGGCGACGATCGCCTTGGCATCGGCAAAGCGATCGAGAATGGTAACGGAAACGGTATCGCCCTTCGCCTCGAGATTCCGATACCCGATATGGCTCTTGCGCAGGTTGACCCGGATATCGCCCATCAGCGATTCGACCCGGTCCTTTTGCACCTGATCGAGCTCGATGCCTTCGAGGATCGATGAGCCGCCCTGCAGATCGAGGCCGAGGTTGACCGTGCCCTTGGGGATCCAGCTCGGCATGTGGTCGCGAATGGAGGACGGAATGGCGTTGGGGACCGCGATGGCTATTCCCACAAGCAGAATCAGCCCGATCAGAACCCGCACCCATGTCGAGATTTGCAGCATCGGGACTCTATTCCTTGTCGTTCGCCGGCTGGTTCTTCGGACGCACTTCGCTGAGCGTGCCGCGCAGCACCTTGATCTGCACGCCGTCGGCGATCTCGATGCTCAGCTCCGGATCCTCCTTCTGCGGCACTTTGGCGACCCGGCCAACGATCCCGCCGGCCGTCACGACCGTATCGCCGCGGCGCACATTGTCGATAGCGTGGCGGAGCTGCTTCGCGCGCTGCTGCTGGGGCCGCATCAGCAGAAAATACATCACGACGAGAACAAAAATCAGCGGAACGAAGGGACTGGTGAGTAAATCCTGCATCAGGACATCCGAAAGAGCGTGGGCACGCTTGTATGCGAAGTGGTTGGCAAGCCTCGCGAACGGCGGCGGACTATAGCGGCGGAACGCCGGTTTGCAACCGCTCCCGGACGTGATCGGCGCACGGCCAGGCCGCGCCGTTTTGGCCGCGGCGCGCCCGCTTCAACACTATCGAACCAGGCCGATTTCTGCTGCCCTTCAGAGTATCGCGCCAGCGGGCGCACGTTATCATGCCGCGACCGCGTAGACGCGGGCGCGGCCGAGGACGTAGGCGAGGAATTTG
>DATJGT010000069.1:0-46653 GCA_035494695.1 Rhizomicrobium sp. | reverse complement strand
TCTGGGCTTGCCTGATCTGGGAGCGGATTGGGATCGCGCGCGAGATGGATCACGGCGTGCAGGACAACAACTTCACGGTAAACGGCGCGAAGGAGGTGGGCGTTGACCTCAGCCTGACCGAGTTGCTCGCGATCTGCGTCGCGGAAAACGACCGACGCCTTGGTGCCTACGATCCGCGGCTCAGGCGGCCGCGCGTCGTCCCATTCATCGCACGGCTTGCGCTCCGCATGGTGGGCCGGGGCAAGACCTCTCCGGCGAGGGCGTGATTCCCGCGCGCCATCCATGAGACTCGGTATTGTTGCTTTCGCGATCCTCGGCCTCGGGCTGATCGCGTATCTCGTTCTTCATGTCGGCGTCGATGTGGTGCTGTCGGCAATCGCGGGGGTGGGCATTGGCGGATTTCTGCTCCTTTGCGGCTATGGACTGTTCATGTTCACGCTGCTCGGCGCGGGATGGTTCGTGCTCGATTCCGCCACGCGTCTCTCTGAAATTGGGCGGTTCATCTGGGGACGCGCGGTACGCGATTCGGCGGGCGAGGTTCTCCCCTTCTCGCAGCTCGGCGGGTTCGTGATCGGCGCTCGAGCCGTGAGCCTGCGCGGGGTGCCCGCGCCGGTCGCATTTGCATCAACGGTTGTGGACGTGACAACGGAGATGATGGGGCAGATTGTGTTCGTCCTCGCTGCGATTGCCGTGTTGCTTTATCGGGTGCCGGCAGGATCCTCGCAGGTGCTGGTACGTGGCGGAGCCATTGCCGTGATATTCGGTATTGTTGGCGCCGCGGGATTCCTTTTCGTGCAGCGCCGCGGCTTTTCAGCCGCTGAGCGATTGGTCGCGCGGTTTTTGCCCGCTGCCGCGGTGCATGCCTCCGGTATCACCCATGCGATGAAGAGCATTCACGCCCGACCGCTACGAATCGTGGCGTCGTTTCTTCTCCACGTTGTCGGCTGGCTGGCCGCGGCGGGCTTCGGCTGGCTTGCAGTTCGCCTGATCGGCCGGCGGATCGACTTTGCGTCCATCATTGCTATCGAGGGGATGCTTTGCGCCATCCGTAGCGCAGCCATCTTCGTGCCGTCCGCGTATGGCGTTCAGGAGGCGAGCTACGCGATGCTCATGCCGCTGTTCGGACTTGGGCCGGATGTGGGACTTGCCGTGTCGCTTCTCCGACGCGGGCGAGATATTGCGTTAGGAATTCCAATCTTGCTTGCCTGGCAGGCGATGGAGGGCCGCCGCGCGCTTGCTCACGCGAGCCCACCGGCTGCGCCGGAAGGCCGCGCATGAGCGATACGGTTCTGGTGACGGGCGCATCCGGATTCGTCGGCTCGGCTGTTGCGCGCGCGCTGATCGCCAAAGGTCTTCGGGTACGAACGCTCCTCCGCACAACGAGCCCGCGAACCAATGTCGAAGGCCTCGGCTGCGAGATCGCGCTCGGCGACATGCGCGACGAGCAAGCGATGAGGACCGCATTACAAAATGCGCGGTATCTTTTTCATGTCGCCGCTGACTACCGGCTTTGGGCGCGCGATCCGGAAGAGATCGTGCGCAACAACCGCGAGGGCACGCGCGCGGTGATGGAAGCCGCGCTTGCAGCTGGCGTGGAAAAGATTGTCTACACCAGCAGCGTGGCCACGCTGAAGCCGCTGAACGGCCGCGCCGCCGACGAGACATCGCGTCACGACGAGCGCTCGGCAATTGGCGCCTACAAGCGCAGCAAGGTCGTTGCGGAGCGCCTCGTGGAGCAAATGATTGCCGATCGCGGGTTGCCGGCGGTGATCGTCAATCCGTCCACGCCAATCGGTCCGCGCGATGTGAAGCCGACGCCGACCGGTCGCATTATCGTGGAGGCGATGGCGGGACGAATTCCTGCCTTCGTCGACACGGGTCTCAATCTTGTGCACGTCGACGATGTGGCGGCGGGCCATCTGCTGGCGCTGGAACATGGCGGAATTGGCGAAACATACGTGCTCGGCGGCCGCGACGTGCATCTTCGGGATATGTTACTTGCCGTTGCAGAGATGAGCGGACGCCCGCCGCCGAAGGTCCGGCTCCCTCGCGCGCCGCTCTATCCGATTGCGTATGGCGCGGAATTGATGGCGAGATTCAACGGGAAAGAGCCGCTCCTTACTGTGGATGCGCTCCGCATGGCCAGGTACCGCATGTTCTTCAGCTCAGCAAAAGCCGAACGGGCGCTTGGCTACCGTGCCCGGCCGTTCCGCGAAGCAATTGTCGACGCTGTCGCGTGGTTCCGCGAAGCAGGATACGTGACGTGACGGCAGTTCTTGCCCTCGCCATCTTGTCCGCTGGTGCTTGGGTATATCTGGCGCTGGGTCGTGGCTTTTTCTGGCGCATGCGTGAACGCGACGATGCCAGTCCCGCGATCCCGCAGGCGCGGCACTGGCCCTCCGTCACCGCGATCGTGCCGGCGCGGGACGAAAGCGAGATCATCGAGCGCTCGATCGGCAGTCTGCTGCGCCAGAAATACGCGGGTCCCTTCAACGTCATTGTCGTTGACGATCGAAGCTGTGACGATACCGCTTCTCGGGCTCGCGCGCTGGACGGCAGCGAGCGACTGACCGTGCTTTCCGGCATGCCGCGTCCGCACGGCTGGACGGGAAAATTGTGGGCCATGCAGCAGGGAGTCGCGCGCGCGACCGCAGAGGCAGTACCTGAATTTTTCTGGTTCACCGATGCCGACATCGAGCACGCGCCGGATACGCTCAGTTCGTTGGTTGTGCATGCCCAAACCGGCTACGCACTCGTATCTCTGATGGCCAGGCTCCGGTGTGAGGCATTGGCGGAAAAAGCATTCATCCCGGCGTTTATTTTCTTTTTTGCCATGCTTTACCCGTTCGCGTGGGTGAATAAGAAAGGCCGGACCGCCGCGGCGGCAGGCGGATGCATGCTGGTCAAACGCGTTGCCCTGGAGGCGGCCGGCGGTCTTGCGGCAATCAGAAATGGAATCATCGATGACTGCGCGCTGGCGCGGCTGCTCAAGATCAGGGGGTCGATTTGGCTGGGCCTGACCGACCGCTCCGTCAGCCTTCGCGCCTATCCGGAAATCCCGGATATACATCGAATGATTTCCCGTTCGGCTTATGCCCAACTGGGCTATTCTCCCCTCGTCCTTGCCGGAACGATCGTGGCAATGCTCGCGGTGTTTGTCGCTCCCGCCCTGCTCGCACTGTTTGCGCAAGGCCTTCCGCAAATTCTCGGCGCCCTGGCGTGGCTCATTATGGCTCTGCTATTCCAGCCTGTGCTGCGCTTTTATCGCCTCTCCGCACTTTGGGGGATCGGCCTTCCGGCAATGGCGGCGTTCTATACCGCTTTCACGTTCGATTCCGCCTGGCAACATTGGCGAGGGCGCGGCGGCATGTGGAAAGGACGCGCGCAGGCGATGCCGTCATGACCGCCGCGTCACTCGGTTCCGGCAAGGGCCGCCGCGATGAGAATTTCCCCGTCGCATCGTTTCTGATTCATCGGCGGCATCGCCCGATCATCCATGCCTTCTATCGCTTTGCGCGCGCAGCCGATGACGTTGCCGATCATCCCAAGGCATCGCCGGAAGATAAGCTGCGCTTGCTCGAAGACATGCGCGCGAGTCTCGCGGGAAATTCAAACGCCGCGCCTGAGGCAGTGGATCTGCGAGCGCAACTCAACGCGCGTGGACTTACGGCGCAGCATGGATTCGATCTCCTCGAAGCGTTTCGCCGTGATGTGACGAAGTCGCGGTATGCCGATTGGGCCGATCTTATGGATTACTGCCGCTATTCGGCGATGCCCGTGGGGCGCTTTGTGCTCGATGTGCACGGAGAGTCCAGAGACACGTGGCCCAAATCGGATGCACTCTGCGCCGCGCTGCAGGTCATCAATCATCTGCAGGATTGCGGGAAGGACTACCGCAATCTCGATCGCGTCTACGTTCCGCTCGACAGCCTGTCACGCGCCGGCATTGCGCCAGCAATGCTGGCATCACCGAAATCGCCACTGGCCCTCCGCGGCGTGATCGAGGAATTGGTCGCGCGAACCGCCGAATTGCTCCAGAGTTCGAAGGGGTTCGCGCTGCAAATCAGAGACACTCGCCTTGCAGTAGAGGTCAATATCATCCAAGCCCTTGCGAAAGATTTGACGCGACGGCTCGCGCGTCGCGATCCGCTCTGCGAACGCGTTCATCACTCGAAGGGTGAGGCATTTCGGATTGCCGTTGCTGCAACTGCCAGATTCTTGATTGTGCGGCGGCGGCCCAACGGAATTCCGGTCGCCGCAACGCGGAGCTCATGATGGCGATTGGGATCGACAGCGCCGAGATCTCGCAAGCGGCCAACATCAAAGCCGCCCATGCGAAAGCCGCCGGCAGCTCGTTCTACGCCGCGATGCGGCTCATGCGAAAAGCCGAGCGCGAGGCGATGTTTGCAATTTACGCGTTCTGCCGCGCGGTCGACGACATTGCCGATGACGGCCATGGCACGCGTAACGAGCGGCTTGCAATGCTCAATGAGTGGCGCCACGCAATCGAGGCGCTCTACACAGGCAAGCCGCCGCCCCTTTCGGATTTCCTCGAGGCACCGGTGCGCCGCTATGGCCTGCGCAAGGAAGATTTCCTCACCGTGATCGACGGCATGCAGATGGACGTGGAGGAAGACATCCGCGGCCCGAGCATGACGATGCTCGATCTCTATTGCGACCGTGTTGCGAGCGCCGTAGGCCGGCTCTCGATCAAGGTCTTCGGGATGGACGACGAGCCCGGATTTGCGCTTGCGCATCACCTCGGCCGCGCGTTGCAGCTGACCAACATTCTTCGCGATCTCGATGAAGATGCCGAAATGCGCCGGCTTTATATTCCACGCGAGTTTCTCGCCAAGGCCGGTCTCGACGGCATCGAGCCAGGAAAGGCGATTGCCGATCCGCGCATCGATACAGCCTGCCGCGCCGTCGCCGAAATTGCACACAAGCATTACGATGAATCGGAGCGGATTCTTGCCACGCGCCTAACGGGCCGGCTGCGTGCGCCGCGGGTGATGCGGGCGGTCTATTCCAATCTGCTCGGCAAGATGGAAGCGCAAGGCTGGGCGCCGCCGCGCGAACGCGCCCGCCTTGGCAAGGGCGAGCTTCTCTTGATTATCCTGAAACACGGGCTGGGATGAGGGGCACGGTCTACGTCATCGGCGCGGGACTGTCCGGTCTCTCCGCGGCAGTTGAGCTTGCCGCGCGCGGCGTGCACGTCGAGGTGCTCGAAGCCGCGCCACAGGCAGGTGGCCGTTGCCGCTCATATTTCGATCCGGTGCTGAACCGGGTAATCGACAACGGCAATCACCTGGTACTCTCGGGCAATCACGCAACCTTCGCATATCTCGACCGGATCGGTTCGACCCAGCATCTCGTCGGCCCGGACGAGGCTGAATTTCATTTCGTGAATGTGTCCTCGGGCGAACGCTGGGTCATTCGCCCGAATGATGGGCCGCTCGCATGGTGGGTATTTAGTCGCGCCCGCCGCGTGCCGGAAACAAAAACGGCAGATTACATCGCGATTGCACGGCTGTTGTGGCCCACAAGGGGCAGTCGCGTACGAGACCTTGCCGATTGCAAAGGCGCTTTGTGGGAGCGATTGCTCGAGCCTGTGCTCATCGCAGCGTTGAACAGCGAACCGGAAACCGCTTCGGCGGAATTGGCCGGGGCAGTGCTGCGCGAGACGCTGGCGAAGGGCGGCCGCGCGTATCGTCCACGGGTTGCCTCCCCCGCTCTGGCGTCTGCTTTCATTGACCCGGCGATCGCCTACCTTCAGAGCAGAGGATGCGACGTCCGATTTGGCCACCGGCTTCGCAAAATCGTACTCGATAATGCCCGAATCCGGTCACTGTCGCTGGCACAAGGCGAGCAGGGCATCGGCGGCGAGGATGTGGTTATTTTTGCGGCGCCACCCTGGATTGCACGCGAACTGGTTCCGGGACTTACCGCACCCACGGATTTCCGAGGGATACTGAATGCCCACTTCTCGATGACGCCACCCGCCGATGCACCGCAGATCATCGGCATCACCGGCGGGACCGCGGAATGGGCGTTCGCATTCGAAGATCGCATCTCCGTGACCGTCAGTAATGCGGACAGGCTGATGGACGAGAGCCGCGACAACCTCATCGCGGTGCTCTGGCGCGATGTCGCAAGGGCCCTGAACCTCGCTGGCGATCCGCCGCTATGCCAGATCGTGAAGGAACGGCGGGCGACCTTCGCTGCCACGCCAGAACAGGCAAGACTGAGGCCCCAGGCAGAGACGCGTTGGCCGAACCTGTTGCTTGCCGGCGACTGGACGGATACGGGTCTCCCCGCCACCATCGAAGGCGCCATCCGCTCCGGGCGCAAAGCGGCGGAACTGGCGTTGAAACAGTTGTAGAGACGATAGCAGAGCACGTGCATGGACCAGGCAGTCGCAAGGCGAGTGGAGGAGGATGCGCCGGAGGCGTCTTCACTGGATGCCACCATATGCGCTGCGACGGACTCGCTTCTCGCGTTGCAGCGAGAAGACGGGCATTGGGTTTTCGAGCTGGAGGCCGATTGCACGATCCCCGCCGAGTATATCCTGCTCGTCCACTATCTCGGCGAGCCGCCGAATCCTGAACTCGAGCGGAAAATTGGCGTGTATCTTCGCCGCATCCAGAATGCGGAAGGCGGATGGCCGCTTTACTACGACGGCGCGACGGATTTGAGCGCGACCGTCAAAGCTTACTTCGCGCTCAAGATGATCGGCGAGTCGCCGGACGCGCCGCACATGGTGCGCGCGCGTGAGGCGATCCTGAAGCGTGGCGGCGCAGCACGCGCGAATGTCTTCACCCGCATTCTGCTGGCGCTTTATGGTGAAACTTCCTGGCAGAAGGTGCCTACCGTTCCTGTGGAGCTCATACTTCTGCCGCGCTGGTTTCCCATTCATCTCTCGAAGATGTCGTACTGGGCGCGGACCGTCATTGTCCCTCTGCTTGTCTTGCAGGTGATGAAGCCATCCGCGAAAAATCCGCGCGGCATTCATGTCCCGGAACTGTTTTCCGAATCCGAGCCGCCGAAGCGTGCGCCGCACCAGAACCGCTACTGGGCCGCGTTCTTTCACGTGCTCGATGTGGCACTCAAATGGTTCGAGCCGTTCTGGCCGAGGCGTCTGCGCAAGCGTGCCATCGATATGTGCGTGGACTTCGTCACGACGCGGCTTAACGGCGAGGACGGGCTCGGCGCAATTTATCCCGCCATGGCGAACAGCGTAATGATGTTCGATGCGCTGGACTATCCGGAGGATCATCCCGATCGCGCGATTGCGCGCAAATCCGTTCAAAATCTGCTCGTGATCAAAGAGGCCGAAGCCTATTGCCAGCCTTGCGTCTCGCCCATCTGGGACACGGCACTTGTGTGTCACGCCCTGATGGAGGTGCGCGATCCCGAGGTGCAGGCGCGCGTTGCGCGTGCACTCCAATGGCTGAAGGCCAGGCAGGAATTGGAGATAAAAGGCGACTGGGCGGATGAACGGCCCAATGTGCGCCCGGGCGGTTGGGCATTCCAATACAACAACGCCCACTATCCTGATCTGGACGACACCGCCGTCGTGGTCATGGCGCTCGATCGCGCTCGCGAGCCGGAGGTCCGATCGGATTGGGATGAAGCCATTGCGCGCGGCCGCGAGTGGGTAGAGGGACTGCAGAGCAAAAACGGCGGCTGGGGCGCTTTTGACGCGGATAATTCCTATCTGTATCTGAACAACATTCCGTTCGCCGATCATGGGGCGCTGCTCGATCCGCCTACAGAAGATGTGACCGGCCGTTGTATCGGGATGCTGACGCAGCTGGGGGAGCGGGCGCACAGTCCGCGCATCAAGGCGGCGATCGATTATCTCGAGCGCGTGCAGCTGAAGGACGGGAGCTGGTTCGGGCGCTGGGGCGTGAATTACATCTACGGCACGTGGTCGGCGCTGGCGGGTTTGAACGCGGTGGGGCTAGATCCGCAGCACCAGATGATGCGGCGCGCAGCTGAGTGGCTGATCTCAATCCAGAACAACGACGGCGGTTGGGGGGAAAGTTGTGAAAGCTACAAACTTAACTATGGGGGCTACGAACGCGCGCCGTCCACGGCCTCACAAAGCGCCTGGGCACTGCTTGGATTGATGGCCGCCGGCGACGTCGATCACCCGGCTGTTGCGCGAGGCATCGCTTATCTGCAGCGGACGCAAGGATCAGATGGTCTGTGGACGCAGGATCACTACACAGGCGGCGGATTCCCGCGGGTCTTTTATCTCCGCTATCATGGATATCCGAAATTCTTTCCGCTGTGGGCGCTCGCCCGCTATCGCAACCTGAAGCAGACGAATTCGCGACGCGTGGCGTACGGACTGTGATTCTCGCCGTTGTCGGTTTGCAACGTGAAGCCCGCATTGCCGCGGGTGAGGGCGTGCGCGTCATTATCGGCGGCGGAAACTCCGGCGACCTGCGCCGCAAGCTGGATGATGCGGTCGGGGCCGGCGTACAAGGGGTCGCCAGCTTCGGCATTGCCGGAGCCCTTTCGCCAATGCTTTCCACCGGCGACTGCGTGTTGGCCTCTGCCGTTCGCGCCGACGGCAAATCCCTTCACACCGACGGGCGCTGGAGGAAAGCGATCGGGAAACGTTTGCCCGGATGCGTTGTAGCCGAGCTGCTTGGAACGGATTCCATTATCGCGACCGCTTATGAAAAGCGTCGAATGTTCGCCCGAACGGCAGCGCATGCAGTCGACACCGAGACACACATTGCAGGCGCGGTCGCGGTGGCTCGAAATCTTCCATTCGTCGCGATCCGGGTGATTGTGGATACGGCCAATACCGATTTGCCGCCGGTGGCGCTATGCGCGATCAGGCGGGACGGAACTGTAGATACGGCCGCTGTCGTTCGCTCGCTGATTTCACGGCCTCGACAGATTCCCCAGCTAATCCGGACTGGCCAGGATTCGCGAATTGCGTTTCGCACGCTACTCCGCTGCCGCGAGGCGCTCGGGCCCGCCTTTAGCTTTCCGGAGCTCGGCTAGTTTTTGCTCGACATGTTGCGTGAACACGTATTGTGCGGGACGTGCCTTATTGAGCGGAATGTCTTCGGCCATCGGTCCGTCGGTGCGAACGCCTTCGCGCATGACTTTCACCGCCGCGAGCGGACGCTTGACGCTGTCCACCACCGCAGTCGCTTCGAAGCCGCAATGCACCATGCAGTTGGAGCACTTCTCGTAATTGCCGACGCCGTAGGAATCCCACTCGGTTTCTTCCATCAGCTCGCGAAACGTCTTCGCGTAACCCTCGCCAAGTAGGTAACACGGCCGCTGCCAGCCGAAGACCGTGCGCGTGGGATTGCCCCACGGCGTGCAGTGATAAGTCTGGTTGCCAGCGAGAAAATCCAGGAACATCGCCGACTGCGTGAACGGCCATTTCTTCGCACCGTCGCCGCGGGCGAAAATCCCTCGGAATAGCTGCTTGGTCTTTTCGCGATTGAGGAAATGCTCCTGATCCGGCGCGCGCTCATACGCATATCCGGGCGAAACCGTAATGCCATCGAGCCCGATCTCTTTCATCTCGTCGAAGAAATTAGCGACGCGCTCGGGCTCCGCATCGTTAAACAGGGTGCAGTTGATGGTGACGCGGAAGCCCTTTGCCTTTGCGATCTTGATCGCCTCGAACGCCTTTTCGTACGTACCCTGCTGGCAAACGGATTTGTCGTGCATCTCCTTGTCACCATCGAGATGAATCGACCAGTTGAAATGCGGGTCTGACTTGTAGTCATCGATCTTCTTCGCCAATAATAGAGCGTTCGTACAGAGGATCACGTATTTGCCGCGCGCGAGGAACCCCCGCACGATCTCCGGCATCTCGCGATGAAGCAGCGGCTCACCGCCGGCGATCGAGACGACCGGCGCGCCGCACTCGTCGATCGCTTCCATGCATTCGTCATAGCTGAGCCGCAGGTTGAGGATATCGTCCGGGTAATCGATTTTCCCACAGCCCGCGCAAGCAAGATTGCAGCGGAACAACGGCTCAAGCATCAGCACCAGCGGGTAACGCTTCCGCCCCATCATGTGCTGCTTCAGAATGTAAGCGCCGACGCGCGCGGCCTGGCTGGCTGGAATTCCCATTAGCTTCTCAACTCCGCAGGTAGCCTGAACGCCATATGTTCTTCAATTCCCGGCATCTCCGAAACGTCGACATCGTCGATGCGGCGAAGCGCCTCGATGACATCGATCACCAGCTTTTCGGGGGCTGAGGCGCCCGCCGTGAGGCCGACGGTGCTCTTCCCCTCGAGCCACTCCGGATTGAGTTCGCTGGCATCCGCAATCAAATAGCTTGGCACGCCTTCTTCGATGCCGATCTCGCGCAGCCGATTGGAATTCGAGCTGTTCTTCGCGCCGACAACGAGAATCACGTCCGCCATCTTGCAAAGGTCGCGCACCGCCGATTGGCGATTTTGGGTCGCATAACAAATATCCGAGGTATCCGGCCCGACAATATCCGTGAAACGTTCGCGGAGAGCCCCGATGATGTTTTTCGTGTCATCGATGCTGAGTGTTGTCTGGGTCACATAAGCAACCGGAGCGCCGCGGTCGATCGCGAGCGCCTGCACGTCCTCTTCCGAGGAAACAAGGTACACGGGGCCGCCGACCTGGCCCATTGTGCCTTCCACTTCAGGATGTCCTGCATGGCCGATCAGAATAATCGTGCGGCCCTTGTTCACATACCGCTTGGCCTGGAGATGGACCTTCGTGACCAGTGGGCACGTGGCATCGAGGACCGGCAGCCCGCGATCCACGGCCTCTTCAACAACCGCCGGCGGCACGCCATGCGCGCTGAAAACCGTTACCGCGCCGTCGGGAACTTCGGAAAGTTCCTCCACAAAGCGGGCGCCTTTAGCCTTCAAACCATCCACCACATGACGATTATGTACGATTTCGTGACGCACATAGACGGGCTCGCCATGCTTCTCGAGCGCCCGCTCCACGATCTCGATGGCTCGCACCACCCCGGCGCAAAAACCTCGCGGCTGTGCAAGAATGACCTTCATCAGACCTCCCGCCGCGGTGACCGCCCAGTGCCCATCGGCAACGACTTTCTTTCCATCGCGTTCCAACGGGGCCGGTCATACATGGTCGGGCCGGTCTGGGGAAGTAGACAGGGGTCAGGATATGTCCGACGCTAGAGAGCCCCAGCCAAGCGGCCTGCCAAGAGCACTCGGGCAAGTTGCGTCACCCGCCCTCGTCCACCCGGATTTGCACCATTTCCGACCCGAGAAAAAGGGGATTTCCCGATGAAGAAACTCTGGATTGCCTTTGTCCTGATTCTCATAAACGTCATTCCCGCCACGTCGCAAACAACGGTTGCGCCCGGCGACCCGGCCGCGCAACAAATCTCCCGGTTTTACGCGGCCCTCACAGACGCCATGAAGCAAGGTCGAGCACTCGGAGCTCAAGGCCGCTATCGCAAGCTTGAGCCGGTCGTGCAGCAGGTCTTCGATCTCCCAACCATGACAAGGCTCACGGTCGGGACTGCCTGGAGCACGATCGCGCCGCGCGACCAGCAGGCTTTGATCGCCGCGTTCACGCGCATGACCGTCGCGAACTACGCGAAGAATTTCGACACGTATAGCGGCGAGCAGTTCGTGGTCGATCCCGCCGTACAGACGAAGGGCGTGGACAAGCTGGTCAGCTCCAAGCTCATCGGCGCTAACAAGTCTGTCACGCCGTTCGTGTACCGGATGCGCCAAACTGGAGGCGCGTGGAAAGTCGTGGACGTGTTCCTGAATGGGTATGTCAGCGAACTCGCAACCCGCCGGTCGGATTTTGCTTCCACAGTCGCCAGTGGCGGCGCTCCGGCACTCGTCGCAAAGATCAACGCACTCGCAGATGGCCTGCTAAAACAGGGTTAGTCTCCGGTTCATCGCGGGGTGGCCCGAGCATGGCCGGCAGGAACAGCAGCACTGTCACCAAGGTCCACGCGAGCGAAATCATCAGCAGTTCGCCCATGCTCGCGGTGCCTGGATGCGTGGATAGCCACAGCGACCCAAAAGAGCATCCGGTCGTCAGCGCGCTGAACAGCACCGCCCGCGCAAGCGTGGTCTGAAGGAAGTGCTGAACCCCCGCGCGCCACGCAGCGACAACATAAATGCTGAACGCCACGCCAATGCCAAGCAGCAACGGCAGGGCGATAATGTTCGCATAATTGAGCTGCAACCCGATCACCACACACGTTCCAAGCGTCGCCAAGCCGGTCAGCAACAGCGCCGCAAGCGAAATCAGCACGTCGCGGGGATGGCGAAGCGCGATCGCCAATAGCAGCATGATCGCCAGCACCGACCAGAATCCGGCCTGCGCGAAGGCGCGGACGATCGTTCTGCCGGATTCCTGTATGGCGATGGGCGTTCCGGTGGAATTCGGCGCGACCCGCTGCACAGCGGCGCTGAACCGGGTCAAAGTCTGGTTGTCTCTGGCGGTACTCCTGGGCGAGACCTCGATTCGCTCGGTGCCGTCGGCGGCCACCCAATCCCGGACCAGATCCGTAGGCAGCGACGCTCGCGTGACTGGCTGTGCCTGTAAGGCGTTGCGGATCTGATCGAGCATAATCTTCATGTCCGGCACAAGCGCAGCAAACGCTCGCGCCCGCATCCCAGGACCGGCATGTCCAAGGCGCTCCAGCGACGTTGCCAGATGGCGCGCCGCGCTCGCCCCAGTTCCTGCTGCACGCAAGGCAATTTTGCGTAGCTTCGCCGAGGTCGTGGCGAGCGCCTGCTTCAGTTCTGAATCGGTCGGAGGAGGTTTCGTGACGAACGGGTTGAGAGTGAGATCGAGTAGCCCGGCCGTATCGTGAATGAGCGCGAGCTTTTGTTTTTGGTCCGCCGGTACGAAACTATCGATTGTCACGACGCGCCCGACCTCTGGCAGGGCGGAAAGTTTGACGGCCGTCGCATGAGCCTCCGTCTGGGACTGCACCAGGACATCAATCGTGTTCGGAGACGTCTCCGGGTTGTCCATCAAGCTCAGTAACGTCGAAACGGATTCGGCTCTGGGGCTGCGTAGGTTGAGCGGGTTAAAGTCGAAGTGCAGGAAGGGAACGGCCGCGAGGGCCGAGAACGCAATCCCAAAAATCACCCAAATAATTACGCGGCGCCGCCGCTCCAGGGCATGATCGATCGGAACGAGGAGCTTGAACCCGACCTCCGCGGCTTCGCGCTTGGGACCAGCAATTTTCAGCAGCGCCGGAAGCATCGTGATGTTCAGAACGAACGCGACCAGCATGCCAAAACCGGCAATCAGCCCAAGCTCGGCAACGCCCAAATAGTCCGTGGGCAGAAACGAAAAAAAACCTGCAGCCGTCGCTGCCGCCGCCAGGGCCAACGGGGCGCCGATTCCGCGCCCGGCGTTGACGATCGCTGTGCCAAGCTCGCCATAGGCGTGCCGCTCACCGCGATATCGAACGCAGAATTGGATGCCGAAATCCACGCCCAAGCCTACGAACAGAACGATAAAGGCGACGGATATGACGTTGAATGCGCCGACAATGGCAAGACCCATCGCGGCCGTAATGGCCAGGCCCGCAAACAGGGTGACCAGAATACAGATGATCATCCGGGTTGACTGAACGGCAAACCACAGCATGACGAGAATTGCGAGAAACATCGCCGTTATGATCAACGCTGCGCGGTCCGTCAGAGTCGCGAACTCCTCGTCGGACAATTGGACCGGGCCAGTCAGGCGAATATTGACGCCATTGCTCGGCGTCAGGTGAAGCGCCGCCGCGGCGCGCCTGATGGCCCGCGCAGCATGCGACCCGGGCGTGAGACTGGCGTAGTCCAGTTTGGGTTGCACCGCGATGAACCGGCGAAGTTCGAGAGAGCTCGGCTTCGCGCCCGTCACCAAGGCACGCCAGGACATGAATTTTGGACGTCCTGCCAGCACAGCGTCGAATGTGTCGGCAAAGGCGGCCATTGGATGCCCAAGGCTGTCGAGCTTTGCCTGCCCATGTTCAACGCCCATCAGCGCGGTTGACAAATTGGTCAGCACGCCGCGCAAGGTCGGATCTGCGGCAAGCCCACCCAGGAAAGGCTGCGCCGCGATCAGCTGATTCAAACTTGACTTGAGCTGCGGAAGTTCCAGGAATAGCAGGCCCTCCCGATTGAAGAACGCGCCACCATCGGGGCGCCTCACGGAGAAAAAATAGCGACCGGCGGCCAACAGCTTGTTCGTGAGCCCTGCCGCCGCCTGCTCCGCTCGCTCCGGCGTGGCGCCGTCGATCACAACGAGGATCAGGTTATTTCGCTGGGGAAACGCGCGATCGAATTCGGCCTGACGCACGCGCCACGGCACCTTCGGCGAGATGAGGGTCTCGCTGTTGGAATTCATTGCAAAATTGTGTGTCGCGTAGATGCCCGCAGCAATTCCGAGCACGATCGTGGCGAATGCGACCCATCGGGCCCTGCGACAACAGAATGCGACAATTGCGCCAATGAAGGACGACAGCATCAGGGACTCGCGGTCCGGACGACCAGAGCCGAGGTCGATAATCGCCTCCGGGAAACACCGCTGACCACCTGGCAAGTGTGGTCGATGTCAAACACCTGGAGCAAAATTGTTCTCTTCAAATCGATTCGCGGAGCAGCAAGTAAGGTCTATCTGTCATGTCGTAAACCCCTGAAACATCATAATGGGCCTTTCCTTCTATGGCAGGAAGAAAGGTCGTAAGCTTACCCAGCTTCGTTCTCCTTTGAATAAATTCTGGAGCCGGCAATTGCCCTCGGCGGAAAATTCAAAAATCATCAGAAAGCGAGGCAACCAAGCATCGCCTCGGGCGTATCCGGCGAATGCGCCGGATCTTCTGCCTCCGCTCAGGCCCATGACTCCAATGACAAATCTTGCTGCACCCACCTCGGCGAAACGATGGCCAGTCTTGAGCCGCTGCTGAAATTCGTCGACCGCGCTTTGGATCGTATCGGCGTCTCGAACGGACCACTGATCGCCGACACCCTTGTCGAGTCGGTGCAGCGGCGTTGGAGACGCGCCGCGTTCTCGGATGAATCCTTTAGGGCGCCGCTCAACCGTCTGATTGCCGGCTATCAGACGGAAGCCAATCTAGGCACTTTTGGCAGGCTTTCCGCGAAATGGGATGCGCTCCGCTGCCTCACCAATCTTATACGGTTCGACATGGAGGAGGATCTGGAGCCGCATATCCGGGAGATCCAGATTCGGCGTCCGATTTTCATCACGGGTCTTCCGCGGAGCGGGACCACATTTCTGCACACCCTCCTCTCCTGTGATCCTGCTATTCTTGTTCCCCGCTGCTGGCAGACGATCTTTCCGTATCCGCCATACGGCGCCAAACGCGACACCCGCCGCAGGCTGGTTGAAAAACAACTGCGCTTCTTTCAGCAGATCGCGCCACAGCTTGGGAAGCTGCACCCAATGTCGGCAGATAGTCCGCAGGAATGCACGGAAATTACAGCCCAGGTCTTCCAGAGTCTTCGCTATGAAATGACTCATAACGTGCCGTCCTATCAGGGCTGGCTCGACAATTTCGGCCATTTGAACGCGTACCGCTTTCACAAACGATTCCTTCAGCACCTGCAGCATCAGCATGCTGAACGCGGGGGAAAATCGACTCAATGGATTCTCAAATGTCCGGATCACATTCACGCCTTGGACGCTATTGAAGCGGTGTATCCCGATGCCCGATTCGTATTCGTCCATCGCGATCCGGTCCGTGTGATTCCCTCTGCCGCAAAACTGACCGAAGTCGTCCGGCGGCCATTTACGCGATTCACAGATCCGTACGCGATCGGCAAGCAGGTTGTTGCGAGAGCCGTAGAAGCAGCGGAGATCATGCTGGCCCGCGACAGGCAGGACGGCGAACGGCGCATCTTTCATCTGCATTATGCGGAACTGGCGGAGCGCCCACTTGCGACCGTCGAGCGCTTTTACGAGCGATTCGGCCTAAACCTCAACGACATCGCCCGCATGGAAATGATGGATCGGATTGCGGCCTCGCGCAACGGAAACGGCGAATACAGCACGGAGACGTTCGGCTTGAACCCGCGAAAGCTCTGCGGACAATTCGGTCAATATGTGGAACATTTTTCCGTGCGGCGCGAAGTGCCCGAATGGGAACGTGCAGGGCTCGCGACAGCGCCGATTGCCGCATGAGGATTGCCGGCCTCCTCGCCCTGGCCGCCGGCCTCGCGCTCATCGCATTTCTGGTTTTTCACTCCGGACTCGCTCCGATTGCGAGCACTCTTTCCATGCTTGGCTTCTGGGGCCTTGCCATTGTGGCGCTCGCCCATCTTCCCATCATTGGCCTACTCGGCATTTCATGGTGGTTCGTCGGCCGGACGGTCGGGCTCGCAAATTGGGACAGATTCGTCTGGGCGCGCGCGGTCCGCGATGCCGCGGCCGAAGCGCTGCCCTTTTCCCAACTGGGCGGATATGTGATCGGCGCCCGCGCGCTCACACTGGACGGTGCCGATGGAGCCTCCTCGGCAGCATCCACGCTTCTGGATCTCATACTGGAATTTTCCGCCAAGCTTCCGTATCTGCTGCTCGGTCTGCTTTGCCTTCAATGGATCAAACCGAGCAGTCCGACACTTCTTGCCATTGGCTTCACCGTTATAGTCATTGTGAGCTTCGCCATCCTTGGCTCGGCCATGCGCTCGAGGGCGGAAGGACTCCTGAGGCGATCCTTTGACCGCTTTGTCACGCGCTGGCCCAGACTTCAGGCGTCTCGCGAGAGGGCGGTGGCCGCGTTCCGGATGGTGCGGCACAGCGGCCCCTTGCGCGCCAGTTTCCTGCTACATCTGTGTTGCTGGTTTCTTGGAGCGGCCGAAGCGTGGTTGATCTTCCGATTGATGCATCTGTCCGTCCCATTACGATCGGCGTTCGTCATCGACAGCCTGGTGGGCGCAATACGCGCGTTTGCGTTTCTCGTTCCGGGTGCCATTGGCGTACAAGAAGGCGGCTATGTCTTGCTGTGCGGGCTGTTCGGACTTCCGGCGGAAGTAGCTCTTGCGTTCTCATTTATACGCCGAGCCCGGGATATTTTGATCGCGGTTCCCATTCTTCTTTCGTGGAAGTACAGGGAAGCCGCCGCCTTGCTCGCGGAGCGCAAGCCTCGAACACTTGAGAACTAGAATGACGCTGCGACAATCCATTTTGCTGTGCAGTGTTTCCGTCCCACTCGCACTGTGCGCGTTATTCGTCTCCCGGGGCACCGCCGAGCAAGCTGCCGTGACGCAGGCCCAGGCTAACCCATGGATGGATTCAGCGCTGCCGCCGGATCAACGGGCTGATCTCCTGCAAGCCCAAATGACGGAGGACGAACAGCTCCAGCTGGTGAAGGGCTATTACGGCGCGAACACGAGCTCGCCCATTACAAAGGCTGCGCCGGAAAACCTTCGCCCCATTCTGCCCAAGACGTCCGGATTTGTTCCCGGTATACCGCGGCTTGGCATTCCATCGCTGATCGAAACCGACGCGGGCGTCGGGATCGCGAATCATAGAGGGTTTCGCCCCGGCGATCAGGCAACAGCCCTGCCCTCCGGCATCGCCACCGCTGCGACCTGGAACCCCCATATGGCGTATGCCGCCGGATCAATTATTGGGACCGAGGCGCGTGATCACGCTTTCAATGTGGTGCTCGATGGTGCGCTGAACCTTGCCCGTGATCCTCGCGGCGGACGTACATTCGAGTATGCCGGGGAGGATCCTTTGTTGGCCGGAACCATCGCCGGCTCACAGGTGCGCGGAATTCAAAGCCAGCACGTAATTTCAACAGTGAAGCACTTTGCATTCAACGATCAGGAGACCGGCCGCTTCGTTTTCAGCGCCGAAATCGATGAGGGCGCCGCGCGCCAATCAGACTTGCTCGCGTTCGAAATCGCAATCGAACGTGGTGATCCAGGCGCAGTGATGTGCGCTTATAACCGCTACGGGGGCGCCTACTCGTGTGAAAGCGGTTTCCTGCTCAATGGCGTCCTTAAGAGAGACTGGAACTATAAAGGGTGGGTGCTCTCGGATTGGGGCGCGGTGCATAGCACCATTCCATCTGCCAACGCAGGCCTCGATCAGGAATCGGCGTCGGGATTCGACAAGACGGAGTTCTTCGGCGCGCCACTCAAGCAGGCGATTTCCGACGGGAAGGTCGCTCGTGAGCGCCTGCATGACATGGTGCATCGAATTCTGCGCACCATGTTTGCCAAAGGCATTTTCGATTATCCCATGACGAAGACGGACTCCAATCTCGAAGCGGATCGGGCTGTCGCCGAGCAGGATGCAGAGCAGGCTATCGTGCTGTTGAAGAACACGAACGCGATGTTGCCGATTGCAAAGACAGTCCACAACATCGCCATTATCGGATCTCATGCCGACATTGGAATGTTGGCGGGAGGCGGCTCTTCGCAGGTGATACCGACCGGCCACGATCAAGCCGATGAATTCCCGGTCGGCGGCGCGGTGCAGCGCCTGCCCAGCGGGGCCCAACTGCGGCCCACCGGCGTGAAAATCTACGATCCGCCTTCGCCGCTGGCCGCGCTTCAGGCAGAGGTGCCTGGCGCACGCGTGACATATGACAGTGGCGTCGACCTTCAGAACGCGGCAGCGCTGGCCCGCCAGTCGGATGTGGTGATTGTTTTTGTCGAGCAATGGATGACGGAGGGTCGCGATGTGCCGAACCTCAGCTTGCCCGGAAATCAGGATGCGCTGATCGCCGCAGTTGTCGCCGCCAATCCGCGTACCATCGTGGTTCTGGAAACAGGCGGCCCCGTATTGATGCCCTGGCTCGATCAGGTGCCGGCGGTGCTCGCAGCCTGGTACGCGGGAAGCGGCGGCGCCACGGCGCTTGCCCGCATTCTGTTCGGCGACGTGAATCCGTCAGGAAAACTGCCTATTACGTTTCCACAGGGTGTGGACCAGCTTCCGCGCCCTGTCCTGCCCTCGGGCCGCGCACCGTTCGATATCGATTATCGCGAGGGCGCGAATGTCGGCTATCGCTGGTTCGAGTGGCGTAATCTGAAACCGCTTTTTCCGTTCGGATACGGACTCTCGTACAGCACATTCCGCATCGATAGCATGCAGGTACAGGGCGGAGAAACGATTCACGTGAACGTGGATGTGACCAACAGCGGCTCGCGGCAAGGCATGGAGACGGTGCAGGCTTACGCAACACCGCCGGATGCGAGCGATCGCGCCGTCCCCCGCCTGATCGGCTGGGGCAAAGTCGATCTCAAGCCGGGAGAAACGCGCCGCGTCACAATCAGCGCCGATCCGCGCCTCTTCGCCGAGTTCGACGAAGCGCGCCATGTCTGGCACCTACCTGATGGACAGTATGCCGTTGCGGTCGGCAACAGTTCGGCGTCCCTGCCCCTCGCCGCGACTGTTCAACTCTCCGCGAGAGATCTGCCGCCGTGAACGAGAACCTCACCGTTCTGGTCGGCGATGTCGGCGGCACCCATGCGCGATTTGCGATCGCGGATGTTTCAGCCGAACCCATCCGCATGTCTCACCGGATCGATTTCGGGGCGGACCGGTTCGCAAGTTTTGAAGCGGTGTTGCGCACCTATCTCGATCAGATCGGCCTCACCCAACCGGAGGCGGCCGCAATTGCAGTGGCCGGTCCGGTCACGAAAGGTCGCGTGGATTTCACGAATCGCGGCTGGCACGCGTCGGAAGGACAGCTCCGCGCACTTGGGTTCAGGCGCGCGCTCCTGATCAATGACTTTGCGGCGCTGGCATTTTCGATTGCGGCGCTCGAAACCACGACTTTCCGCGCGATTGGGCCTGAGCTGCCCGGACTTGAGGGTGAGCCGATCACAATTCTGGGGGCCGGAACTGGCTTCGGTGTCTCATGTCTTGCGCGATTTCGGGGACGTTCCGTTCCGTTGGCAACAGAAGGCGGCCACATCGGCTTTGCGCCGCGCGGTGAACAGCAAGTCGCCGTCCTCCAAATCCTATCGCGGCGCTTCGGTCACGTTTCCGTAGAACGTGTTCTTTCTGGCCCAGGGCTCGAAAACACCTATCAGGCGCTGGAGGAAATGGACGGACGAAAGCCGCAGGCGTTGTCCGCGCCTGACATCGTCGCCCAAAGCGAAGCCGGCGATCGATCGTGCCGCGCCGCCGTCGACATGTTCTGTAGCGTGTATGGCGCCGTCGCAGGCGATTTTGCACTGGCGCATGGTGCGCGCGGCGGCGTCTTCATCGCGGGGGGCATTGCCGAGAAAATCGAGCTCTATCTGAAGCAAGGCCAATTCCGCGCCGCCTTTGAAGACAAGGGGCGGCTCTCCTATTTCGTTCAGCCAATTCCCACGAGTCTGATGCTGGACCCGGACGCGACGTTTCTGGGCGCTGCGCGCGCGAGTCTGGAATTCAGCGATACATAAAGGACGAGGGGCTGGGGAATGGCAACGTCACAAGACGCGCCGATGTCGATCTCGGACGGGGCCGGCGCATCGCGTCACCGGGTGCTTGTTGGCCTCGTCGTATTTCTCTTCTTCGCCTGGGGCTTTGCGACGGTCCTCATCGACACGCTCGTGCCGAAGCTGAAGGGGCTATTTTCGCTCTCCTATACGGAAGTGCTGCTCACACAATTCAGCTTCTTCGTCGGGTATTTCGTGTTTTCAATACCTTCCGGATTCATTCTTTCGCGCATCGGCTACATTCGCGGCGCCATTCTCGGGCTCATCGTGATGGCCTGCGGATGCCTTCTTTTCATTCCTGCCGCGCGACTGACACTGTTCCCCGCGTTTCTCGCAGCACTCTTCGTGATGGCCGCAGGAATCACGCTGCTGCAGGTCGTCGCCAATCCCTTCATCGCCGAACTCGGCGCTGAATCCTCCTCGCACAGCCGACTCACGCTGGCGCAGGCGTTCAATTCTCTGGGCACGACCATTGGACCGTGGATGGGCGCCGTGCTGATCCTGCGCGGCGGCGTAGCGATCCACGCCCAGAATCTGTCGCCTGCCGCGATCGCCATTGCGCGCCGGACGGAAGCCCATTCGGTTCAGCTGCCGTTCGTGCTGATTGCGATCGTGCTGATCGTGCTCGCCACGGCATTCTGGTTGATGCGCCGCAGTGCCGCGCCACCGGTTAGCGCGCAAATGGCGAAGCTCTCTGCGTTATGGGCGTTGCGCGACAAGCCGCGGCTGATGTTGGGAACGATCGCCATATTCGTTTATGTGGGCGCTGAGGTGTCGATCGGCAGCGTGATGGCGAATTACCTGATGCAGGCCTCCGTGCTCGGCCTGATTGCCGAACGTGCGGGCAAGCTGGTCAGCTTCTATTGGGGCGGTGCGATGCTCGGCCGTTTTATCGGCGCATATGTCCTCCGCCAGGTTAGCCCCGGCCTGGTGCTTGCCGCCTGTGCCATTGGTGCAGCCACACTCGCGACGATCTCTTCATTTTCGACCGGCTCTGTCGCCGCGTATTCTCTGATTGCCGTCGGGTTGTGCAATTCGATCATGTTTCCCACGATCTTCGCGCTCGCTTCGGAAAATCTCGGCGACGAGACTCCGAACGGCTCAGCCTTGCTGATCCTCGCAATCGTCGGCGGCGCGATTATTCCCGAAATAACCGGCGCGATTGCCGACGCAACCAAGCTCGCCACTGCCCTGCTCGTTCCGGCGGCTTGCTACATCTTGATCGCAATTTACGGCGTGCTGACCGCGCGTGGCCTTGGGCTCCCGAGGAGTGTATCCTGAGATCAGCTGGTGCCCAGAAGAGGACTCGAACCTCCACGCCTCGCGGCGCTAGTACCTGAAACTAGTGCGTCTACCAATTCCGCCATCTGGGCACGAGGGCCGCGATACTTAGAAAGCGGATGCTCCCAAGTCAACGCGTGCCACCAATATTGAACTTGCAGCCGAAGGGGCGCGACCGGAACCGATTTCTGGCATAGTATGCTGGACGATCGGGGGATTGGCCAATGCTTGTGGCGACGACAGAACGGGTGGCGGGATACCGCACGAAAGAGACCCTGGGGCAGGTGTTTGGCGTGGTCGTGCGCTCGCGCGGGCTTGGCGGCAACATTCTCGCGGGCCTGCGCTCCCTCGCGGGCGGCGAGATTCATGAATACACGCAGCTGCTGGAAGAAACGCGCCGGCAGGCAGTGGACCGCCTTGTCAAGAACGCGACGCTGATGGGCGCCAACGCAGTGCTGATGATGCGATTCGATTCCTCCGAGATCGGCCAGTATATGAGCGAGATCGTGGCGTACGGCACGGCCGCCATTCTGGAGCCCGACAATGCTTCGTAGCTGGACCATCGCGGTCGGCGCCGTTGCGTTCCTCCTCGGCATCATCGCGCTGCTTGCGGGCATTCGGCCCGGCTTTGTCATCGCGTTCTGGGGCGCAGTCGCGGTGTTATCGGTCGTCTACGAGCGATTCCGCTACAAGGCATTGGAAACAGCGGCACCGGAGCCGGGCTGGACGAAAACGGCCGAGCGCTTCATTGACGAAGAGACGGGCCAACCGGTGACGGTCTGGCTCGACCCAGGAACCGGCGAGCGGAAATACGTCCGCGGCTGATCCTCTTGCGCTCGGGCGCTGGTTCGCTATGAACCGCTCGCCCGCACCCCGGAGTTCTTTGAATCATGCTCGACCAGCGCATCACGGTTTTCGGCGGATCGGGATTTCTGGGACGCCATACGGTCCGCGCGCTGGCCAAGGGCGGGTTCGGCTATCGCATACGCGTAGGCGTACGCCAGCCCAACCTCGCGAACTTCCTGCTGCCGATGGGCCATGTTGGCCAGATACAGCTCCTGCGCACCAATGTGCGCAATGAGGACGACATCGCGCACGCCGTGGCCAATTCCGATGCTGTCGTGAACCTGGTCGGCATTCTCTACCAGTCCGGTGCGCAAGAATTCGAAGCGCTGCACGCCGAAGCGGCCGGCGCGATGGCAAAGGCGGCGAAGGCAGCGGGAGCGCGGGCCTTCGTGCACATCTCGGCGATCGGCGCCGATCCGGAATCCGATTCGAAATACGCCAACACCAAAGCCGAAGGCGAAGCGCGCGTGCGCGAGGCATTTCCTGAAGCAACGATTCTGAGGCCATCAGTCGTATTCGGTCCGGAGGACAGCTTCTTCAACAGATTCGCATGGCTTGCGCGTATGTCGCCGGTGCTGCCCCTGATCGGCGGCGGGCACACGAAATTCCAGCCGGTGTTCGTTGGCGATGTGGCGAAAGCCGTGGCCCATTGCATCGAGAACGATAACGCCCGCGGCAAGACCTATGAGCTCGGCGGCCCCGCCAGTTACAGCTTCAAGGAACTGATGCAGCTCATGCTGCAGGTGACGGAGCGCCGGCGCGTACTTCTGCCCATCCCGGTCCCCATTGCGATGATGCAAGGCGCGATATTGCAGCTATTGCCTTCACCTTTGCTCACCATGGATCAGGTGCGGCTGCTCAAGAACGACAATGTGGTTTCGCCCGGCGCGCTGACGCTCGCAGACTTGGGCATTCAGCCGGAACCTGCCGAAGCCGTTCTGCCGACCTACCTTTGGCGTTTCCGGCGCAAGGGACAGTTCGAGGAGTCGGTGCAGGAGCGCGTCAGCGGAACACCAGCAACCCGGTAAACAGCACCACGCCCAGAATGATCCGGTACCAGCCGAAGGGCTTGAGCCCATAGCGGCTGAGAAAGCCGATGAACGTCTTCACAACGCCATAGGCGACGATGAACGACACAACGAAGCCGATGCCGATGGTCGAAACGTCGCTCATGGAAAGCAGCGACCATTTCTTGTATAGCTCGAGCACGGTCGCGCCGAGCATCGTCGGGACCGCGAGATAAAAGGTGAAGTGCGCGATGGCGGCGCGCTCGATACCTAGCAGTTCGCCGCCCAGAATCGTGGCGCCGGAGCGAGATACGCCGGGTAAAATCGCGAGCACCTGACACAATCCAACCTGCAACGCCTTTCGCAGCGGCAGATGATCGCCGTCATGGTAGCGCGGCTTGGGCGCGATCCGCTCGAAAATCAGAATGATAATCCCGCCGAGCGTCATCGTGGTGGCAATGACGGGGATCGCCACCTCCGGATTCAGCAAAACGGCGTTGATCGTCTTGATCAGCAGCAGCCCAGCTATCGCGGACGGCAGGAAGGCCACGATGACCGCGGCAGCGAATTTCTGCGACGGCCGGTCTGTCGCAATACCACCCAGCACATTGACGAACTTGTTCCAGTACCCAGCCACAACCGCCAAAATTGCACCCAGCTGAATGATGACCGTGAAGGCTTCCCAGCGGTCGCCAGACAGATGCAGCACCCGCTCCACGATCAGCAGGTGCGCTGTCGAGGAGACCGGCAGGAATTCGGTAAAGCCTTCCACGATGCCCAGCAGCACCGCATTCAGCAGATCATGCATAGGATGAGCTCAAAATTCGGGAAGTGCTCAAGAGTTACCGCTACTATTTTCTCTCTTCGGGACTCGCTTGTGCTCTTGCCGGCAGTGCACCAGTTTGACTGATGTGACCGTCTGTGATTGTCCGCTCCTTGCGGTCCGGTGTTATAATCATGACCGGTAACTTGTGCTCGAGATTAAGCCAAACGACTGTTTCAACTGGCACATCAGAAACCAGCTGGATGAACGCCATCATCACCATATTGCCCTTGGTTGGATCAGGCGGTGGCGCATTCATGCACCCTTTGGAAAGAGCATCTCGTTGCACCACTGTCTTGCCGTCCTTTGAAATCGAGAACCGATAATGCCCGCCATAAAGGACGACACCGGGTTCCGTTGTGGCGGCAAGAGCCCAGACCAGCCAGCCATTCCGCTCCAGATCCTTCAAAACAATCGTGTTGTACCTATCCGAACAGGGGCGTTCGACATTCTTGAGTGCCAAGGTTCTGGCGCTGTATTGCGCTAGCTCCTCCGAATTCAGGACGCGGTTCTGCGGTTCGGATAAGACCGGCTCCGCGCCTTTCGCGAACGTGACGTCGTAAAATGCTTCGGGGCCGTTTGCGCCATCATGGATGAAGCGGACTACGTCTCGGTCCGGAAAAGGGTCTACGATCCAGCCGTGCAAATTTCCGGCCTTGAGCTCATCGTCGGAATGCTTCGCGCGGAGAATGTCGGTTGCCTTCCACGCCTCCTGATCCTGCTCGTACATCTGCCGACCAAGTTTCTCGATAGTCGGAATATCGAATCGGCGGATCGGCGGCAGGGTATCATCGGCCCACGCCGGAGTAGCAAACGTGGCAAGCATTCCGGCAAAGGCGTGGATGCGCCATCGCCTGATGAGTTCGAAGGTCATGAAGTCAGCCCCCTATTATTCTACGCCGCCAGTCGCACCGGAAGGGATTCGTAGCCCTTTACGAACGTGGACATTACCCGGCGGGGCTCTCCCATCACTTCTATATTTGGGAACCGCTTAAGAATTTCTTCCCAGATGATCTTGAGCTGAAGTTCCGCCAGCCGATTGCCCACGCAACGGTGAATGCCAAAGCCGAACGACAGATGCCGGCGGACATTCGGCCGATCAATCGTGAAATCGTTCGGATTTGCGATCACCTCTTCGTCGCGGTTGCCCGAGACGTACCACATCACGACCTTGTCGCCCGCGCGGATTTTTTGGCCTCCGAATTCAATGTCGCGTTTCGCCCGCCTGCGCATGTGGGCAAGCGGCGTCTGCCAGCGAATGGTTTCGCAGACCATATTCGGGATCAGGCCGGGATTGTCGCGGAGCTTCGCATATTGCTCCGGAAACAGGTTCAGCGCGAGCAGGCTGCCGGTGATCGTGTTCCGCGTGGTGTCGTTGCCGCCCACAATCAACAGAATAAGGTTCCCCAAAAACTCCATGCGATCCATGTTGCGCGTGGATTCGCCGTGCGCGAGCATGGAAATGAGATCGCCCTTGGGCGGCGCGTTTACCCGCTCGTTCCACAGCTTCATGAAATAGTCGGCGCATTCGTAGAGCTCCTCGCGTCGCTCCTGCTCGGCCGTTTCGGGGCTTCTGAACAACCCGCTCTTCGGGCCCGCCGTCGAAATGTCCGACCAGCGCGTCAGCTTGCGCCGGTCCTCCCACGGGAAATCGAACAAGGTTGCAAGCGTCATGGTGGTCAACTCGATGGAGACCTTGTCTACCCAATCGAACGTCTCGCCGACGGGAAGGCTGTCGAGGATCGTCCCGGCGCGCTCGCGGATGATCGGCTCGAGATTCTCGAGATTGGGTCCAGCGACGATGGGACTCACGACTTTGCGTTGTGCATCGTGCTTCGGCGGATCCATGGCAATGAACATCGGCAGCCGGAAATCCTCTTTCGGATCCGCGATGGTGATGGCGGGCTCGGAGGAGAAGACGTCGTGGTTCGTGTCCACGGCCATGATGTCGTTGTATTTGGTGACGGACCAATACGGCCCGAATTCGTGCTCGCGGCAGTAGTGTACCGGCGCTTCGCGGCGAAGCCGCTCGAAATAGGGCCACATGGTGTCGCTGCGGAAAAGCTCTGGCTGGGCGACATTCATTTCCTCGATAGGAATGGAATAGGCATGCTCGCGCGCCGCGGCGAGCTTGTCCGTGATTTCGCGATCCATGTGTCGGCTTCCTCGAGGGCTGCCGCATTGTCAGCCACGCACGCGGCGTGTCAATGATGCCGCAGTCGAATCGTGGCATTGCGGGGCGTGAATGAGATGGTTCCGGCGGATCGCGTGGGCGGTTTTCATCCTGCTCGTGCCTGCGCCGATTCTTCTGTTGCTCCTCCTCCGCGTCATCCCCGTGCCTGGCACCCCGCAGATGCTCATCGGACTGCTGTCTGGCGACGATGTGCGCTACGTGTGGCGCGATGCGTCCGAGATCTCGCCGTATTTGGCGAAAGCGGTTATTGGCGGAGAAGACCAGAAGTTCTGCCACCACCACGGATTTGATTGGGGCTCGATCGATCAGGCGATCAAGTCACACGAGCGCCATCCAAAGAAACGGCTGCGCGGCGCGAGCACGCTGTCGCAACAGGCGGCCCGCAGTCTGTTCCTCGTGCCGTGGCGGAGCTGGGTGCGTAAAGGTCTCGAGGCGTATCTCACGGTCCTGATGGAAACCTTGTGGTCGAAGGAACGGATTCTGACCGCCTATCTCAATCTCGTCGATTGGGGCCACGGAAACTTCGGAGCCGAGGCCGCCGCCCATGCCTATTTCCACAAATCCGCGGCCGTGCTGAGCGTCCGCCAGGCAGCGCGGCTCGCGGCCGTTCTTCCCGACCCGGACGACTGGCGGGCTGTGCATCCGGGGCCATACGTCACCTGGCGAACCGCTCAATTGATGTCGCGCATAAGGCAAGTCTCGCGAGACGGTCTGGACGGCTGCATTCGGCACTAGGACGGCGCGAACGCTTTCATTAGATTGGCCCAATGCGCCGCCTTGTCCACCTGTTGCTCTCTCCACCGTCGCGATTCGCGCGGCTCCTGATTGCCGAGAAGCGGCTCGCTTTCGATCCCGTCATGCCGGACGATTCTTCAGTGCATCTGCCGGTCTTCATTGACCAGGACGAAACCGAGTGCACTGGCCTTTGGGCGATTGTCGATCATCTCGAGGGAAACTATCCCGAGCATCCGCTGACGCCCGAAAATGCAACCGCGCGTGCGGAGTCCCTCAAGTTCGTCGATTGGGCGATGGGGCCGCTCCATGAAAACGTGACGCGCAAGGTTGTGTACGAAAAGGCCTCACAGCGATTCACGGGCGCGAGCGCCAAACGCGCGCCGGACATGATGCTGATCCGCGACGGGCGCGAAGCTTTGAAGACGGCCTTGGCTGAAATCGGCGCTGCGGCCGACCGCAACGGCTATCTCGCCGCGCGCGAATGCACGCTTGGCGATTTCGCGGTCGCAGCACACATCTCCGCGCTCGACTATTTCGGCGAAGTTCCGTGGGCAGAGTATCCGCCTGCAACTGAGTGGTACATGCGGATGAAGTCGCGGCCGTGCTTTCGATCGCTGCTCGCCGACCGCGTGCCCGGACAGCCCCCGATTTCTCACTATGCCGAGCTCGATGCCTGACATTCGCGCCGAGATTCGGGCGCAAGCATTACGCGAGGGCTTTGATGTCGTGCGCTTTGCGGCGGCGGAGAATTCAAGCCATGCGCGCGCCGATCTGGAACAATTCCTTGCTGAAGGCCGGCACGGCAACATGGAATGGATGTCGACGAATGCCGAACGCCGCGCCGATCCCAAAACCCTGTGGCCGGAGGTCAAAACGGTCATTGTTGTCGGAATGAATTATGGGCCGAACGGCGATCCGCGCGAGCGCCTTGCGGCGCGCAATCGGGCGGCGATCTCCTGCTGTGCCCAAGGCGACGACTACCACGACGTGATGAAGACGAAGCTGAAGCGGCTCGCCCACTTCATTGCCGAACACTTTGCGGCTGACGTGAAGATATTCGTCGACACGGCACCGGTGATGGAAAAGCCGCTGGCGCAGACCGCCGGTGCCGGCTGGCAAGGCAAGCACACCAACCTCGTGTCACGCCTTTACGGCTCCTGGTTGTTTCTCGGCTCCGTTTTCACAACCCTGGATATCGCGCCGGACGAACCGGAGCAGGATCATTGCGGCGCCTGCCGCCGCTGCCTCGATCTGTGTCCAACCAACGCTTTCACGGCGCCATATCAGATCGACGCCCGTCGCTGCATTTCGTATCTCACGATCGAGCACAAGGGACACATTGCGCGAGAATTCCGCGAACCAATGGGCAATCGCATCTATGGCTGCGACGATTGTCTTGCCGTCTGTCCGTGGAACAAGTTCGCGAGCGTGGCCCGCGAGGCGCGATTCCATGCGCGCGCCGAACTGGCGCAGCCACGATTGGCGGATTTGGTACGGTTGAACGACGCTGATTTCCGCGCCCTGTTCCGCGGCTCCCCGATCAAACGCATCGGGCGCGATCGTTTCGTGCGCAATGTGCTGATCGCCATCGGCAACTCCGGCGACGTCTCACTTGCCGAGAAAGCCGAGCGGCTGCTCGAGGACGATTCGCCGCTCGTTCGTGCAATGGCCGTCTGGGCGCTGTCGCGGCTCGATTGCGAGCGGGCAAGCGAATTGGCAGAAGTGCGCCTGTCGCAGGAACGGGATGCGGAAGTCCGGGCGGAATGGACGGCCGCTACCTCGCCTTCGCCGGCGGCAGCCCATTGAGATGCGCACGCGCAGCATCAGCCGCGGCGCTGTTCGGGGCGTGTGCAACAACGGTCTGCCAGTCGGAGCGCGCTCCTTTGGGATCGCCGGTCTCGAATTTCAGCGCGCCCCGCTCCACCAGCGCTTCGGGATAATTAGGCACAATCCGGAGTGCCTGCTCCAGGTCACTGCGCGCCTCGGCCCGCTTCCCGAGGGCATGGCGGGCAGAGGCGCGCAATACGAGCAGATCGGCGCGGTAGGAATCCTGCGCCAGCGCCGCGGTGAGATCGCCCTCCGCCGCCTTCCAGTCGCCGAACAAGGCCGCGGCGCGTGCCCTGTCGGCAAGCAGGTCAGGATCGTTCGGCATCAGAGCCAAGGCTGATGAGAACGATGCCGTTGCTTCGGCTCCCCGATTGGCCAACAGCCATGCGTTGCCGGCCTGATCGAACAGCGCAGCCCGCTCGGACGCCCCACCCACGTTCTGATGGCCGAGATTGTCGAGCCGCGCGGCGGCTTCCGGAAAGCGCTTCAGGGCGAACAGAGCCAAGGCCGCACAATGCGCCGCCGCGCTGTCTCCGCCGTCATTTTCCCATGCGTTCGCGGCACTCAGGGCCATTTGCGCATTCTGGCGTGCGAGCTGCTGGCAGCGCTCGTAGCGGGTCTTCCCACTGAGCGATTCCTGGTCGAGAACGTCAGCATTGGCTGCTTGCGCCGCCAACGGCATCAGAACAGCAAGTGACGCGACGGTAGCTGTTTTCGGCATCTGCTCACAAAAGCGGTCACGACAAGGAAACGCAACCGGCCATAGCGCCGCGCCGAATGACAGGAGGGCGAGACTTCCCGCCGCGGCGGAAATCGGCGATGGTCGTCGCGCTATCCAAACGGTCATCACGCACGCGTGGCGAAACCGCCCACAATCCTGCAGGTCATTCCGGCGCTCGATGCGGGTGGCGCGGAACGCACGACAATCGACATTGCCCGCGCGATTGTGAAAGAGGGCCTCCGATCGCTGGTCGCCACGTCGGGCGGACGGATGGAACCGCTGCTCACCACAACCGGCAGCGAAATCGCACATTTGCGGGTAAACTCAAAGACGCCTCAAACGATCTTCGCGAACGCGCTTCGTCTCGCCAGACTCATTCGCACGAAGAACATCAGCCTCATTCACGCCCGCTCGCGGGCGCCGGCCTGGAGCGCCTGGTATGCGGCGCGCGCGACCGAGATTCCATTCGTCACAACTTATCACGGCATCTATAACGCCTCGAATTGGCTCAAGCGCTTGTACAATTCGGTGATGGTGCAGAGCGATGCCATCATCGCCAACTCAGAATGGACGGCCGCTCATATCATGCGCGAGCACGGCGTTCCGCGCGAGCGCATCAAAACCATTCCGCGCGGCGTCGATCTTGAGGAATTCGATCCGGCGAGCGTGCCGCCGGAGCGGATCGCTGAGGTCCGTTCGCGTTGGCAGGTCGGAAGGGACGACCTTATCATTCTGCTTCCCGGCCGGCTCACGCGCTGGAAAGGGCAGCTCGTGTTCATTGAGGCACTGGCGCAGCTCGCCCGCGAGGGATTTCTGGCAGGGGTTCGCGCGGTGCTTGCGGGTGATGTGCAGGGTCGCGATGAATATGCGACCGAAATCGAGGCGGCGATTGCGCACTCAGGACTTACGCATGTCGTCAGCATTGCTGGGCACGTCACCGATATGGCCGCCGGATATCTTGCCAGCGACATCGTCGTTTCGGCCTCCACAGATCCGGAAGCTTTCGGACGGGTTGCGGCCGAGGCTGGCGCCATGGGGCGGCCTGTCATCGCGACGGACCACGGGGGTGCGCGCGAGACAGTGATTGCAAACGAATCGGGACTCCTGGTCCCGCCCGGAGATGCGGCGGCGTTGGCGCGCGCTATTCAGCAGATGATCGCGATTGGCGAAGCCGGGCGTACAGACATGGGCGAGCGGGGCCGGAGGCACGTGCGGGAGCGATTCTCGCTTGAGCGCATGTGCGCCGACACGCTGGCGCTCTATCGCGCGCTGCTCGCGAACTAGAACTTTCTCGGAACGCCATGCCTTCTGCTAGTCTCACGCACGCAAGAAAGAGTCGGAAGGACAGCATGCGCAAGGCAATCGGCGCGGCAATGGCTGCGCTAGCGATGATTTTTGCGTTTCTCGCGTTAACCGCGATGGCCGCACCCGCTCCGGCGCCGACCAGCACCGTTCAGGTCCAAAGCCTGCCGCCACCGGCGTCCACTGCTCCGGCCACGAAACCGTTCAGCGCGGAAAGGGCGACCAACGCCTACCTCGCAACGGTGAAAGGCGAAGCACGCGAGCGCTCCGATGCGTATTTCGAGGGCGGGTATTGGCTTCTGCTCGTGGATACGGCGTATGCGGTGCTCGTCGCGGCGCTGCTGTTGTGGTTGCGAATTTCCGCGCGCATGCGCGATACCGCGCAACGAATCACACGCTCGCGATTCTGGCAGGTGCCGATCTATGTCATTCAGTTTCTCATTCTCACCGCGATTCTCACTTTGCCGCTCACGGTATATGAAGGCTTCTTCCGCGAGCACGCCTACGGCCTTTCCAATATGTCATTCGGGCAGTGGTTCGGAGACTTCGGCAAGGGCTTCGCGCTGGAGCTCGTCGGCCTGACCATCCTGCTCACGTTGATCTATGCGGCCGTTCGCGCCGCGGGCCGATCATGGTGGGTCTGGGGATGGCTGATCTCCGTCGCGTTCTCTGTATTCGTTCTGGTGATCGCGCCGGTCTTCATTGCGCCAGTCTTCAACAAGTATTATCCGCTGAAAGCAGGGCCGGTGAAATCGGAAATTCTTTCGCTTGCTCGTTCCGACGGCATTCCCGCAACGGATGTGTACGAGTTCAATGCCTCACGGCAATCAAAGCGCATTTCGGCGAACGTCTCCGGGTTTCTCGGCACCACCCGGATTTCCATGACCGACAATCTCATCAACCGCGCCACGCCGCGGGAAATTTATGCCGTGCTCGGACACGAGATGGGGCATTACGTCCTAAGCCACAATGTCATCGGATTGACCTGGATAGGCCTGGTGCTGCTTGTCGCATTCCTGTTCGTGAATTGGGGATTTTATTTCCTGACGGGATTCTTCGGCGGCAATTGGAATGTGCGTGCGATCGATGATCCCGCGGGGTTGCCGGTCGCGATGGCGCTCATCAGCATCTTCTTCTTTTTCGCCACACCGGTCACCAACGCGATCACGCGCACGCTGGAAGCGCAGGCGGACATCTTCGGGTTGAACACGGCGCGGCAACCGGACGGATTCGCAACCGTCACGCTGAAGCTCAGCGAATATCGCAAGCTCGATCCGAGTCCGCTGGAGGAGGCGATCTTCTACGATCACCCGTCGGGCCGCAGCCGCATCGGCATGGCAATGCGCTGGAAGGTGGAACATCTGAACGATCCGGATATCAAGGCGGGGCCTATGTCGCCACAATGAAAGGATTTGAACTGAGCGTTGGGCGGGAAGGCGCGCCGTTGCATGCCGCGGCTCACAGCCATCATCCATGGCCGGACATTTCTCTTGCGGCGCAAGACGCCGCCTGGCACGACGCCGCGCGTCTGCTCGACCGGAAATGGGATCATATTTTCGGCGAGGTCATTCCCGCTGCCCAGCGCCATATCGCGCGTGTGCTCAATCTGCCCGATCCCGCGACCATCGCCTTCGGACCGAACACGCATTCTTTCGTGCTGCGGTTGCTGTCGTGTTTCTCCGCGAACAGGACGATTCGCATTCTGACAACGCCATCCGAGTTCATGAGCTTCTCGCGTCAGATTGCGCGCATGGAAGAAGACAGACTCGTCGAGGTCACGCGCATTCCAACCGAGCCTTTCGAGAGTTTCGAAGCGCGGTTCGCAGAGGCGGCAAGCCGTGGCTCTCACCATCTCATCTTCTTCAGTCAGGTCTTCTTCGATTCCGGGTTTCGCGTTCGCGACTTGGAGCGGATCGTGCGTACCGTGCGCAATCCCGAAGCATTTATCGTCATCGACGGCTATCACGGCTTCATGGCCGCGCCGACGGATTTGAGCGCCGTTGCTGAGCGCGCGTTCTATCTTGCCGGCGGGTATAAGTACGCGATGTCAGGCGAAGGCGTCTGCTTCCTACATTGCCCGCCCGGGTACGGACCGCGTCCGCGGGATACCGGCTGGTACGCCGGATTTAGCGCGCTCGAAGGCGGTGTGAAGGGCGTTCCGTACAGCGAAGACGGGAGCCGGTTTCTTGGCGCGACCTTCGACCTCTCCGGCCTCTATCGCTTCGACGCAGTCCAGGATTGGCTTCAGCAGGAAGGCTGGACGATCGAAAAGATGCTCGAGCATGTGCGCGGGATCGAACGTGCCTTCCTCGCCGAACTAGAGAGTATGAAGGCACCAATCCGGTCCACCGATTTACTGATCCCGGACGAAAGCAGCCGCGGCCGGTTTCTCGCATTCCGCACATCGAACGCTCAAGAGATCACCGCTGCTCTCGCCGCGCAGAACATCATTGTCGACTATCGCGGCGACGGGCTGCGCATCGGCTTCAGCATCTATCACGAAAAGGAAGACGCGGTGCGGCTCGCCCGCGCCCTCACCAGCGTCCGCGCTTGAGCATCGTGCTCACTTCCTGCACTAACCGGTCGCGATCGACCGTCA
Source organism: Rhizomicrobium sp. (assembly GCA_035494695.1). GTDB lineage: Bacteria > Pseudomonadota > Alphaproteobacteria > Micropepsales > Micropepsaceae > Rhizomicrobium. Next base: position 12,895 of record DATJGT010000069.1, on the reverse strand, counting down.
GCTGCGCCTGCCGCTCACCTAGCCACTGTTCACGGGACTCAATCCCCTTGGAAAGTTGCGCACCGAGCTTGAGATCCTTCAGCGTAACTTTGCCGTTGGCACGCTCGTCGGCGCCCTCGATCACGGCAATCGCCGCGCCGCGCTTGTCGGCATATTTCAGCTGATCGCCAAACTTGCGCGTGCCGACGTAAGCCTCCGCGCGGATGCCCGCCTCGCGCAGCTCGGCCGCCATGGCGAAACTCCGCGCCGGATCGTCCATCGCCAGCACGACAATGAGCCGCGGCAGCGCTGCTTCGCTGCGTTGCTTCACGGCGGACAGCAACCGGCTCACGCCGATGGAAATGCCCGTGGCCGGCACCTGCTGCCCGGTGAAGCGCGCGATCAGGTCGTCGTAGCGCCCACCACCCGCCACCGATCCGAAGATGATCGTTTCGCCCGCCTCATTCGCGACCGGAAATGTCAGCTGGGCTTCGAACACCGCGCCGGTGTAGTATTCCAGCCCACGAATGATGCTCGTGTCGATCTGCACACGATCCTCGGCGTATTTGTTTTCAGCGAGAATGTTCTTCAGCGTTTGCAATTCCTGCATTGCCGCTACGGTGTCGTAACGATCAGCCGAAGACGTCAGCAATTCCATGATCATCGTGACTTGCTGCGCGTCGAGTCCCGCGCCTTTTGTGAAATCGCCGGACTCGTCCTTGCGGCCTTCGCTGAGAAGCGCGCGCACCCCCGCTTCGCCCAGGCGGTCGAACTTGTCGATGGCGCGCAGCACCGTCCCGCGCTGTAGGCCGCTCACCTTCGCCGACTCCAGCACCGCATCCAGCAAGCGCCGGCTGTTCATCTTCACGATGTATTCGCCGCGCTTGAGGCCGAGCGCTTCGAGCGCGTCGCACACCATCATCAGGAGTTCGGCATCGGCGGCAGGCGATGCGCTGCCGACCGTATCGGCATCGAACTGGGTGAATTCGCGATAGCGCCCCGGCCCCGGCTTCTCGTTTCGCCACACCTGCCCCACCTGATAGCGGCGAAACGGCTTCGGCAGGGTCTGGAAATTCTCGGCCACGTAGCGGGCGAGCGGCGCCGTCAGGTCGTAGCGCAGCGACAGCCACTGGCCGTCATCGTCCTTCAACGAGAAGACGCCTTCGTTGGGGCGGTCGAGATCGGGGAGGAATTTGCCCAGCGCGTCGGTGTATTCGAAGGCCGGGGTTTCGAGCGGCTCAAACCCGTAGGATTCGTAGACCTTCCTGATGGTCTCGAGCATGCGCCGCTCGGCCGCGATCTCCGCAGGACCGCGATCGCGGAAACCGCGCGGCAGCCGCGCCTTCGGGCGGAATGTCTTGTCCGTGCTCATGGGCTGGGTCGCTCATACTGGGCGGCTTCCATAACGGCAGATGTCGCTTTGGGCAAGAATTGCCGGATTGGCGGCCTTTCTGCAATGTTGTTGCGGAATTGAACCGCGATTTCCGTGATTCTTGGAACGGCTCGCCTCGAACACCGGAATTAATCCGTTCGTTTGTCAGGATTTTTTTCGCCCCGGCGACGGCGCGGAATTGATCCGTTTGTTCGTCCAGATTTTTTTCTGCGGCCCGGTTCACCACAATATCTTGTGGCGACAGATCGCCGACGCATTTGTTTGCAAGATTCAGGGGGGTACCCTCCCCCCTCTTTCTCCCAAGGTTGTTTTCGAATTTTTTATTCGCGCGGGAACAGCGGTTGTTTTCAGGTTTTTTCGACCGTGCGTGTGCGAGGTGGAGAGACGAACTCCGTCCTGGGCTTGCGGCGCCAGCAGCCAAACCAAACACCGACGTCAAAGAGCAATCGATACGACTATCGCAAGGCGACACGCAACGCAAGCGATCGCTTCAGTAGATAGTGTCCTAAGTTGAAGTGTCCGGTTCAATCATAGAGTATCACCCAGCATTGCGGCGGCGCGCTTCCGTTCTTTTTGACCTCTACACGGATGGTGGAGTCACTACGCGACCGCACCTCCCAATAGTCCTTATGCTCATATACCCATCAATCGGCGGCTGCATGTTCGCGAAAGATCTTATCCGTGCGCCTTCCGGGTCACTCGCAGTGAGGCAACCTGTAAGGCCGAGGGTTAGCAGGACCGTGACTGCGTACCTCACCACTGTATTTTGCTCCACCAATTTCTTTAACACCCACAGCCTATCGGAACACCGGCCGTCATAGCACGATGACCGAGCTAGCGTCATGCAGCTGCACTTCTTGTTATCGTAATAAATACCGCGGAATCACGCGGCGGAATTCGGGGAAGTAACGCGAGATCAGCGTCACGTCGAAGCGCGGCATGATCGATTCCTTCGGCTCGCGGTCGAGCAGAAAGCGGAATGCGGCGTGCATTAAGTTTTCCGGCGTGTGCTCGCCGCCGGTCAGCTGCTGGTACACCTCCTGCGACATGGTCACCTGGTGCCGCGTCTCGCTCTTGCCTTCCCGCACCGTCACGGCGAACGCAAGCGGGTCGCCCGATCCGGTGCGCTGCACCTCGATTTGCCGCTGCCGTGGTTGCATCCGCCCGCCTCCTGTTCACTTCAGGATGTTGTAAGTTCGAAGAGCTTCGGTTCGATATTGCCGCACCGGGGTGGTAGAGACAACTCAGCGAAAGCCCCGGAAATATGGTGGGCAAGGCGCCTAAGGCGGGAAGAGGACGCATGGCGTTCGCAATCAAGACCGAGGTTCGCGATCCGCAGGCGAAAACATTCGCGTTCACGGCGCAGAAGACGATGTATGGCGGCAAACATATCGCCACAGGCGACACGATTTTCGTATTCGCCAGCGAGAATGAAGGCGGGCAAGGCCTCATTGCGCGTGGCGTGGTGACGTCCGCCGAAGCGACTGCGAAGAAGCGCGGCATCGCCCGGCAGACGCCGCGCGTGAGCATCACCGTCCGCCGCACAGCACTCGCGAAGCGGCCGCTCGGGCGAAACGAACTCAAATGCTTCGCTGACTGGAATGACGGCCAGCCCGCAACTGAGCTCAACTTCAAATTCTATCGCCAGGCCACAAACAAGATCGTCGGCATCTCCGACGGCACTGCGGCATTCCTGAACGAATTCATCTGAGTCGTGACCAGGTCAGCGCTCGGCGGCGGGACGTCAATCCACGCAATCCAAGTTGAATTGCGTGGGCGCAGCCCGGCCTCCCCCGTGGATCGCGTTTTCAGGTCTTGCCCTGCGCAGCCAATCCCGGCAGATGTTCGGCGAGCGCGGCCAATGCCTTGTCCGGTGAAAGCCCGAGCTGGCTTGAGATCTGCTCCACATGCTCGCTGCTCAACACGCTCTTGAGCTGATCCACCGAGATGGGCTGTCCCGTGCCGGCTCCCGTCCACGACGAGACGATTGGGCCGAGACCTCCGGCCTGCAACTTGTCGAGAATGCCCTGAACGCCGCCTGAGCTGTCGAGCACACCGCTGAGCGCGCTTTGCGCGACGCTTTCGCCGGCCTGATAGAGCGCGCCTTTCAGATTATCGAGAATACTCATGAAAGAACCACCTCTCGAATGAATTGATGCCCCTCACCGCCACGCGGCGACGCCGCCGTGATGCGAACATGCGCCTACGTGAGTCTTGATGGTGATGATCGCACCATCCTTGCATCGGGCGGACGTGCCGCCAGTGCCTTCGGTCGGTATTTTGGAAGCGGTTTTCTTCGGCGCCGCTGCCGCCGGCGCCGCCGGCGCCGCCGGCTTGCCGGTCGCAGCCGGTGTTGCCGATTTCATGGCGGTGGAAGGCGCCGGCGTGGACGCCGCGCTGGTGCCCTTCATGCAGCCGGACATGAACGCCTTGTACGTCATCGCTTTCTTGTCGGCATCGCTCTTGGTTTTCCAGGTCGCGGCGCAGCTTGACATCGTTCCGCGGGACGCGGGCACCGCCGCCTGCGGAGCGGGCTTCATCGCGCTCGCAGATGCGGGCGCTCTTGGCGCGGATGCCGTGTTGCTGCCTTTCATGCAGCCGGACATGAACGCCTTGTAGGTCGTCGCCTTCTTGTCGGTATCGCTCTTGGCTTTCCACGTAGCAGAACAGGTTTTCATGGCGTTTTGCGCGGCTGTGGAACCGGCGGCAAGCGCCGGTGAGACCGCAAGCATCGCAAATGCTGCGGCAATCGCTAGGCTTCGCATGGCTGAAAATTCCCCGAGTTTCGGCCCCACCAGCTTCGGATTTGATCGATTCTCCCAAGGCGCTGCAAGACCGCTCAGCCCGCGCAACGTTAGCAAATTGCAATGATCGGCGTTGGGCTCTGCAGGCGGCCGGCATTCGTACCCGCCGACGTGGCGAACTCTGCGATGTGAGAAATGGTATTCGCGCAATTTGACTTTTGATTGGGCCTCCCCATATAGGGTGCTCCAATCGTTCCCGGATCGCGCGATGCGTTTTAAAACGCTCTCATCCAGGATATCATCGATCAATCTCCGTTAGCTCCAGGTGCGCGTGGAAGGCGGCAACGCTCCATGCGGTTCGCGCGGCCATTCTGGCCGGCGTGCCCCGGCGCATAAGGAAGAGGCATACCAGTGACTCATCAGACGTTTTCCGCGCTCGGCATTTCCGAGCCGCTTTGCCGCGCGCTTGCGGCACAAGACTACACCCATCCCACCCCCATTCAGACCCGCGCCATTCCGCTTCTGCTGGAAGGCCGCGATCTGCTCGGCATCGCGCAGACCGGCACCGGCAAGACGGCGGCATTCGCGCTGCCCATTCTGCAGAAGCTCGGCAAGCCGCAGCATCCCGTTGCGCCGCGTGCGGCGCATGCGCTCATTCTCGCGCCCACGCGCGAACTCGCACTGCAGATCGGCGACAGCCTTGCGACCTACGGCAGGCATCTGGGCCTGCGCCACACCGTCATTCTCGGCGGCGTCGGCCAGCCGCAACAGGTGAAGGCGATGGCGCGCGGCGTGGACATTCTCGTTGCCACGCCGGGCCGCCTGCTCGATCTCGTGCAGCAGAAGCACGTGCGGCTCGACGCGGTGAAGCAGTTCGTGCTCGACGAAGCCGACCGCATGCTGGACATGGGCTTCATCCGCGATGTGCGTAAGATCGTGGCGATGCTGCCGAAGAAGCGGCAATCGCTGTTGTTCTCCGCCACCATGCCGCACGATGTGGCAAAGCTCGCGGCCGACATGCTGCACGAGCCGGTACGCGTGGAGGTCACACCACAAGCCGTGACGGTGGACAAAGTCGAGCAGCAGGTGCACTTCGTGGAGACTGCGCAGAAGCGCGCGCTTCTGACCACCCTGCTGAAGGATCCTGCGCTGTCGCGCGTGATCGTGTTCACGCGCACAAAGCACCATGCCAATCGCGTGAGCGAACATCTGGATCGCGCCGGCGTGTCCTGCGACGCGCTTCACGGCAACAAGTCACAAAACGCGCGCCAGCGGGCGCTCGAGCGGTTTCGCTCCGGGCACGCGCGCGTGCTGGTGGCGACCGACATCGCGGCGCGTGGGATCGACGTCGACGATGTCAGCCACGTGATCAATTTCGAATTGCCGCACGAGCCGGAGAGCTATGTGCACCGCATCGGGCGCACGGCGCGGGCGGGCAATGCGGGAATTGCGGTTGCCTTCTGCGATGCGTCCGAACGCGGGCTCCTGCGCGATATCGAGAAGCTGACGAAGCGCCCGCTGATGGTGGTGGGCACCAAGCCCGTGTCTTTCGACACGCCACAGGCGAAGAAAGAGGCGCGTAAGCCCGACCTGTCCGTCTACAAGCGCAAGCGCCCCTTTCATCGCGGCAAGATACGGCGGGCGGCCTAAGGCAGCTCGTGCTGAACATCTTTGTCGATGGCGATGCCTGCCCAGTGAAGCAGGAAGTGGAGCGCGTCGCCACGCGTCACACGCTCACCGTCTATCTGGTAAGCAATGGTGGATTGCGGCCGAGCTCCAGTCCGCTGTTCCGGCATGTCACCGTATCCGAGGGCGCTGACGCGGCGGACGACTGGATCGCGGATCGCATCGCGGAAGGCGATATCGCGATCACGGCCGATATTCCGCTGGCGGCGCGCTGCCTTGCGAAAGGCGCGCGCGTGCTGGGGCCAACGGGCAAACCGTTCAGCGAGCAAAGCATCGGCGTGGCGCTCGGCATGCGTGATCTCCACCGTCACCTGCGCGAAGTGACCGGCGGCCAGACTTATAACGCCGGATTCACCAGGCAGGACCGCTCGCGATTCCTGAACGCGCTGGAGAACGAGATTCAAGCCGTGCACCGCTCAGCGACGCGGGCCGAGACGACATCCCAGAAGTGAGAATGGCGTCGTTCATCCCGTTTGCGGTTGGATGAGTTCACAGAATTTCGCGAGATCGATGTTGCCGCCGGAGACGACGCAAACAATGGGGCCATTCCCCGCGCGGCCCGTGAGCGCGGCGGCGAGCGGCAGCGCGCCGGCGCCTTCCGAAATCACGCGCGCTTTCTCCGCCATCAGGCGTATGGCGCGTTTCGTCTGCTCGAGGGTCACGACAATTGAGCCGTCCACCACCGGCTTCATGCGCTGCCACATGCGCGGGAACACGCTCTTGCCGCCGGCACCATCCACGAACGAGACTTTCCAGCCTTCGAACACCCGCGGCGAATTCTTTTCGAAAGACAGCGCCGCCGGTGCCGCGGTTTCCGGTTCCGCGCCATAGACTTTGAGGCTCGGGTTCAGCGCCTTCACCGCGCTGCCGAGCCCGGTAACGAGCCCGCCGCCGCCGATGGCGCCAATTACAACGGCCGCGTCCGGCGCATCCTCCAGAATTTCCAGACCCACCGTCGCGTTGCCGGCGATAAAATTATGATCGTCGAAGGGATGCACAAAAGTGCCATCGAGGCTTGGGAACGCGCGGTCGTCCATCGCCTGCCAGGCGACATCGAACGGCACCGGAATGAGCTTTGCCCCGAGCGCCTTCATGCGCTGCTTTTTCGACTCCGGCGCCGTTTCGATCACCACCACGGTGCACGGCACGCCCGCAGCCCGCGCAGCATAGGCGACGCCCTGCCCCGCGTTGCCGGCGCTGATGGTCCACACGCCGCGCCGGCGCTCTTCGTCGGGGAGCATTGCGACGGCATTCGCCGCGCCGCGTAATTTGTAGGCATTGATCGGCTGCAGGTTCTCCAGCTTCAGGCGAACGTCCGGATAATCAGGCCCAAGCTCCAGCCGCACCAGCGGCGTACGCACAATCGTGGCCTTGATCCGCTCCCGCGCGGCACGGATCTCCTCGAGCGTTATCGGCCGAACCGGTTCAGGTTTCGTGGACATATTTTCTTTTCCGCCTGACGCAATCACGCGGACAGCAACTCGACACCAGGCATTTTGGATGCCTTCACGTCAAAGGTCAGCATCGCACTGCAGCCAAGGTGTTGATAATGGGCCATCATCAGGCACTCGGCAAAATCCGCATTGCTCTTCTCAAAGCGAACGAGGGCGTCTTCGATCACTACTTCCGATTCAAAGGCCAAATCTCCGGATTCCAACAGCTTCTTGAAAATCCGCAGGATTTCAGTCTTGGCGAGGCCAGCGCTTGAACGAAGAACCCACTCCGTCTCAAGAATTGCCAACAGGCTTACCAGAAGCGGTTCGCCGGCACTTATCGCGTGCGCAATGGCAGCCTTCGCGGCAACGAACTGCCGCCGATCATCGGCAAGGAGAAATCGCAACAACACATTCGTGTCGAGCCCCCGCATGCCCGCTCATCGTCTCATGGCGGAAAGCGGAATGGGTTTGCGGCCCGGCTTGTGGAGCGCACCTGCAAGATCGAGAATGCTCCGTTTCTTGGCTCGCATGACCACCGTACCGTCAGGGAGCAGCGTGAAATGAAGTTTGTCTTTCGGTCTAAGGCCAAGACCGTCCCGAATGTCCTTCGGGATCGTCGTTTGGCCTTTGCTCGTCATGGTTGCTGTTGACATCGCATTCTCCTTACGATCTGAAAAATAGTAAGGAACAGGGCCGAAGGCAAGCTTTTCAAAAGTGAGATTGCAAAATTATGGGAATGATCTCCGTCGGTGGAACTATCCTGCTTGCAGGTGGCTACTTAAAACCGCGTGATTTGTAGGTTCGTTGCCAATATAGCCACACAACGAAGACAACTACAGCTGAAATCAGAAAAAGGAGGGGAATACGCAACGCGATACCCAGTGCTCCCACCAGGGCCGCGATCAGCGCAGCCATCTGAACTCGGTAGCTTCTCTTGTAGTAAGCGCGGCGCTCCGTCTCACTTAGGCTTTTCAACCACGCCCGATGGTCTCTGAATTCCGTGAGCGGTGACTTAAGCATATTGACACTCTCGAATGACCTTGCTTGTTCGCAACAGTATGTAACTGCGCAAGCACGTCATGGCCTTACGATGCCGGGTGGCTTCTTTTTCGGTGCGTGGGATTGGGTCCAGGCGAGGTGCGCCTGATCCAGCACATAGGCGCGGATGGCGGCGACGTCGTCCTTGGAAAGGATGTCCGCGAATGAGGCCATGCCGTTGTCCTTGAGAATCCCGCCGCGCACGATGTCGTCGAATTGATCCCAAATCTCGCGCGGCACGAGCCGCAAATCCGGCACCTCGCCTTCCGATTGCGCAAAGAATCCATGACACACAAGGCAATTGCGGTGATACAGGTCGAAGCCTTTGTCGATGGTCGCCTTGCTCCCCGTCTGCGGCGGCGGCTCGGTTTGTGGCGTGCCCTCCGCCTGGAGCGCGGCGACCTGCTCGCGGCCGCCAAGCTTGAACACGAATAGCCGGCCCTGGTTCGTCTGGTATTTCGAGAGCGCCGTGTTCGGATCGCGGAAGGCAGATAGGCCGCCTGCCCCGCCCCATCCTGCCAAAAGCGCGATGTACTGCGTGCCGTTGATCTCATAGCTCATCGCCGGCGCAAGCACGCCAGTCTTCAGATCGATCGACCACAGCTTCTTGCCGGTCTTCGCATCGTACGCGCTGAACATGCCATACGCATCGCCGCCGAACACGAGTCCGCCAGCCGTCGAAAGCAAGCCCGAATTCCACGAGCCGCCCATTGAAACCTGCCAGACTTCCTTCTGCTTCACCGGATCCCACGCCTTGATGAATCCGATCGCGGGTGCCGGCGGCTTGCCGGATTGAATCATCTTCAGCACGAGATCGGAGACCGCGGCGAAATCGACGCCGGTGTTCCAGGCACCCGGGCGATAGACGAAATTCTTGTCCGGCACGAAAGGCTGCGCCGCATCCATGGCCGGGATGTACACAAGGCCCGTTTGCGGACTGTAGGTCATCGGCTGCCAGTTGTGCGCGCCGGTTGCCGCAGGATAAACCACCGCTAGTTTGTCCTTGTAGCGTGCACCCGGATTTTCGATCGGTTTGCCGGTTTTGAGATCGATGCCTTTCGCCCAGGTGACAAGCCCGAATTTCTGCGCGCTGATCAGCTTTCCGGTTTCGCGATCCAGCACATAGAAAAAGCCGTTCTTCGGCGCGTGCATCAGCACATGGCGCACGCGTCCATTGATCTTTAGATCGGCGAGCACGACATCGGCGGTAGAATCGAAATCCCACGTGTCGCCGGGCGTGGTCTGATAGTACCAGCGCAATTGTCCGCTGCGCGTGTCCACCGCGAGCACGGACGAGAGATAGAGATTGTCGCCACCTTTCGGCGAGCGGATGTTGCGGTTCCACGGATTGCCATTGCCGGTACCGAAATAGAGGAGGTGCAACTGCGGATCGAAGGCGAAGGAATTCCACGGCGCGCCGCCGCCGCCGATTTTCCAGAATTTGTATTTGCCAGTCGTGTCCCACGTTTTCAAAGCGGCTTCGAGCGCCTTGCTTTCCTGCGGTTTCGATGGGTCGCCCGGCACCACATGGAAGCGCCACTTGAGTTTGCCGGAGTCGGCATCGTACGCGCTGATGTAACCGCGCGCGTCGTACTCCGCGCCTCCATTGCCGATGACGACGAGCCCATCGACCACACGCGGTGCGCCGGTGATGGTGTAGACCTTGTTGTGGTTTTCGACCGTGTCGGCGGTCCAGACCGGCTTGCCGGTTTTCCCATCGAGCTTGATCAGGCGCCCATCCAGTGTGCCGACGAAGACCGCGCCTTTCCACAGCGCCACGCCGCGGTTCACCACATCACAGCAGAGATAGCGTCCCGTTTCGCCCGGCACCTGCGGATCGAATTTCCACAGCTCCTTTCCCGTCGCCGCATCGAGCGCAAGGACGATGCTCCACGGCAAGGTGATGAACATCACGCCATCGGAGACGATCGGCGTTGCCTCCAATCCGCGCACGGAATAGGTGCGGTATTCCCAAGCGACACCGAGGCTCTTCACATTGATTATGTTGATCTGCTTGAGCGGGGAAAAGCGCTGCTCGAAATAGTTGCGTCCATGGCTGAGCCACTCGCCCGGATCGGAATCGGCATTCACGATCTTCGCGCCGTCGACCATTGCGCCTGGCGCGTTCGACGGCGCAGCCGAGATCAACAAGGACGCGGCAACAGCGCCGGCGAATCCGGCAAAGCGGACATTCATGGATGCTCCCCTGTCTGCCGCGCTGACGCGCGCATCGACGCGGTCACGTTAGGCAGAGAAATTCCCGCGGGCAAGCGCAGGGAACAGCGGCCTCCTCGTGACAGCAGAGGATTCGATTCCCATGAAACACGCCCACCGCGACAAGGAACTCAAAGACCGCACGCCGGACAGACGCAGCCGCAGTCGCACCGTCGCGCGCACAAATCCGGACAAGGATATCCACGACGATCGACATTTGTCGGGCCGTCCGGAAACCAAGCAGGGTGAGCTCGGTCAGGGCGGCAGCGCGCAGCGGACAAAAGGGCCTTAATACCGGATCAGTTTATTCCCTTCACCGCAAAGCCAACGCCGGGCGAAGTCTGGAACACGTGCCACTGCGTGCCGTCGTATGACGCGAGGGTCGCCTGATCGACCTGATCGGCGTCTTCGATATTCCAAGCATCGACAGTGTCGGTTTCATTGTCGTTCGTCTTCAGGACGACCCAGTACTGCTTTCCGCCGCTGATCGGGATGCCGCGTTTGTCGGACACTGTGACCAACGAGCAGCAGGTGCCGAAACGGGAGAGACCGGTCACGCTCCAGGTCTTCAGCGCCTTCCCCGGCATACCGTTTGAATCGCTGTTCAGGCTGATGTCGACGCCATTGGTCCCATCGGACCAGCCGACGGCGATCTCGAGCTTGGTCACGATGTGATCGGCGTCCGGCGTGAAAGCCGCGCCCATCCATTGCGTGCCCTGGCTCGGCCCCATCACGTTATATCCGGAACAGCACCAGTATTCCCCTTTGGGATATTTGCTTGCGAGGCTGTTGAAGATCGTCACGAGACCGGCGTCGTGAATCGTCGCCGGCACGAACGGAAGCAAGGCCCTTTTGACCTGCATCATTTTTGCGCCAGATCCGGAAATCTTCACGTCGCCGGAAGCCCACGAGACCACCGCCGTTGCGGCAAGTACGCCCGCCAGACCTGCACTCGCCCATACCATGGCTTTTCGCATGACCGCCTCACGTAATCTCACGCCACCTATCCTGAAGCGGAACCATTTTCATGCAAAGCAAAAAAACGCTGGCTGTTGCGCTCTTGCGGGGACGTGATAGCGTTCGCCGCTGCTAACAAAGTCGAGGGGAATTCGATGTTCCGCCGGTTTGCGCTGCTGCTTGCAGCATGTCTCATTGCCGCGACAGTTCCAGCCATGGGCGCGACCATTCAGCGCCTGACACATCAGCCGCCGACAGGCGCGTGGATCACCTTCCAGATGACGGATGGAACTGTCCTCGCGCAGGGCGGCAACGAGTCTGATTTCTGGAAACTCACGCCCGATAATACCGGCAGTTACGTGAACGGCACCTGGAAACAGGTCGCAAGCCTGCCGTTCGTGCCGCTCTATTTTGCCTCGGCCGTTCTTGCGGACGGGCGGCTGGTCGTGGCCGGCGGCGAATACCTGAACGGCGACTTTGCGTTCACGAACAAGAGCGCGATCTACGATCCCCTCGCCGACAAATGGACGGACATCACGCCCGACAAGCGTCTGCTTCCCTTCATCGGCGATTCACCCGCGGCGATCCTGCCGGATGGGCGCTTCGTCGTCGGCGAGAAGTTCAAGAAGACAATGTTTGCGCTCGATCCAAAGACGCTCGCCTGGTCCGAGCTGGCCTCGACAAACAAGCAGGATTTCAACGCGGAGGAGGGCTGGGTTCTGATGCCCGACGGCTCGCTCCTCACGCACGACGTCAAGGCTCATCCAAAAACGGAGCGCTACCTTCCCGATCAGGGGACATGGGTGACTGCAGGCAGCACGAAGGTCGATCTGCGCGGACCGCAGGATTGCTGCGGCGAGTGCATCCCCTACGGGAACGGCAAATGCTATCACCCGCCGGGCGAAGTGGGCCCCGCAGTGTTGATGCCGGATGGGCGCGTGTTCGCTTCCGGCGCCATTCCGGAAAACGAGTCCGTCTCGCACACCGCCATCTATTCGCCGCCGAACGCGAGGCATCCGAAGGGCAAGTGGACGGCGGGGCCGGACTTTCCGCCGGGCGAAGACGGCGGCGATTGCCCGATCGCGCTGCTGCCGAACGGGAACGTCCTGGTGGAAGTCGATTTCGGCATCGGCAATCTTTACGAATTCGACGGGAAGGCGCTGACAAGAACCGCTTCCAGTGTCGGCTGGGGCTCCCTGATGCTGCTCCCGACCGGCGAAGTCCTAATCAACGGGTATGAGGTTTACCAGCCTGGCGGCACCTACAAGGCCGCATGGCAGCCTACGATCAGCAATTTCCCGGCGTCGGTGACTCGCGGCTCGACGTATCAGATCTCCGGCACCCAATTTAACGGGCTCTCGCAGGCAAGCGGCATGGGCGACGAAGAGGAGACGGTGACGAACTATCCGCTGGTGCGCATCACCAACAAATCGACCGGCCACGTCTTC
>DATJGT010000068.1:0-20047 GCA_035494695.1 Rhizomicrobium sp. | reverse complement strand
AATGAAAACCGGCTGCGGCGGGGTAGCCGCAGCCGGTCAAGCAACAATGCTCCTACTGAATTTCGCCGTGCACCTTCAGTGTTCGACGATCCGGAAGCTTCTTCGCGGTGCGACCGTAGCGGTCATACAGCCGGAACGTTTCGGTCGGGACGTGCACGACATTGTTGGGGCGCACGATCGCCGCCGCACCACCGTTCGGACACTGATCCGCCGGAAGCGGGCAGTAGATGTACGATGTGCCGTTGCTGGTACTGAGCACCTCCAGGTCGCTATTGTTCAAGCCCCAAGCCTGCTGGAACGTCGAGCCATCACCCGGGTCGAGGACAGTGAAGTTACCGGTAGTGGTGTCAAGCTGGAACGCGTGCGGGTTCCCGGAGGAGTCGTCCCACTGTCCGGACACATGCATCTGGTCGTTGATGCCTTCCAACACCGTCAGGGTGGCGTTCGGATCCCCGGTGTAGTCGATGACCTCCAGCAGGCTGACACCGCGCTGCACGAAGCCGTGCTCACCACCATCCTTATCGATGAAATATCCCGCGACGGCGGTTACAGGGGGATTGTTGGGCTGGCGCGGACTGTTCTGCAGGGCGCCCTGGATGTGCAGCGGGAAATCCTTCCTGTAGATTCCGTGATCTCCTTTGTAGCCGACGCGATTGCCGCTGGTATCGAAATAGTCGCCCATGTTGACGTCCCGGATGTTCATTCCCTGGGCGACACCATCCATCGGTGCACCATTGATCGTGAACGTCTTGATTCTGCCGCCTGGGCTGCGGAAGAACTCCTCGCCGATGGTGAAGCCGCTGGCCAGCGCAAACCCTGCAAGCGCCCCGTCATCACTGATCGCACGTGGCTGGGTTCCCGATACGCCGTTTCCTTTATAATCGAACGTCTTGTAGTTGCTGCCGTCCGGCGGTCCGTAAAAGCCATGCTGCACCCCGGCGGAATCGGTATAATCGCCGGCGACGATATTGCTGTTGTTGATCCCGAAGGCGGTAATCGCCGTCGCGCCGTTTGGCAGCGCGATGGGAACGTAGGTCGCCGCCTGGCCCTGAGCCAGCGCCGGCAGAATGAAACTGGCTGTCGCCAGCAATAGCTTTGAAAACTTTCGCATTGGTGTCTCCCCTGTTTGCTCCGCAACCCGATCGCGAGCGTAGCTGTGGGGTTTGGCTGGCGTCAATCCGCCGCAGTCCGGAAATCGCCTGTTCAATGCCCTTATCCGCTCCAGCCCTCAGCTTCGGCAACCGCAGTTGTGGCAAGCCTGAAACAGAAAATCGGCTGCGAAGCGTAAGTGCTTCGCAGCCGATGTCTGACCGGTTTCCGGCAAACGGTCCTTACCGAAGAGCTCCATGGACAGGATGCCGAGTCTTGGGCGGCTTTGCCCCGGTACGACCATTGTGATCATAATGGAGGGAAGCCCCGGCCTTCGCCTTCCAGGAGCGTCCGTCCGCAAGCGCACTGCGGTGGTCTGGGCAAAGGACATCTTTAGAGCAATAGATGTAGGAGTTGCCGCTATTTGTACTGACGGCAATCTGGCCTTTGTCGTTCACACCCCACGCCTGCTGCCCCGCGGAACCGTCCGGAACGTCAATACTTGTGAAGGTGCCGGTTGCGTTGTCATAGGTAAAGGCATGCGGCTCGCCGCTCGCATCTGTGACCCAGCCTGCGGCAAGCTCCTTTTTGTTGATGCCCTCAAGAACTGTCGTGCCGCTATTGTCGGCATCGACCACTTGCACAACGCCGTCCTTGAGAATGAAGCCGTGCGTCGTCACGCCGTCGTTTTCAACGTAGAAACCGGCCAGCGTTCCATGCTTGTTGAGCGCCCGCGGATTTGTCGTCAGGACGTCCAGGGGCAGCGTGACGTCTGACTGATAGATCCCGTTCATGGCAAGATACCCGGTTCTGACACCAGTATTGGGATCGAGGTAGTCACCCGTCGACGTTTCGTCTTTTTTGATGATTCCTTGAGCAACGCCATCGAGCGTCACGCCATTCTTCTGGATTGGCATCAGCGTGCCGTCTGCCTGCCGCAGAAATTCGAGGCCTATGGTGAAACTGGGATCGTTGGCAAAACCGGTGATATCGCCATTGTCGTCGATGCCACGCGGCGTCGTTGCCGTACTCGTGCCGCCATAATCAAAGCTGGTGTAGCTTCCATTAAGCGGTCCGAAAAAGCCGTGCGTGACACCGTTTGCGTCGACATAGGCTCCGGCGATTACCGCGTGCTTGTTGATTCCGAACACGATCGTCTGCGTAGCTCCCGCGGGCGGGGTCACAGGAACCAGAGTGGCCGCATTCGCCGGAACCAGGATGGCCGGCAATGCCAGACAGGCGAAGCCGAGTAGCGTCTTTTGTAGTGCGCGCATGAGATTTACTCCCTCTCTGCCCGCAGCCCGTGTGTGGAGTGTGTTGCGGAATTTTGCAGGCGTCAATCGCGCGAAAGACCGAACGCAATTTTCCACCGAAGCGATTCTGCGGGTTTTAGGAAAAATTGAACGCGCGACGAGTCCTGTTCCCATGCCTTAGGCGAAGAAGATCGCGCCCGCTGGAGCCATAGCGCTGGGCCTGCTATGCCGAAGCGGCAAATTGGCGAAACCAGCTGCAATGCAAGCAATCCCGTTTTCCGGCAACCCGCTCGATCGTGCGAGTGAGAGGCGCACAGACTTGGAGTGGATCGCTGCGCGTCGCCGAGATTCTTCCACGCGCGTGTGGCCGTTGTGGAACTTGCAGCCATTCCTGCTCGGCAGCGAGAAATCGGAAGCGCCGCTTGAAGCAGGTTATCTCAAGCCGGGCTTGGCCGAGGAGATTGCCCGGCCGGATGCGATTTCAATTTTCCTTGGGCTGGAGAACGGAAGCGCAATATTCGCGCTCGATCTGCCCCTCGCAAAAGACCCCGCGAGCGATGGCCCGCTCACCGGATTAGGTCACTTTCGCGATGCGCGGACAGCGGCGCAACTTCTCCCTCTAAAGGATGCAGCAATTCTCGGACAGGCAAAGGCGCTGATCGATTGGCATCAGCGGCATGGCTACTGTCCCAACTGCGGCGCACGGACAGTGCTAACGGATGCCGGGTATCGGCGGCATTGCGATTCATGCGGTGCGGATCATTTTCCGCGCACCGATCCGGTCGTGATCATGCTCGCAATCCATGGGGATGCGTGCCTCGTTGGCCGCGCGGCACGATTTCCGAAGGGCATGTTCTCCGCGCTCGCTGGCTTCATCGAACCGGGTGAGACGATCGAGGAAGCCGTCGCGAGAGAGATCTTCGAGGAAGCGGGCGTGCGGGTGAACAACGTCACCTATTTCGCGACGCAGCCTTGGCCATTTCCTTCCTCCCTGATGATCGGCTGCTTTGCGCAAGCCAAAGCACGCGAAATCACGCTCGACCAAAACGAACTCGCGGAAGCGTTCTGGCTGGAGAAATCGAAGCTGCGCGCGCTCCTCGCGGGCGAACGCGTGGATGGATTATGGGTGCCCCCCACCGTCGCGATTGCACATCATCTGCTGAAGCGATTCGCCGAAATGCCGTGAAGGACGAACTCGAAGCCATTCAGGCCGATATCACGACGCTCGTGGTGGATGCGATCGTGAATGCGGCAAACGAGCCGCTCATCATGGGCGGTGGCGTGGACGGGGCGATCCGGCGAAAAGCTGGTCCCGAGATGGAAAGGGATTTGCGCCGGATCGGCCGTTGCCCGACCGGCTCCGCCGTGATCACGCCGGGTTATCGGCTTCCCGCGAGATTCGTGATCCATACGGTGGCGCCGATCTGGCGCGGCGGCGATGATGAGCGGGAGCGGCTGCTCGCCTCGTGCTATTCGCGCGCGCTCACGCTCGCAGATGGAAACGGCATCCGTTCGATCGCGTTTCCCGCGATCGGCACCGGCGCTTATGCCTGGCCGGCAGAGCGGGCATCAGAGTTGGCATTCGGAGCCGTGACGAAACATCTCGGGCGGCGGCAAACAGGACCGCATCATCTTCTGCTGCTTCAGCACAGAGGATTGCGAACGGTATGCGGCGCTAATCACGCGAATTTCCTGATGGGAGGTGCCGCGCGACACGGGTCGAGATTTGAGCGACAAGGGCTAGCACAGCCAGCACTCCAATTCCCGCCGCATACGGCGCAAGCAGAAGCAGGAACGCGAGCTGATCGCTCCCAACTGCCAACAGCAGCACAGATACGAAGACGACGATCGCAAATGCGTAGATGTAGAGGAGTGGACCGTAACGGCTGCCGCGGCGTGCCGCGACGGTGGCTATACCGAGATACCTCCACGCAACGATTGCCCTGCGCCACATCTCAAATTGCCGGCATGTTTTTGCGGAAGGGGTGTGCGGGATAGACGCCGAGTACCGTTACTTTTGCCGAGAAGAATTTCAGCTCTTCCAGCGCGAGCCGAACCGAGCGGTCTTCCGGATGACCTTCGATGTCTGCGTAGAATTGGGTGGCATTAAACGACCCACCGAGCTGGTAGCTTTCCAGCTTCGTCATATTCACGCCGTTCGTCGCAAAGCCTCCCAGCGCCTTGTACAGCGCCGCCGGCACGTTGCGCACACGGAAGATGAAGGTCGTGACCACCGGCCCCGATTCGCGCGGCGCATCGTCCGGCTCGTGCGCCATGATGAGGAAGCGCGTCATGTTGTGCGGCTCGTCTTCCACGTCGGCCTTCAGGGTTTCGAGCCCATAGATCTCAGCGGCCAACGCCGAAGCGATGGCCGCCGCGCTCGTATCCCTCAACTCTGCAACGTGCCGCGCGGAACCGGCGGTGTCGTGCCAGACATGCGCGCTCAAGTTCAGATCGCGGATTGCTTTGCGACATTGCCCGAGAGCCGGCCCCTGGCTGTATACGGTCTTGAGTCCCGCAAGTGTTGCGCCTTTCAATCCCAGCAGCTGATGACGCACGCGGTGAAAATGCTCGCCGACGATGTACAACCCGGCTTCGGGCAGAAGGTGGTGAATGTCGGCAATGCGGCCGTGCAGCGAATTCTCCACTGGAATAATGCAGAGATCGACCTCGCGCTCGCGCACTGCGGCGATGGCATCCTCGAAAGTGGGATAGGGAATCGCCATCGCGTGCGGCAGCGCTTCGCGCGCGGCCAAGTTGGCGTAGGCTCCGGCTTCGCCCTGGAACGAGACCCGCTTCGCACGCGAGACGAGAGAATCGTTCACTGGCTCTTGCTTTCGCGCAGCATTTCGCGGGCCCGTTCGAGGTCCTCCGGCGTGTCGATGCTGATGGGCACATTTTTCACGCGTGCAACGGCGATGATCATTCCGGCTTCCATCGCGCGCAGCTGCTCCAGCCGCTCGCGTTTTTCCAGTGGGGATGGCTCGAGCTTCACGAAGCGCGACAGCGCCGCGCGTTTGAAAGCGTAGACTCCGATATGATGGAACAGCGGCCCTTCGCCGGAAGGCGCGCGCGCGCGTGTAAAATAAAGGGCGCGTCCCCGAGCGCCCGTGGTGTCCCACGACACAATCGGTTTGACCACGCTCGGGTTGTCGTAATCCGCGGGATTATCGATTTCGGCGGCTGGCGTCCCGATATCCGCGCCGGTCGGTGCGAGCACCTCGACTGATGCACGAATGCACTCCGGATCGACGGCGGGCAGATCGCCCTGCACATTCACCACCACATCGTACGTCTCGTGGTGATCGATCGCCTCAACAGCAGCGAAGACCCGGTCCGAGCCCGATGCCAATTCCGGGGACGTGAGCACGGCACGGCCGCCCGCGCGTTCGATCACGTCCGCGATTTCGCGCTCCGCGGCTGCCACGATCACCGGCCCCACGTCTGAAAGCATCGCCTGGCGCCACACACGCACGATCATAGGCACTCCCGCGATGTCGGCGAGTGGCTTTCCCGGCAGCCGGGTGGCGGCCATGCGGGCGGGGATGACGACGATCGGATTCACCTTGGATTCCCTTGAGTTATGCGACGCTTCGCCGCAATGACGCCTACCTGTCGCCTAGTAATGTCGCGCCGTTTTCTCGGGGGAGCAATCGGGCGCAATTGTCCAGCGCCACTCGCCAACGCCCTTGAGAATCCGATGCAACGGCCGAGCAGCATGGGAGCCTGACCTTCATGGATTCCTTCGAGTGGAACAAGATCGCAGGCGCTGTACTCGGCACATTGCTTTTCGTTGTCGCGGTCAAGATCGCGACCGGGTTCATTTTCGAGGTGAAGCCGCCGGTAAAGCCTGGGTACGTCGTGCAAGGAGTCGAGGTGCCAACCGGCACGGGCGCCACGCCTGCGGCCGCCACCCAGGAGCAGATGCCGGACTGGGGCACCGTGCTGCCGAAGGCCGACGTCGCTGCCGGCAAATCGATCTCCACCCGATGCGAGCAATGTCACGACCTTTCCAAAGGCGGACCGAACAAGATTGGCCCCAACTTGTGGGGCGTGGTCGGTCGCCCGCGCGCATCGCATCCAGGCTTCGACTATTCGGCAGCGATGAAATCCAAGGGCGGCAGCTGGAGCTATGACGAGCTCTTCAAGTTCCTGAAGTCGCCCGGCGCCTATATTCCAGGCACGAAGATGAGCTTTGCGGGCCTGCGCAGCGACACCGATCGCATCAATCTGATCGCCTATCTGCGAACCGATATGGATTCGCCCGCGCCGATTCCTCCGCCGTCGCCGAACAAGGGCGCGCCCGCGTCCGTTCCAAAGGCAGGCGGAGCCCCGGCCGCAGCCCCGGCGGCAGGTGCAGGCACACCATCAACCCCACAAGGACCAAGCGGTACTGCTGCGGTCGCGCCGGGCAACCAGCCGCCGCCGGGCAACGCACCATCGGCCGGCGCGAATCCGAAAGCGCCCGCGAACCCGGCAGCCCCCGGCAAGACTCCGGCCGGTCAGCAGCAAGATGCCCAGCCGACGCAGCCGCCGAAGCCCTGACGCGCATGCACAACGGCTCCTGCCTCTGCGGCGCGGTTCGCTTCGAGGTGGCGGGCGAGCTACATGCGCCGGATGCCTGCCATTGCTCTCAGTGCCGCAGGCAATCCGGCCATTACTGGGCCTCTACAAACGTTCCTCGAAATGCTCTCACGCTTCACGGTGCGGAGAAGGTGACGTGGTTTCAGTCATCCGAAAAAGTGCGGCGGGGGTTCTGCTCGATCTGCGGCTCGGTTCTGTTTTGGGATCCCATCAACCTGGATATCATTGCCATCGCAATGGGCGCATTCGAACCCCCAACCGGAGCGCATTTGGTGAAGCATATCTTCGTTGCCGATAAAGGGGATTACTACGACATCGCAGACGGATTGCCGCAAAGCACGCAATATTGAATGCGCGAACATGTCGGCTTAAGCACGCGCAGATGAGTAAGACGACGCTTCTTCTTGTGGTGCCGATCAGCTGGGCCGGCTTGTGGACCGGACCGCTCGCCGAGATCGCGCCGGATATCGCTATACGCGTGCACGGCCGCGATAAATTCGACCCGGCAGATGTGGACTACGTCATCACCTTTCGCCCGCCTGCGGGTTTCCTGAAGACACTGCCCAAGCTGAAGGCCGTGTTTTCGCTCGGCGCCGGTGTGGACGGCATTCTCGCCGACACAGAATATCCCGGGCACATTCCGCTTGTCCGTTTCGTCGACCGCACACTCTCGAGCGAGCTTGCGCAATATTGCGTGCTGCATGTCCTGATACATCATCGTCAGCAGCGGCTCTTCGACCGCGCGCAGGCCGAGCGCAAATGGCGGCAAACGCTTCCCGCCCGCCGCACGGAGGAGACTCGGATCGGAATTCTCGGACTCGGCGAGATCGGCACGCTGACCGCCGAACGGCTCCGCGATCTCGATTTTCGCGTCGCAGGCTGGAGCCGTACCCGAAAATCCGCAACAAACATCGAAAGCTTTGCCGGTGAGGAGGAACTACCTGCGTTTCTCGCGCGCAGCGATTATCTCATCTGCCTGCTGCCGCTGACGAGCGGGACATGCGGAATTCTGAATGCGAAGCTGTTCGCACGACTGCCGGAGGGCGCGTACGTCATTAATGTCGCCCGCGGCGGACATCTTGTCGAGGAGGACCTGATTGCCGCGCTCGATTCCGGTCACCTCGCCGGGGCAACGCTCGATGTGTTCGCGACCGAACCGCTGCCGGAAACGAGCCCGCTCTGGAGTCATCCGAGGATTACGGTGACCCCGCACATTGCTGCCATCTCCGCGCCACGTGTGGCGGCACAGTACGTCGTCGATGGGATCGCGCGTTTGGAACGCGGCGAAACGCTCGAGAACGTCGTCGATCTCAATCGCGGCTACTGAGCGTAACGCGATTGCAAGAGCGCATAGACCGCCCGCGCGGAATTGGCTTCCGCTCCTTTGCGGCGGCCGGGTCGCGGCCGGTCGATCCATGCCGGGATGTCGAGATGCACCCAGGATTTGGCCCGCGACACGAACCGATTGAGAAACAGCGCCGCAGTTGTCGCGCCGGCAAGCGCATAATCGGGGCTATTGTTGAGATCGGCAATCGGGCTCAAAATGGCGGACTCGTAGCCCCGCCAAAGCGGCAACCGCCACAGCGGATCGTGCACCTCGGTGCCGCAGCGCATGAGATCGGCCGCCAGCGTCTCGTCATCCGTGAAAAATGGCGGCAATTCCATTCCTGTCGCCGCCCGCGCGGCTCCGGTGAGGGTGGCAATGTCGATCAGCAACTCCGGCGCCTCGCTATCCGCCTCAGCAATCGCGTCGGCCAATATCAGCCGACCCTCGGCATCGGTGTTGCCGATTTCAATCGTCAGACCCTTTCGGCTCTTCAGCACATCGCCGGGACGATAAGCGGAGCCCGACACGGAGTTCTCCACAGCTGGAATCAGCACCCGCAGCCGGAGATTCAGTTTCGCACCCATGACCATACGCGCAATGGCCAGCACGACGGCGGCGCCACCCATATCCTTCTTCATCGTCGACATGTTGGACGCGGATTTGAGATCGAGGCCGCCCGAATCGAACACAACACCCTTGCCCACAAGCGTGACCCTCGGTGCGTCGTGCTTGCCCCAGGTGAAATCGATCAGGCGTGGGCCGCGCGCGGATGCTCGTCCAACGCTGTGAATCAGGGGATAGTTCTGCTTCAGGAGATCGTCGCCAGCGATGATGCTCAGCTTGGCGCCATAACGCTTCGCAAGCTCGCGCGCAGCGGTGGAAAGCTCTTCCGGCCCCATATCGTTCGATGGCGTGTTCACCAGATCGCGTGCAAGGAACACGCTCTCCGCAATTCGCGAGACTTCCTCGCCATCGACACCTTTGGGCACGACAAGCTTCGGTTGCCGCGCATTCTTTTGCGGGCGATAGCGATCGAACCTGTACGTGCCGAGCGTCCACGCCAAAACTCCGCGCGAGCCGCCAACCTCTTGCGGAACATCACCGAGGCTGTAGATGCCAGATGGAAGCGACTCGGAAAAGGCCGCGAGCGCCAGCGGGTCATTACCTTTGCCAAGGCCAAGAACGACGCTCGCAACCTCCCCGCTACCACCCGGTACAAGGAGAAGCTCGCCGTCTTTTGCCGAAAAATTGGCAGACTGGGGCCAGCCGGATTCGCGCTTTGGCCGCCCGGAGAGCCAGCGTTTCAGATGATCGGCTTTGACGGCGTGAAGCGGGATGGCGCTCTTTGCGCTTCTCACAAGGCTCGCATGCATGGAAAGACCTATGAATCGAAGGAGTGCGAATTTAGAAAGCGCCAACCCATCCCGCAACAGGAGAGGCCATGGCTCGCTACAAGCTGATCGTCGGAACGAAGGATTGGTCGAGCTGGAGCCTGCGGCCCTATATGGCGCTGCGGGCCATCGGAATTACCTTCGAGGAAGACATTATTCCTTTGCGCCATAATTCGACGACAGCAGACGTGCAGAAGCGGTCGCCGTCCGGCCGCGTTCCGGTCCTGGAAATCGAGGAGAATGGCCGCAGCCTAGTCGTCTGGGACAGCCTTGCGATTTGCGAGACGCTCGCCGAACGACATCCGGACGCGAGACTGTGGCCCGACGATCCCTTCGTTCGTGCGGAAGCCCGTTCCTATGCCGCAGAAATGCACGCCGGATTTCCGGACCTGCGCGAGCAGCTGTCGATGGATTTCGCGCGCACGCTGCCCACACCAGATTTGCGCGATACCACCAAAGCGCAAATTGCGCGGATTGTTTCGGCGTGGACGGATGCACTGTCAAAATACGGGCGGGACGGGGGATTTCTCTTTGGCCGCTTCTCGATCGCCGATTGCATGTATGCACCAGTCGTCTCCCGTTTCCGTACTTACGGCATCGAAATGACAGCGCCGGTGCGCGCATACAGCGATCGCATGTTCGCATTGCCGGCAATGCAAGACTGGGGAAGAGCCGCAAAAGCGGAAGTCGATTCGGGCCGCGCCTGATTATTTCGCAGCGGATTTCTTCGGCAACCGTCCAAGCTCCGTATAGAAGCGCCTCGCGCCGGCGTGCATGGGCGCGGGAAGATCGACAGTGGCGGAGTTAAGTCGGATGAATTGCGCGCTTCTGTGACTTCCTGCCAGAGCGGCACGGTTCGCGGGATTGAACAGCGCTTTCAATATCGAATAGACCGCCGAATCCGCGACGGAATCATTCACGATCCAGATCGACTGCACCGCAACGGTCTCGATCTTGCCCGTGCGGGGGTAGACACCGGCGGGAATACTGTCCGCCTTTAGGCCCTTAGCGAGTTTGAGCAGACGCTCGCGCTTTGCACCGTCGATCGGAACCAGTGAGGCGCTGCCGTTCGCAAGCAGGCTGCGCACAAGCGGTACGGGAGCGCCACCGACGAAAAACATGGCATCCAGCTTACCCTGCGCCAGCTTCTCAGCGGCGATGTCGGAGGAGTCGTTATTGATCCGTATGCGCCGGATCGGCAGCCGGTAGGCGGATAACACGGCACGCGCAGTGACGATCGTGCCCGACGTATCCGGCCCAACACCGACACGCTTGCCTCGCAGCTCCGCCACCGACCTGATGTGCGCAGTTTTGGCGGCAACGATGTGAACATCCTCGGGAAAGAGAGCGGCAACTGCCCGAATGTGTTTTTGCGGTCCCGCCAGCCTGAACGTGCCCTGGCCCTTTACCGCTTCCCTTATAACATCGGATTGCGCAAGCGCGGCATCGACCGTATGCGCATTAGCAGCAAGCACGTTGAAAACAGCGCCGGGACTGCTGCGAGCGGATGCGATCAAGCCGGACGGGCCGCAAACGCCGGCACGTTCGCAGCGATACACGCCTGGTGGATGGCTGATGATCCCGGCAATTGCTTCGCCCACGGGAAAATAGGTCCCACCGGTGGGGCCCGTCGCAATGACAAACGGAATCCGCTGAACCTCCGCATTGCTGGATAATGCGCCCACAAGCGCCAGCGCGGTGCCGACCAGCACCGCAGGAAGCGAACCAAGCAGTGTCGGCATTTTCATCCGCACCAACGAACCATGGCTTTGCGTCAACAATTCGGCGTCAAAATCGATGCTGCCAAGGGGATAACAAACATGCTTAAGCCTTTGTTGACGGCTGGACGGCATGCTTTCGCACCGTAGCAGCTTACCGGAGTAGCCGCATGCCCACGCGTCTTAGCAAAATCTCGGCGATTGCCCTTTGCGCCGCTGGGGCAGCCTGCTTCTCTTCCGAATGCTTCGCCGCAACCATTGCTCCGAAACCGACTTCACCGCAGGCCGATTCCCCTGCGGATCCGGCTGCAGCCGCCAGGACTCTCGATGCGGAACTTCACCGCGCACAGAGCTTGCGGGCGCAGGGAAATTATGCCGAAGCGACGCGCGCTCTGAGTCAGTTGATGCTTGCCGCTCCTGATGACGCGCGGGTCGTCGGCGAATACGGAAAGGTGCTGGCGCAGCAGGGTCGTTCGCAGGACGCGATTGCATTCCTTAAGCGCGCCACCGAGCTGCAGCCGAACGACGCGACATTATATTCGGCGCTGGGGGTCGCCTACGATCAGGCGGACGACCCGAAGAACGCAAAAGCTACCTTCGAGCGCGCGCTGCTACTGAAGCCGGGCGATCCGGTGGTACTGAACAATTACGCGGTCTCCCGAATGCTCGCTGGCGATCTCGACGGCGCCGAGAGATTGCTGGCCCAAGCCAAGGCAAGCGGTGGTGCGCTGCCAAAGATTAGCAGCAACCTGGCCTTGCTGGCGCAGCTCAAGCTCAAGAGGCCGGTTGTGGTGGCGAAGCCGGGAGCAACGGATGCTACCGGCGCCCGCCCGTCTGCCACACGCCTTGACACTACGGTGCCGGGAAACGCTTCCCTCGGCACGCCGAAGGTCGTTTCAAATGCGGCACGCGTCACGCCAGCATCGAGCGGGCCGCATGTCGCCGGCGAGAACCCGCAAGCTGCGTCTGTTGTCATGCAAAAGGTGCCGGCCGATCCGCAAGCGGGACCCGTTGCGAGGGCAACCAGGCCGCCGCGAAAACTGGCTTCTCCGTCGTCGACAGAATCCGAAAACCAGCTTGGCAGGACCGCGGCGAAGAAATCCGCCATTCCTGTGCTGCGCACGGCCGACCAAGACGATTGAGCGCAGGCGTCCGAACGCTCAGTGATGCATGATATGCATCACCTTCATAATCGCCGGCCCCAGGATTACGACGAACAGGCACGGCAGAAAGAACACGATCATCGGCACTGTGAGCTTTGCCGGCAGAGCCGCAGCCTTCTTCTCTGCTTCCATCATGCGGCTTTCGCGATTCTCCTGCGCGCAAACTCTGAGCGCCTGACCAAGCGGCGTGCCGTACTTCTCCGACTGGTTTAGCGCCGCCGCAATTGCCTTTACGCCCGAATGGCCGCAGCGCTTGGCAAGATTTTCGAAAGCTTGCCGGCGTTCCGGGAGGTAGGACAGTTCGGCCGTTGTCAGGCCGAACTCTTCCGCGAGTTCAATCGATTGCGAGCCGACTTCGCTCGCGACCTTGGAAAACGCAGATTCTATCGACATTCCGGATTCTACGCAGATCAGCAGCAGATCCAGCGCATCGGGAAACGCACGCATGATGGATTCGCGCCGGCGCTGAATCTTATTCGAGATGAAGACGTCGGGCACGTAGTAGCCCAAAAGAGCAGTTCCCACGGCGAGCGCGAACTTCATCGTGCCGGGCCAGGAGAGATGCGCGATCGCGAACACATAGAGCAATGCCACGGCAAAGAGAATGAATGGCATGACGAAGCGGAAAAACAGGAAGGTGATGAGAGGCGCCTGCCCACGGAATCCCGCCTGCATCAGTTTCTCGCGCGTATTCGGCGACTCCAGAAGTTTCGAGATGTTCAATCTGTCCAGCGTCTGCTTCATGAAGCCGACGGGTTCTGATCGAAGGCTGGCCCGCCTTTTGAACATGGCGTGGTGTTTGAGGCGCAACTCTTCGCGGCGTTCGGCGACGGATTTCATCCGGGCGCCCAGCGATTTGCGTTCCAGCAAAGGCATTCCGACCGTCATGATCGTGGCGAACGCCAGAATGGCCGTAAAGGACATTACCAGGAAGTCACGATCGAACAGGATATTCAGGACGCCGACGTCGGTGCTCATATGCGTCCCTCAGTGCTTGAAGCTGATCATTTTTTTCATCACGCCTATGCCCATGCCCATCCAGATAGCGCATCCCGCGAGCATCACATTGCCCATCCGCTCTGTGAAAAGAAGAGTGACGTAGGCTGGCGAGGTAAAATACATGACCAGCATGACCGCCGGTGGCAGCGAACCAATAATTGCTGCCGATGCCTTGGCTTCCGACGACATCGCTTTGATTTTTCCCTGCAAACGCTTGCGGTCTCGCAGGACGCCGGCAAGATTGTTCAGGGCTTCCGACAGATTGCCGCCAGACTTCTGCTGGATGGTCATGACGATCGCGAAGAAGCTCACTTCCGCGGTGGGCATTGACTCGAACATACGCTTGAGCGCCTGTTCGAGAGTCACACCGACGCGCATGCTCTCGACGAGCTTGTGGAATTCGCCCGCTACCGGTTCCGGAATCTCCTTCGCGACGATCTTGAGCGCTTCATTCGTGGGAAGGCCGGACTTGACGCTGCGCACAATAACGTCGATGCCATTGGCAAACTCAGCGGTAAATTTCTTTTGCCGGCGCGATTTGAGGAAGGCGAGAATCCATCGTGGAAGCCCTATTCCGATGCTGAAGGCCGCAAAAGCCGACACGAAGAACGGCTGATGCAAGAGAAGGCAGAGCCCGAACGCAACAGCCGCTGCTGTACCTGAAAGCATCCAGAAATTGCGGACGCTCAGGTTCAGCCCCGCCTGCTCGATACGGCGCCTGATCGTCGGCCGCTGTTTTCTCGCAGCTTGTTGCTTCTCGAATTCCTTCAGCAGCGACTGGACATTCTTCCGGCGCTGCCCATCCTCAGCCAAGCTCCGGGCAACGGGGCCGCTGAGCGGCTGGCCCACAGCTGCAGCCAGTCTCTTTTTCGATGTCTCACTGGAGGCGCCGCTGAATGCGAGAACAACTCCACCGAGCGCCAGGACGAAGAAGACCGCAGTCAGCATGAAAGCAAAGGTGCTGCCCATTAGACGTCCTCACGTCTGCAATTCGTCAAGAGCTTCTGCGAGCTCGCGTTCCATTCCGAAGTACCGCGCACGCTCCCAGAAGGTCGGTCGCACGATTCCCGTTCCAACATGCCTGCCGACCATTCGACCGTTCTCGTCCTCGCCGGAGATTTCAAAGTTGAGCAAGTCCTGCGTGATGATCACGTCCCCTTCCGTGCCCACCACCTCCGTGACCTTCACGATCCGGCGCGAACCGTCCCTCAGGCGCTCCGCCTGGACGATGACGTCGATCGACGCAACGATCATTTCGCGGATGGTTCGCGTCGGCAGCTGGAAACCGCCCATGGTAATCATCGACTCAAGACGCGACATGGCCTCGCGCGGTGAGTTTGCGTGCAACGTTCCCATCGAGCCATCATGACCGGTGTTCATGGCCTGGAGCAGGTCGAAAGCCTCGGGTCCGCGCACTTCGCCCACGATAATCCGCTCGGGACGCATACGCAGACAGTTCCGGACAAGGTCGCGCATGGTGATCTGGCCCTGCCCTTCGAGGTTGGGAGGGCGCGTCTCCAGCCGCACCACGTGCGGCTGCTGAAGCTGAAGTTCGGCCGCGTCTTCGCAGGTGATAATGCGCTCGTCCGCGTCGATATACGCGGTCATGCAGTTGAGCAGCGTCGTCTTTCCCGAACCGGTACCGCCGGAGATCAGCACATTGCACCGCGACCGGCCGATCACGCCAAGGACACGGGCGCCCGGCGGGCTGATAGATCCGTAACGAATGAGGTCTTCCATCCGCAGCTTGTCCCTGCGGAATTTGCGGATGGTCAACGTGGGGCCGTCCAGCGACAGCGGCGGCCCGATTACGTTCACGCGCGAGCCGTCTAGCAGGCGCGCGTCGCAGATCGGCGAGCTTTCGTCGACACGGCGTCCGACTTGGCTGACGATCCGCTGACAGATGTTCATCAACTGGGCGTTATCGCGAAACCGAATGCTGGTCAGCTGAACCTTGCCGCCGACTTCGATGAAGACCCGTCCAGCGCCATTGACCATGATATCTGCGATATCATCGCGCGCGAGTAGCGGCTCGAGCGGTCCATAGCCAAGCACGTCATTGCAGATGTCCTGGAGCAGATGTTCCTGCTCCGCAATCGACATGACGACGGCTTTGATCGAGATGATCTCGTTGACAATATCGCGAATTTCTTCGCGCGCGGAATCCGGATCGAGTTGCGCCAGCTGGGCGAGATCGATCGTGTCTATCAGCGCGTTAAAGATTGTCGTCTTGATCTGGTAGTAATCTTCCGACCTGGCCTCGGGGATCCGCGAAGGCGCTTTTGGAGATGGCGTCGGTGAAAGCGTCGCCTGCGAGCGGCTTGCGGCCATCACCGGTGTTTCCCCATTATTGATCGGTGGGGCGGCGTTCACGTTTACCGGTGCCGGCTCCACGCGCAGTGGAGACACGCGCGGCGGATCGGATGCGACGGATCGTCTTCCGAACATGGGTTATGCCTGTTTCCGTGCCTTGAGGAAGGCCAGGACGGGCATTGAGCCCTTGTGGGATTCCGGCGATGGCGCGCGGCCGGTTACAACCTGCGCAAGCTTGAGGTATCCCTCAGCGGTCTGCGACTTCGGCTGAACCTCCACAAGCATCTGCCCGTTGTTCGCTGCCGCCCCATAGAGATGCGGCTCAAAGGGCAAGATCATCGCCGGCGTGACGCCCACGGTGCCCGCGAAATCCTTGACGGGAATCTCCGGCCGCTTCGGAACATTCACCTGGTTCATGACAAGCTTTGGCGCCGGGTCATTCGGCCGGTTCTGCTTCAGCATATCGGTGAGCGCCTTCGCGGTGCGCAAACTTGCGAGATCGGGAGTCGCAACGATGACCACCTCATCCGAGGCGAGCAATGTTTGCCGTACCCATGGCGCCCATTGATGCGGCAAGTCGACAATCACACACGGCGTGGTCTGGCGTACGGTGTCGAGCACCGCTTCGTAGGCCATGGGCTCGATATCGTAGATGCGGTCCAGAATGGCGGGTGGCGAAAGCAGCGAAAGGTGATCGGTTGCCTTCAGGAACAGCCGATCAAGCAGCACATCGTCCAGACGTTCGGGAGCGCTTAGCGCCTCCAGCATGCCCTGACCCGGCTCTTCATTGAAATTGAGCCCGGCGGTACCGAAAGACAGATCCAGGTCGATAATCGCGGTGTTGATCTTGAGCCGTTCGGCGACGCACCAGGCGACGTTGTGGGCGACAGTAGAACTGCCGGTGCCTCCCCGGGCGCCGACGAACGTTATGATGCGGCCGACGGGCGGCGCCTCCGGATTCAGGTAAAGCCCGGAGATCACCTCGATGAGGTGAAGTGGATTGAGCGGCGCCACGAGGTACTCGCTCACGCCACGACGGATGAGTTCGCGATAGAGCTCGACGTCATTGGCGCGGCCGACGACGATGACCTTCGTCGAGGGATCGCAGACCTGCGCCAAACGGTCCACCTCGTCGAGCGCAGCCTTTCCCTGCAGCCGCGTTTCAATGATCAGCAGATTCGGTGAGATGTTGCCGTTGTGATGCTCGACCGCGGCCGGCAGTCCTCCCAGCTGGACCATAACGTTGGCCTTGGCGAGGCGCCGGTCCGTGGCGGCACGCTCCAACACTGCACTCGTGTCCGGGAATTCGCAGAAAGCGTGGATCGAAATCCGCGGGACCGGCCGTTCATGCGGCGCCGCCCCGAACGCCTGTTCAACCTGCTCGTCAGTCTTCGCCATGATCCACTCCGAAATTGCTACTGCTGCGCCACGCCGGACACGCTCACGGCCTGGTCTGCGCTGCGGGACGCTCCTGTCTGCTCGCCCCTTTCATATTTGCCGGTGACGGTAACGCGTCGCGCCGCATCGGCATTGCCGATGCCGCGCGGCCCGTCGAGATCGCGCGGGTTGGCTGCCATGGCTGCGATGTTGTGCTGAACGGCGCAGCCGAAATTCTGCATGGGAAGATTTGCGCCGGTATCGGCCACGTTCGTTGACCAGTCACCACACGGGTCGGTGTGCGCCACATACGATACAAAGCTGACTTCTACCCGCCGATCGCCATCCGCCGCGGGACGCGCCCCGACAAGAATGCGCGAACGCGGGACGCCCATATCAACCAGGCGCTCGCCGAAATAGGAGATGGCCCGCGATGCTTCAGGCCCATCCGGAACCGAAACGCTAATCGCGCCGCTGCCGCTCTCCAAATAATCGCGGACGAGCCCGTCCAGCTGCGCTGAATCTTCCGGCATCAGGCCGGCAGCGCCGTCGGCAAAGGAAATCCTCACTGCGCGGTAGTCCGGCTGCACGGTGATCGGATGATTTGCCACCGGATCGGCAAATTTTACATCGTCGTTGCTTGGAGCCGCGCAACTGCCGGCGAGCAGAACGGCTGCGAGGGCGGCAAGACGCATTAATTTGCTGCTCATGAACAGGTCTCCTACTGAACGATGAAGCCGACATTGGTGTTGGCGGCGGACTTGAGCCCGTTGGGATCCGGGCGATGGATCGAGTTCAGACGCCCGAGCAAAATCGTCTCGGCATCCGTCGGAGGTACAAACCCGTCGGTGGGCGACGCAAGACGCTTCTCGCTGGTCGGCTTCACAAGATAGGCGCTAACAAGGACGACCAGTTCCGTCTCATTGTTCTGATAGTCGCGGCTGCGGAACAGCGCGCCCAGCACCGGCATATCCTTCAGGCCGGGAAACGCATCAAGCTGCTGCTTTGTCGTGTGTTGAAGCAGTCCCGCGATGGCGAAGCTGCCGCCGGAGGGAAGTTCCACCGTCGTCTCCGCCCGCCTGACATTCAGCGCCGGGATCGTGAGGCCCGGGAGCGTTGTGACCTGGCCGGTGTTTGGGTCTGTGACCGAGCCGCCCTGCAGCGTGAAGGCGCCGGTGTTGGTGAGCTCACTCACTTCGGTCGCGATCTGCAACGAGATGCGATTCTCGCTCAGGACCACCGGCGTGAAGGAGAGCCCCACGCCGAATTGCTTGAAGATAATCGAGACGTTGCCAGTGTTATCGCGTCCGCCGGGCACGGGAAATTCGCCGCCGGCCAGAAACTTTGCCGTCTCGCCCGACACGGCGGTGAGATTGGGCTCAGCCAGCGTCCGAATCAGGCCGACTTCCTCCAGCGCCTTCAGCACGCCGTTGGCGCAGAAGTGGGTGGAAACGAGCGCCGGGTTTGTCGCGCAATTCGGTCCGACTTGCGCGCCCGAAGCATCCGACAGCGCGCGGCCGAGCAGGCTGAACGGATTGGAGGTGGACGCAATGATCGGAACGCCCCAGGCATTGATGGCGGCGTTGAGATCGATGCCGAACTGCTTCGAAATCGAGCGCTGCATTTCGGCGACGCGGACCTTGAGCATCACCTGCTCGTCCGCGTTGATCTTCAGCATGTTGACGACCTTTTTCGGGTCGCCCGCGAACGTCGTGGCAAGATCCTGTGCGCGGGCAGAGTCATGGGCGCTGCCGACGGTGCCGCTCAGCACGACATTGTCGTTCATCGCCGACACATGGATGCCCGAACCGGGGAAACTCGCATGCATCATCGAGCCGAGATCGGTCACGTCTTTTTCAACCCGGATATCCATTGACAGGATCTGGTGGCCTGCGCCGTCGAAGAAGAACGCGTTGGTCTGCCCCGTCTTCTGCGCCAGCAGGAAGATGCGGCGCGGCGAGCGAACCACCGCGTCCACAATCTCCGGATTGGAGACCAGCACGTCGCGCGCGTCCGCGTCGAGCTGCACCAGGGCCGCCTTGTTGAGGGCGAGCGTGATGCGCTGCGAGACACCGGCGCCGTGCGTGGAAACGTTGAGCACGCGCTGGGGCGTAGGCGCATGCCGCATTGGCACGCCAGCATCGGACGGGATGGCGAACACGCCGCCTGCAAGAATACAGAACGCGAGGAATCCGGTGCGCATTAAGCCTTACTCCCTACCGATCGAGCCGGCGTGACCGACGCCATAGCGAATTACGGAGACAGCTCCGATGATGTTTTTGTGCTGATTCATGGCGACATCTTTCATGCCGTCGTCGCCCAGCGGCCGGAGCGCGAGCGAAATCGTTCCTGTCGATGCCGCGGCCGTGACCATTTCCGCCTGCTGTGGGGAAAGCTCGAGTGTTGCCGTCTTTGCAAGCACGGTCTTCTGATCCTTGTCCTGCGTGTACGTCTGATCGACGGCGAGAACGCGCACGTCGTGCAGCAGCGTATTTGCCGCGTAGCGCCGCGGATTTTCCGAGACCTGCACCGACAGCATCACGTCCACGCGGTCGTTCGGAAGAATGAATCCGCCGGCGCCGGATTCGGTGGAAATTCCGATCGACACGGCGCGCATTCCCGGCGTCAGCCGCGCGGACATGAAACCCGCCGCATCGGCATGCACGATCTTGGTGTTCGTCAGCGGCTCGCCGGACACAATCGGCGCGCGCGCAACGGTGCCGGCGACGATCTGATCGACGGACGGATTTGCCTCCGATGTAATGAAGGTCGCGTCCACTGAGTCTTTCGGCCAGGACTGCCAGTGAACCATTTGCTGCGTGATCGCTTTGCC
>DATJGT010000067.1:0-61836 GCA_035494695.1 Rhizomicrobium sp. | reverse complement strand
CACCTGTTCGGGACGGCCGCCGGCGGCGCGAATGAGCCGAGAGGCAAGGCCCTCGTCATCGTCCATCAGCACCTTGAGCAAGTGCTGCGGCAGAAATTGCTGATTGTTGTTGCGGAGCGCGAGGCTCTGGGCCGATTGCAGGAAGCCCTGTGCGCGCTCGGTGAATTTCTGAATATCCATCTCGTCCTCTCAGCCCTCGGGAAAGCCCCCTGGCGGGCGGCAGATCACGAGGCCAACGGGTATAGAATATCGCCCCGTGCGGGCGCGATTCCCGTGACACTTATTTGGATTTGGGACCTGTTCTCTTCAAGGCCGGCGTCGGTTCAGGGGTTCGCGGTCCCCAGTTCTTTCCCCCGCGCCAACGCGGCGGCTCACCCGTCTTCCATACAACCAGCCCAAACAAAACTGTCACGACCACAAGCAGGCCGAAAAAGAGTAACGGAGAGACACGTGAGGGCAGGAAACGCGCCATAGCCATCATCGCCGCAGCGTAGGCTAGAAGCACTACCCAGCCCTGCCACCTATCGGGCAACCCCCAACCCCATCCATAGCGTTTCGCGCGGAACCAGTACCCGTCCATGCGATGCCTGTACCCCCGATTGAGCGCGGACCCGGGAAAGCGCGCCCGTCCTCAGCACACATGTGCAATCGAAAGTGGCCGCTGCAAGAGCCGAAAGGCTCACTCGGCGGCCGCCGCCTCATCCGGTTCCGGGCCGGTCCCGCCTTCCGCCAGCGAAAACGAGGGCTCACTTGTCGGGGGCTGGGCGCCCTCCGCGCTGCCGTTCGGCCCGCGGCCATTCCCGCCATTATAGGACTGCTGGTTCTGTCCCCGGTTTTGACCTTGGTATTGCTGCTGCGGTTGTTGCGGCTGAGCGGCAGCCATGATCCGGTAATAATGCTCAGCGTGCTGCAGGTAATTCTCGGCGGCGACGCGGTCGCCGGAAGAGTTCGCATCGCGCGCCAGCTGAAGGTATTTTTCGTATACATGCGCTGCGGAGCCGCGAATCTTTATCTCCGGCCCGTTCGAATCGAAGGTCCGGTTCGGGTTATGACTATGGCCCTGGCTGTGGCCATGGTTGTTTTGCGGCCGTCTGCCGCGCTGCCGTGATCGTGTCACTTAAACCCCTTGGATAATTGTCAGGCTCCTCTTCCGGCCGGATCGGCCAAGAGCCGTCGGACCGGTAGTTCGCCGGTTGTCGCGCAAAAAGCGCGTCATCGTTTTTGCATCAGAGCGCAGTGCTCGTCTTTCGTATTCGGGACCGGCGCCTTCCTGCGCCTCAACCGCCCCTCTAACGGCCGACCGGAGGCTGGGTCTTTACCCTGAGCGCCCGGCGGGGGTCCCTGATCCCCACGTCCGGAAACTAGCGAGTCGCGATCCCGTTTCCAAGTTTATTTTGCTGTATTTCTTGCCTCTGGGTGTGCCTTCGCGACCATACAACGCGGAATGCCGGCCAAATCCTCAACAATTCTGGCCAGTTGAAGGCCTGCCGACTCGAGGATCTGCGACACCATATGGTGCTGCCCCTGCCCGATTTCCAGAAAGGCCCGGCCCTCTGGGGCCAAACTGGTGCGTAGCAGCTGTGCAAGTGCCCGATAGGCGTCAAGACCGTCCATGCCCCCGCTCAAGGCTAGGTGGGGCTCGTACCGCACGACATCCGGGGACAGGCCCTCCAACTCCTCTGTGGGGATATAAGGCGGGTTTGCGAGCACCACATCGTAAACGGCGGGCCCAAGCTCGGCCCAGTCCGTTCGCCTGAATGTACTTCGGGTGGACACTCCGTGCTGCGCCGCGTTCGCGCGAGCCCAGCGCAGAGCATCTTCGGATATGTCGATACCGGTCCCCCGAGCCTTTGGATAATTCATCAGGAACGTGATCAGCAGGCACCCCGAACCCGTTCCTAAATCCAGAACGCTGAGGGGCGCTTCCCGATCGGAAAACTCGCGGAGGGCTCCTTCGATTAAGGTCTCCGTTTCAGGCCGCGGAATGAGCGCGCCGGGACCGACTTTGAATGCCAGACTCCAAAACTCCTTTTCACCGGTGATGTAGGCGATCGGCTCGTGGGCAAGGCGACGAGCGATAGCGGATTCAAATGTGCCATCCACGCCGCCGGTGACTGAGTGGGTATGCTCCCAAAGAACGCGTGCTTCGCGGCGTGCCGATTCGATTCCGGCGGCCCGGAGCCGCTCGGTAGCCATACGCACGGCCTCATTCATGCCGCGCTGCTCTCTTCCAGCGCCGCTAGGCGGCTCGCCTGATCTTCGGCGACGAGTGCGTCGATGATGTCACCCAACTCGTCGCCGGCCAGAATGCAGTCGAGCTTGTAAAGCGTGAGATTGATGCGGTGATCGGTGACACGCCCTTGCGGGAAATTGTAGGTGCGGATGCGCTCGCTGCGATCGCCGGAGCCGACCATGCCCTTGCGCTCGGAGGCACGCGCGCTCTCCACCCGCTCGCGCTCCATTTCGTAGAGCTTGGCCTTCAGCAGCTTCATCGCCTGCGCCTTGTTCTTGTGCTGAGATTTCTCCGTCTGCTGCGCGACCGCGATGCCAGTGGGCAGATGCGTGATGCGCACCGCACTTTCGGTCTTGTTGACGTGCTGACCACCGGCCCCGCTCGCGCGAAACACATCGACGCGCAAATCTTTTTCGTCGATGCTCACGTCCACATCTTCGGCTTCCGGCAGAACAGCCACCGTAGCGGCAGAGGTATGGATGCGACCCCCGGCTTCCGTCACCGGCACGCGCTGTACGCGATGCACGCCGCTTTCGAATTTCAGCTTGGCGAACGCGCCCCTGCCCTGCACATCGAGAACGGCCTCCTTCACGCCGCCGAGGTCGCTCTCGCTAAGCGACATCAATTCGGTTTTCCATCCCTGCAGCTGCGCATACCGCTGATACATGCCCAGCAGATCGCTTGCGAAGAGCGCGGCCTCGTCACCGCCCGTTCCGGCGCGAAGTTCGATGATGGCAGATGAAGAGTCCGCAGCATCCTTCGGCAACAGCTGGAGCTTCAATTCATGCTCAAGCTCCGCAACGCGCCCCTTGAGCGCTGCCCTTTCCTGCTCTGCCAGGTCGCGCATCTCGGGATCGGTTGCGGGGTCGTTCGCGAGCGCTTCCGCCTCGTGCTGCTCGCGCACCGCATCGCGGTAGGCTTCGACGGCGGAGACAAGCGGGGACAATTCCGCATGCTCTTTCGAGAGCCTTGCGTAAGCGTTGCCGCTCGCCGTCCCGGAAGCAAGCTGCGCCTCAACAGCCGCAAAGCGGTCGACCAGCCGTGACAGTTTGGCTTCGGGAATCATGAACGGAAGATGGCGGCGCTACTGCGCCGGCTCAAGAGCGGCGGTTGCGCGCGAATCGATTTCGGCGGCCCTTTTCTCGCACAGTTCCACCACGTGGTCGATAAGCTTGGTGTTTTCGAGCCGATAAGCCGGCTTGCCGTTGAGATAAATCATGCCGGCGCTGCCGCCCGCGCCGCCGCCGGTAAAACCCAGATCAGTCTCGCGCGCCTCACCTGGACCATTCACCACGCAACCGATGATCGAGAGCGTCATCGGGGTGGCGATATGCTTCAGCCGATCTTCCAGCACGCGCACGGTCTCAATCACATTGAATCCCTGGCGCGCACAGGAGGGGCACGCCACGATGTTTACCCCGCGATGGCGAAGGTTCAGTGACTTCAGGATATCGAACCCGACGCGGATTTCTTCGACCGGGTCGGCGGAGAGCGAAACCCGGATCGTGTCGCCAATCCCCGACCACAACAGCAGTCCCATGCCGATGGCCGATTTGGCCGTGCCCGACATCAATCCGCCAGCTTCGGTGATGCCGACGTGCAGCGGATAGTCGCAGGCGTCAGCCAGCTGCTGGTACGCCGCAACCGCGAGGAACACGTCCGATGCCTTGCAGCTGATCTTGAATTCGCGGAAATCGTTGTCCTCGAGGATCTTGGCGTGATTGAGAGCACTCTCAACCATCGCTTCCGGGCACGGCTCGCCATAGCGCTCCAGCAATTCCTTTTCGAGCGAGCCGGCATTCACGCCGATGCGCATCGAGACGCCGTGATCCTTTGCCGCTTGCACAACGTCCTTCACGCGCTGCGCCGAACCAATATTGCCGGGATTGATGCGCAGACATGCGGCGCCGGCTTCGGCTGCCTCGATGGCGCGCCTATAATGGAAATGGATATCGGCGACGATCGGAAGGTTTGCAGCCTTTACGATCGCTTTGAGCGCACGCGTTGAGTCCTCATCGGGGCACGAGACACGGACGATATCGGCGCCGGCTTCTTCAAGGGCCCGCACCTGATCGATGGTCGCGCGTGCGTCGGCGGTGACGGTATTCGTCATGCTTTGCACGGAAATCGGCGCATCTCCGCCGACTTGGACGGACCCGACGCGAATCTTTCGCGACTTGCGGCGCGAGATATCGCGATAGGCTCGTATGCTCATGCAGTTCGCGCCCCGTCAGTCCTGATTGCCATTACCGTAACGATCCACGATTGCCTGTGGGTCCAGCGAGAAGCCCTCCAAGATATTGGGACTCTGGCTGGCGGGCCCCATGACCTGGCCGTCCAGATCCACTTCCACAGCGTCCCCGCGCTGGACGGTCAACACAAGGCCGGGGATATTTGGAACCTGGTAGGTATCGCCTGCCTGCAACGCGCGGTTGATAAACACCTTCCCCGACCGGTCTTCAACCAGAAGACGTGTAGGCTCCTTCACGCGAAGGACAACACGCGGGGTTCCGTTCTGCGCCCCAAAGACCTGGCCCGCCGGCGCGCCATTCAAGGCTGCATTGGGGACCGCAGGCTGTGGATTTCCGGCGCCCGTATCCGCCTGGATTTGCGACGGAGAGCTGGACATTACGGGGTTTGCCGCCGCTGGCTGTTTCGGCACGGCCGGAGCAGAAGCCCTTTTTGAAGCAATGTGTGAGGGCACGGCCGCAACCGGCTGTTTCACCGGTGATTCTGTGTTCGTGGCGAGGTGGTACACGCCATACGCGATCAGCCCAGCCACGACCGCTCCAATCACGAGCCACCCGCCGGGAAGGCGCGATTCTTCTTCCATTTCCGGGAAACCGGCATTCTTCACCGGATCGACCCGGCCCGCGATTTCCGTCTTGAATCGCTCGACGGCTCTCAGGGGATCAAGTCCAAGATAATTTGCGTAGGCACGGACAAAGCCAACCGCATACGTCCGGCCTGGGAGCGCCGCCAGACGATCGTCTTCCAAAGCCTCTAGATGATCCAATCGGATTTTCAGCACGCGCGAGACCGTGGCCAAGTCCTCCCCGCGTCGAAGCCTCGCCGCGCGAAGGTCTTGGCCGATCGTCTGCAGCGGCGCCTCGCCATCGCCGACAATTTCGCCCAGTTGGACGTGACGGTTCGTAAGCTCGCCGTCCTTTGCGAGCGTGAGGTGCGTTACCTTGGCCATGGCAAAAAATACTGTATTTCGCGGTACTTATCCACCGCAAAGGTTACCATTCCTCATAAGCACCGGCGCGGAAAAAACCGCGGAGTGGGCCCGCATCAGCTCCCAGGAGGACGCATCGTCTGTCCCTGCATCTGCTGATTATTCAGATTTTGCTGGGCCTGGCGGCGCATGGCTTCCCATTCATGCTGGGTATGACATTCCCGGCCCCCGCCAAGCCGACTTCCGGTCGTGGCGGGTGACATCCGGCAAATTATCTCGTCCGGATTGCTGGACGGATTTGCCGGCGCAGCAGTTGCGCTCGGCGTGGTTGGGTCAGCTGACACCGCGGCGAAAGCAGGACTGGCAATTCCAAGGATGCCGCAGGCAGCGATCACCCCAAGCCCAAACATACGCATCAAACACCCCTAAGATGGATTGGCCGCGCACTGTGCTTTGCCGCGCCGCGCCATGCAAGCCCCATCCAAAGGTTAAGTTGCGTTTGCTGTGTATTATGGACGCGTTCACCTCAAAGTGACGCCGCGTTCAGCGGCGAACGCCATCAGACGCGTCCGCAGGCTGTGATCCGTCCGTCCGCAGAGACGCTCGACAAACTCGGAAACCTCGCGCGTATCGATGCTGCGAACCATCATCTTGACCGGCCCGATATTTGCCGGCTGCATCGAGAGTGTCCGCAGTCCAAGACCGATCAGGGCCATGGCTTCCAGCGGACGGCCGGCGATTTCACCGCACAGCGACACATCGCCGCCCGGTTCGGCGGCACTGCGCACGATCTGGCGGATCAGGGTGAGCGCCGCCGGATTCAACGCATCGTAGCGGCGCGACACCCGCGGATTGGTGCGGTCCATCGCGAAGACGAACTGCAGCAGGTCGTTTGAGCCAATGGAGACGAAATCGGCGCTGCGAAGGATCTGCGGAAGCATGAACATGAGCGCCGGCACTTCCAGCATCGCGCCGACGAGCGTCTGCCTCGGCTGCGGATGATCGAGAAGGCGCGCGCGCTCGAGCTCCCGATCGACGAGGCCGCGGGCGACATTGAACTCCGCGACATCGGTTACCATCGGAAGCAGCAGCCGCAGCGTTTTTCCGGCGGATGCGCGCAGTAGCGCACGCACCTGGTAACGGAGAAGCGCCGGGCGATCGAGCGCGATGCGGAGCGCGCGCCAACCGAGCGCCGGATTCTGCTCCGGCTCCCAGCGGCCGTACGGGAGGATCTTGTCGCCGCCGAGATCGAGCGTGCGGAACACGACCGGCTTCTCGCCGGCGGCATCGATCACCTGCTTGTAGAATGCGATCTGATCGGGCAAACGCGGCATGGTCTCGCCGATCATGAACTGCAGCTCGGTGCGAAACAGGCCAATGCCGTCCGCCCCGGACTCTTTCAGATGCGGCAGGTCGAGCAGCAACCCTGCATTCATCATCAGCCTGATGTGAACGCCGTCGCGCGTAACCGCGGGAAGGTCGCGAAC
Source organism: Rhizomicrobium sp. (assembly GCA_035494695.1). Classification (GTDB taxonomy): domain Bacteria; phylum Pseudomonadota; class Alphaproteobacteria; order Micropepsales; family Micropepsaceae; genus Rhizomicrobium. The sequence goes on along the minus strand of DATJGT010000067.1, from coordinate 54,938 downwards.
TTCCACCATGCGCGCGGCGCGCTGATCGCGCAGTTTCCGCCGTGTTTCGAATGCGCGAACAACTTCCGGCGGAGCGCGCAATTGCGTTTCGCCGGTCTCGCCGTCCACGACAATGAGGTCACCGGCACGGGCGCGATCGACAATCCCCTCGACATTGCCGACCAACGGCAGGCCCATGGCGCGCGCCACGATCGCCACATGCGAGGTCGGCGCAACATCCTCCAGCACCAGACCCGTCAATCGCTCCCGTGCATAGTCGAGCAGCTCAGCCGGCCCCATGGCACGCGCCACGATCACCGCATCCTTGGGCAGATCGATCAGCGGTTCGACATTGCCGTCGAGATGGCGCTGCAGGCGCCGCGCCAAGTCTTCGAAGTCGTGCAGCCGCTCGCGCAGGAACGCATCGCCGGTACGAAGAATGCGCAGCCGCAGCTCGTCCTGCACCCGCTCGATCGCCGCTTCAGCGGTAAGGCCAGTTTTCACCGCATCGCGCAGCCTCTGCCGCCAGCCCTGGTCCTGCGCAAACAGCCGATAGGCCTCGATCACTTCGCGGCTTTCGCCCGTAAGATCGAGCTCCGTGGACGTGAGCATCTCGTCCACCGACGCGTGCAGCTGATCGAGGGCCTTGTCGAGGCGCGCCAATTCGAATTGCGGATCGTCGGCGATCAGGCGCTCGACTCGGACACGCGGCTCGTGCAGCACCACGCGTCCGATGGCGATCCCTTCGGAGAGGGGCTCTCCCTGGAAGGGGCGCGGGCGATCGGCACGAAGCTCCGGTTCGTCGAGTTCGGCAACGTCGAACAGGCCGCCCTGCGCGACGACTTCAGCCAACACCATGGAAACGGTCTGCAGTGCCTCGACTTCTTCTTCGTCGTAAAGGCGGGCTGCACGATTCTGCACCGTGAGGACGCCATAGACCTGCCCACCGCGGACAATGGGCACACCAAGAAAGGAGCGATACGGATCTTCACCGGTTTCAGGCCGATAGGAAAAGCGCGGATGGCTAGGCGCGTCGCTGAGGTTCAGCGGCTCGGCCGATTCGGCGACCAGGCCCACAAGGCCCTCGCCCTGTTTCATTCGCGTGCGGTGGACGGCGTTCCTGTTCAGGCCCTCGGTGGCGAACAGCTCGTACACATTGCCGGCGCGGCGCAAATAGATCGAACAGACTTCCGCCACCATATTGGCGGCAATCACCATCACGAGCTTGTCCAGGCGCGCCTGCGCGCTCGACCGCTCCGCCATGATCTCGCGCAGGCGACGCAGAAGGATTCGCGGACCGCCGGCGACGACTGTTGGCATCAGGCAGTGTCCAACTCGTAAGCGGAATGCAGCGCGCGAACGGCGAGCTCCACATATTCCTCGGGGATCAGCACGCTCACCTTGATCTCCGATGTCGAGATCACCTCGATGTTGATGCCCTTCTCCGCCAGCGTGCGGAACATCATCTGCGCCACGCCATGATGGGCGCGCATGCCGATACCGATGACGGAAATCTTGGCCACATTCGCGTCGTGCGTGACGTCGCGATAGCCGATGGCGGGTGCGGCTTTCTCAATCGCATCGAGCGAACGCTGCAGATCGCTGCGGCTTACGGTGAAGGTCAGGTCGGTCTTCTTCCCGTCCTCGGAGACGTTCTGGACGATCATGTCCACGTTGATGCCTGCATCGGAGAGCGGGCCGAAAATCGCCGCGGCCACGCCGGGCTTGTCGGGAATGCGATGCAGCGTGATCTTTGCTTCGTCGCGCGAATAGGCGATGCCCGTCACAGGTCTCTTGTCCACGATATCTTCCTCATCGCATAGAAGCGTGCCGCCACCGTCGGCCTCGAAGGTGGAGAGCACGCGCACCGGAACGCGGTACAGCATCGCGCTTTCCACCGAGCGCGTCTGCAACACTTTCGCGCCGAGCGATGCCATTTCCAGCATTTCCTCGAACGCAACCCGCTCAAGTCGCCGAGCGCGCGGCACGATCCGCGGATCGGTGGTGTAGACGCCATCCACATCCGTGTAGATGTCGCACCGGTCCGCCTGGACGGCGCCGGCCACCGCGACCGCGCTGGTATCGGAGCCGCCGCGGCCCAAGGTCGAGATGCGGTTGTCCGCCGCGATGCCCTGGAATCCGGCAATGACGGCCACGTGCCCTTTCGCCAGTCTTTCGTTCAACAGGTCCGGATCGATCTTCTCGATGCGCGCCGAGCCGTGCATTGCCGACGTGCGAACGGGAATCTGCCAGCCGAGCCAGGAGCGCGCGCTCACGCCAATCGCCGACAGCGCCACCGCCAGAAGCCCCGCGGTGACCTGTTCGCCAGTGGAAACGACCGCATCATATTCGCGCGCATCGTGTAGGGGCGAAAGTTCGCGCGTCCAGGCGATGAGCTTGTTCGTCTCCCCCGCCATGGCGGACACCACGACCGCGACCTGGTGCCCGCGCTCAACCTCCCGCTTCACGAGCCCCGCCACATGGCGGATGCGATCGAGATCGGCGACCGAGGTGCCGCCGAATTTCATCACGATCTTCGCCATTGCCCGAACTCATGCTGCGCCTGCTAATGCTTCTTAGTCGGCACGTCTGGCTGGCTCAATGCGAAATTGTTTCACCTGGCGCGCTGGAGGGGGAAATTGCCGCATACTTGACCAGGGTTCCGTGTGGCCACTCCCCAATCGCCGTTCGCACGTTCTACACTCGCGGTCCCTGAGCGCTCTCCCGATGTCCCACGCCACCCTCGCCTCGCCCTCCGTCGATGCCGCCGAAGTCGCGAAGTTCGCCGCGTTGGCCGAGCAATGGTGGGATCCGCTGGGCAGCTTCGCGCCGCTGCACAAGTTCAATCCCGTGCGGCTCAAGTTCATCCGCGACACCTGCATCGAGCACTTCGAGCGGGAGGAAAAATCGCTGCGACCCTTCGAAGGCCTCACACTGCTCGACCTCGGCTGCGGCGGGGGATTGCTGGCCGAGCCGATGGCGCGGCTGGGCTTCGACGTCACGGGCTGCGATGCGGGCGAAGAGACGGTACACGCCGCAACGCTGCACGCCGAGCGCGCCGGCCTTCCCATCGCCTACCGCTGCGCGACCGCGGAGCTGCTCGCCTCGGAAGGCGCGCGCTTCGATGTTGTGCTGTGCATGGAGATCATCGAGCATGTGCCCGATCCGCGCGAATTCATCGATGTTACCGCGCGCCTGCTTGCGCCGGGCGGGATCATATTCGTCGCCACCTTGAACAAGACCCTGAAGTCGTTCGCGCTCGCCAAGATCGCCGCCGAGTATGTGCTGCGCTGGCTGCCGGCCGGCACGCATGACTGGAACCGCTTCCTGCCGCCGCGGCTTGTCTGCGCGATGATCGAGGATGCGGGCCTGCGGGTGAAGGAGATTCAGGGAATGATGTTCGATCCCCTGCTGTGGAACTGGCGCCTCGCCCGCGACACCGATGTGAACTACGTCGTCGTGGCGGAACACGCGAAGTCTTAGCTCATCAGCTACACGGCGCTTGCCAGCTTCGCGTCTTCTGCGGCAAAGGCGCGGCGGAGTGTTGGCGCGAGTAACAGGATAATCGCGCCGCCGGTGGCGACGATCGCCGCGTGCAGAATCCAGAATTCGCTCGCGGTCAGTTTCTCGTACAGCCCGCCCAAACGCCCGCTCACAACGCTGCCGAGAAACACCGACAGATAATACACGCCGATCATTGTCGCGTTCACCGCCTTGGGCGCGGTGCGCGAGTACAGCGCGATCACGATCGGCGCGAAATAGATCCAGCCGATGTTCGAGCCGATGTGAAACATCACCGCCCACAGGAACGGCGTGCGGCCTGCCGCATCGGTCCACAGCGGCGCGCCGGCGAGCCACAAGGTCGATGCGCCGAAGATAAAGCACCCAATCGCCATCTTGGTGAGCTCGTTCGGCGCCCTGCCCCGCTTTGCCTGCCAGCGCCAAAGCAGCAACGCCGGCGGCACGAGAACGAACGGCGCAAGGCCATCGAGGGATTGCAGCCATGGCACCGGCATCGTCCATCCGCCGAAACGCAGCTCGATGTGATCGCGCACCCACAAATTGTACGTGTTCCACACCTGCGATTGCGCGACCCAGAACAGCGCATTCACCGGCACCATCGCGATGAGGAACCGCACGACGCGCCATTCGGCGTGCGTGAGCGGCGCCGCCACCTGCTGCGGGCCGCGCGCACGCTCCGGCGGCAACTGTTTGCGTCCGCTGAGATAGATGATGAGTCCCAACAGCATTCCGAATCCGGCGAACGCAAATCCAGCGTGCCAGCCGTAAGACTGCGCCAGCGCGCCCGACAGGATCGGCGAAATGAAGGCGCCGAGGTTCACCATGCTGTAGTAGACCTGGAATGCCGTATCGCGACGGCGGTCTTCGACGGGATAGAGTTCGCCCACCTGCGGCACGAGATTGCCGCGCAACAGCCCGGCGCCGAGAATCAAAAGCAGCAAGGCCAGCAGAAACGATTTGTCGAAGGCCATGCAGAAATGGCCCGCCGTCATCAGCAGCGCGCCGAGCGTGATGGCACGCACGCGGCCGAGCAGCCGGTCACCGAGCAAACCGCCGAAGACCGGCATGAGCGACACGAAGCCGACGTAGAGACCGAAGATTTGCGTCGCCAGCGCCTGCGTCGATAGCGGGCCAGTGGCGAATTCAACCGTCGCGCGCGCTGCACCGAAACCGGCGATGTGCTCGATATGGCCCGGCAGGAGCAGCTGCTCGACCATGTAGAGGACGAGCAGCGCCTGCATGCCGTGAAAGGAGATGCGGTCCCACAATTCGGTCCCGGCGAGAAACACCAGCCCGCGCGGATGACCGAACACGAGTCCAAGCCGGGAGTGCGGAAGAGCTTCCGTGGTGATCGTTGTCATGCCGCAAGTTGTCCGGTGCGCCGCGGCGACTGTTTCAGAGGTCGGAACGCCCCGCCAGCCCTGCATCGGGCCACCTTCGATGATGGTATCCGGAGCGCGCCAAAGAAATCGCCCCTGCCCCCTTGCGTTGTACTGTTATACATGTATATAACACTAGGACATAAGAGCACCTCCGGCATAGCCGGACAGCAGGTGTGGAGGCAAGCCAATGAATACTTTGGGAAATCTGGCGATTGGGGCGGCTCTGGCGGCGGTTTTGCTGGCGCCTGCGGCCGGTTCGGATGCCAACAGGCTAGTGAATGGCAACCCGGTGGCGGTGGCTTCGTTGGGCGGCGCAACCGGCAATATCGCTTGCGATATCGAGCACGCGCTGAGCGTTGCGCGGACAACGCTCCCGCGGCTTTTGGCTGAGGCGACGGTCCGCTCGTCCGGTCCGCAAGCGGAAGCGCGGTAAACCCGTGGCAGTCGCAATGGATCAGGAATGGAACGCCAATCAGCCGATCTACCGGCAGCTGTATGACCGGGTAGTCGCGATGATCCTCGATGGCGTGCTGAACGAGGGCGATCCGTTGCCGTCGGTGCGCAACGTGGCCGCCGAGTATCGCGTCAATCCGCTCACCGTGCTGAAGGCCTATCAGCAGCTCGCAGAGGAGCAAATCGTGGAGAAACGACGGGGAATGGGAATGTATGTGAATACGGGCGCGCGCGAGCTTCTGTTGAAAGCAGAGCGCGACCGCTTTCTGACGGAGCAATGGCCGGCCATCCGGAAGACGATACAGCGCCTGGGGTTATCGGCGCAGGAATTGTTCGCGCCCGACGGCAAAGAGGATTTGAGCCTATGGCATATGTAGAAGCGCGGGGCTTGCGCAAAGCGTTTGGTTCGACGGTCGCACTGGATGGAATTGATCTGCGCGTCGAGCAGGGCCGCATTCTGGGACTCATCGGTCCGAACGGCGCTGGCAAGAGCACCCTGCTCAATTGCGTGCTGGGACTCATTCCCTACCAGGGCGATCTGAGCGTCATCGGGCTCGATCCGTGGCGGGCGCGCGACAAGCTCATGCGCGAGGTCTGCTTCATCGCCGATGTCGCCGTGCTGCCGCGCTGGATGCGCGTGTGGCAGGCGCTGGATTATGTGCAAGGCGTGCATCCGCGCTTCGATCGGGCGAAAGCCGAAGCCTTCCTGGCGCGCACACAGATCATGCGCAAAAGCCGCGTGCGCGAATTATCCAAAGGAATGGTGACGCAGCTGCACCTGGCGCTCGTGATGGCGATCGATGCCAAGCTGCTCGTGCTGGACGAGCCCACGCTGGGCCTCGATCTTCTCTTCCGCAAACAGTTCTACGACACGCTGCTCAACGATTATTTCGATCGCCACCGCACGATCATCGTCACGACGCACCAGGTTGAGGAAGTGCAACAAATTCTCACCGACATGATGTTCATCAATCACGGCCGCATCGTGCTTTCCTGCAGCATGGAAGATTTCGAGGCGCGCTACGCCGAGCTGACGGCGCGCCCGGAGAGTCTCGGGGAAGCGCGCGCACTGAAGCCCATTCACGAACGGCAGATGCTTGGCCGCCCCATCCTGCTGTTCGACGGGATCGACCGCGCGCGGCTCGCTGCGCTGGGTGATGTACGCACGCCCAGCATTGCCGATCTGTTCGTGGCGACCATGGGCGAACCGGAAAATCAAACGCAGAGAGTGGCCGCATGAGCATGGCATCCGACGCCAACACCACCGCTTTCGATACGCAGGCCGACCGCCACGCAGCGACGGCGCCGACCAGGCCGTTCTATTGGTCGGTGCGGCGCGAATTGTGGGAATACCGCTCGATCTGGATCGCGCCGCTCGCGGTTTCCGGCATCGTGCTGTTCGGATTTCTGATCCGATTGGCGCGTTTGCCGCAATTGCTGCGCATGGCGAGCACACTGCCGCCGATGAAACAGAACATGGCCTTTGCGGCGCCATTTGCCGGCGCTGCAGCGGCCATCATCGTGACGGGATTGCTTGTTGCGGTGTTCTATTGCCTTGGAACGCTGAACGGCGAGCGGCGGGACCGCAGCATTCTGTTCTGGAAATCGCTGCCGGTATCCGATCTGACGGCAGTTCTGTCCAAGGCCTTCGTTCCGCTCGTCATCCTGCCGCCGATTCTCTTCGTCATTGTGGTTCTCACACAGCTGATCATGCTTCTGGCCGGAAGCGCCGTCGCGCTCGCGAGCGGGCTGGATGCCGGGACGATCTGGGCGCACTGGCCGATGGCGAAGATGACGCTCGCGCTGATCTATATCCTCGTGGTGATGACGCTCTGGTATGCGCCGATCTATGGCTGGCTGCTGCTGGTCTCGGCATGGGCGCGGCGCATGACGATCCTCTGGGCCGCGTTGATCCCGCTCGGCATTGTCGTGGTTGAGCGGATTGCGTTCGATACGTCGTATTTCGGTTCGCTGCTTAAGTATCGGATCGGCGGGTTTGTGCACGAAGCCTTCCTGGCGCCGGGGCACAACCCCAGCACGATCGATCCCATCGCGCTGCTCGCACCACTGAAATACCTGAGCAGCCCGGGTTTGTGGTTGGGGCTTGTCGTCGCCGCAATCCTCCTCGGCGCTGCCGTCTGGCTCCGCCGCGGCCGCGAGCCGGTTTGATGAAACCGAGAGCCGCTGCCGGAACAGGAGGGGACTATGCTCGACCGCATTTTTCCGAAGCAGTTTGACAACACCTACCGCGGCCACTGGCTTGGCGTGGCGTTGTTCGTCCCGATCGTGCTCCTGAAGGCAATCCAGGGCGTCAATTCCATCATCATGACGCGCCAGATCATGACCAGCGCGGACGGCATTCCGCTCGACAGCTTCAATTCCGCCGCCGCGCAAAACGCCATCGCGGATTTCGCGCTCCTGGGAATGTATCTGCTGATAATTCCGTTGATTGGCGCCATATCGCTGATCCGATATCGCGCGATGATCCCGTTCCTGTACCTGATGCTTTTGCTTCAGCAGATCGGCAGCCGGTTTATTCTGCTGGCCCATCCCGTTCCCCGGACCGGCGCGTACGATGCCGCGCCTATTGGCCTTTATGTCAACCTCGGAATTCTGGCCGTGACGGTGATCGGATTCGCGCTGTCGCTCCTGAGCAAGCGCGGCGCGAGAGCACCCGCTCTCGCGGAAAACGCGAGCTGAGGAAGGAGCACGGCCATGGCCACGACAAGCGCAATGCCGCTTTCGCTCACGCAACTTGCGGCCGGCACGCCATGGTGGATCTACGCGCTTGTGATCGCCGGTCTCGCTCTGCACATCGGCGGCGGCAGCATTGCGATCCTTTCCGGCTATGGCGCGGTGAGCGTGCGCAAGGGCTCGCCGCTGCATATGCGATTGGGAAAGGCATTCGCGATCGCGATGCTTTTTATGGCCGTCATGGGCACTGTCCTCTCCATTCCCATTCATCAGCGCGGCAATATCGGCGGGGGAGTCCTTGCCGGTTATCTCGTGATCACCGGCTGGATGACGGTGAAGCGTGAGGCGGGGACGATCGGGACGTTTGAGAAATTCGCGGCGCTCGTTCCGGTGGGCGTGAGCGCCTTGTTTCTGCTGTGGGGCATCCAGGCGACGATGAACGGCGGAAAATTGGATGGCTACCGTTCGCCTCTCTACTACACATTCGCTTTTGCAGCGGCAATTTTCGCGCTCCTCGACCTGCGGACGATCCTGCGCGGCGGGATTTCCGGCGTGCAGCGGATCGCGCGGCATCTGTGGCGTATGTGCTTCGCCCTGTTCTTTGCTGCGGCATCGTTTTTCCTGGGCCAGCAGAAGGTGATGCCGAAATTCCTGCATGGTTCTCCGATCCTGGTAGGACTCGCTCTGGCGCCACTCGCGATCATGATTTTCTGGCTCGTTCGGGTGCGGCACCCCAATTGGTTCAGGCTTTCGCGACGAGTGCAGTCGCAAACGGCAGGGCGCGGCATCATTGCGGATAAGGTCGCCGGCGCATGATAGTTCTCTCTGCACAGAGTCCGTTGTTTTCCCGCGATGACGATACTCGCGGGCCTGATCGGCGGCTAGGCGATGCGACGCGCGCCTGAAACGATCAGGAATGCTTGCGTGCGCCGGAGAGAACCTTGAATTTTCGCAACGTCACGAGGTCGCCGCTCGGCTCGAGGACCGTCACCTTGGCCGTTTGGGCACCCACGGGAACCGTGGCGGCCATATACGTGTCGCTCATCACCGTGTAGTTCGCGACAACACCTCCGAATTCCACGCCCGTTGCCGTCGAAAATCCCTGGCCGAGAATTCCAACCTGCGTCCCCTCCGGCCCAGCCCAGAGCTGCAGCGATATAAATGGCTTCAGCCCGTGCGTGTAGCTGAAGAGAACGCCACTCGTGCCGTTCTCCCCTCCTCCGCCTTTTGTTGCGAATCCATAGATCGTGCCGTTGGTCTGGAGCGTTGGCGTTGCGCCCGGATAGGCGCCGTCCTGGAATGTGAACTGATGCAGCACCCGGAATTTCGTACCGCGCGTATTGACCCGGTACATCGTGCCGTAGCCGTTCGCACCGCCTGCTGACTGCACGCTGTAGAGATAATTGTCGCTGCCCTGCACCAGGCCGGCGGTCGAGCTTGTGCCTTCAGACACCTGAAAATTGTGCAGAACCTGATAGCCATTGCCGGATGAGGCCAGCCTGTAAACAATGCCCTGGCTGAACTGTCCGCCGCCCGACGTGGTGCCATAGAATTTGCCGTCCGCACCGATCATGACAGGCGCGATCGGCGTGGCGCCTTCATGCGAACCATCGAAGCTGTGGATGATCGTCAGCTTTCCTTTCGACGAAAGCCGGAAGACGGTGCCCTGGTTGGAAGCGCCGCCGTATTGCGTGGTGCCGTAAAAGTTTCCATCCACGCCCATCACGAGCGGCGCGGTAGTTTTCGACGGAAGAGAAGCAATGACGGAGAATTTGCCGCTTGGCGTGATCCGATACGCCCGCCCCGGATTGGTGCCATTGTATGTTACGCCATACAAGTTTCCGTCGGGCGTTTGCACCGGCGGAGCCCATGGGTAGGCGCCATCGTCGCCATCGGTGAATTGGTAGAGGACGGTCATCGCGCCATTGAACAGGCGGAACACGGTGCCCTTGCCCGGTACGCCGCCATTGGTGGTTGCGCCGTAAAGCGCGCCGTCGAATCCGAGCGTCAAGCCCGATTGCGGACCCAGCCCATCCGGAGGCTGCCCCTGAAATCGATAGAGCACGTCCACGGTGCCACCTGGCGCGTAATCGATGATCGTTCCGTCTGAGGATTGCACGGTACCGTTTTGCAGTGTGCTGTAGAGAACGCCGTCCTCGCCCTGCGCGAGCAGCGCCGGGCTAAGCGGATCGCAGCCATCAGTGGCGCAATCGAAATTGAAGAGCTCGGTGTAAACGCCGCCAGCTAAAGCTGGCGTGGCCAAAAAACAGGCAAGCCCGACCGCCGGCAATGACCGCGCCCCGAATTTGCTGAAACCGCGCATCCCGATCTCTCCTCACTGCCCAGCTATCCTCGTGCACGTTGGCAGAAACGGGAGGCGCATGCTTGGACAAGAACGACATCAAATAGGACAGGCGCGACATACTGCGCTATAAAGCACCTCGTTCAGCTGGAGTCGGGCGCCGGTTGCATGTTGTCTAAGGGCAAACTCGAAGGGTCGCGCGCGCCGGCGCAAAGCGGCTTGGCGGGTTTTCGCTTTTCGACCGAGGGTGTGCCGCCGCATTTTCGGGTGTCCGTTCTGAATCGCAAGCTGGCGAACGGCATCCTTGGCAGCCGCGTAAGCGAGCTTGACGATCGTCCACTGGAATCGCTTGTCGTCGAGTGCTCGCTGCCGGGGCTTAGCGTCCATTGGGCGACCACGTCGCCGCTGCGCACAACGCGAGCCGGGCCGCCCGCGGCCGCGAACGGCTCCGATTGCATTTTCTTCGCGGCCGTTGATGCCCCGCGTGTGTCGAAACAACTCAGGCAAGAGCATTCGCTTGCAACCGGTGAGGGTATCTTCGTCGGCAGTCCGGGCGACGCGGATACAATTTACCCGCACGCGTCAAAGCAACTCTCGCTTGTCGTACCGCGGAACGCGTTAGACCCGTGGCTGCAGGACGACAGTACGCATTTCGTGCAAAGAGTCCGCTGCAACAGCTCCGCGATGCAGTTGCTTGTCAGTTATCTCGATGTCCTGAAGGAAACCGGCATTCCACCTGTGCTGCAGCAATCCGTCGTTACACATGTGCATGATCTGCTTGCGGTGACGTTAGGCGCGACCAAGGACGGTGTTGAGCTTGCGCGGACCCGCGGCGTTCGGGCCGCGCGGCTGCACGCTATCAAAAAGGACGTGATGCGCCGCCTCGACGGCAATCTGTCGATAGGTGCAATCGCCGCACAGCACCGCCTGACTCCGCGACAGGTGCAGCGCCTGTTCGAGGACACGGGCACAACGTTTACGGTATTTGTGCGCGAACAGCGGCTGCTTCGGGCGCGGGCGATGCTAACCAGTCCGCGCTTCGATCACCGGCGAATCGGCGAGATCGCCTTCGAGGTGGGCTTCAACGATCTGTCCTATTTCATCCGCGCGTTCGTTCGGCGGTTCGGCATGACGCCTGGCGATGCGCGCCGCTGCGGATAGATGGATTAACTTCGCATTGAGTAATGGTCGGAGCGGCGAGATTTGAACTCGCGACCCCCAGTCCCCCAGACTGGTGCGCTAACCAGGCTGCGCCACGCTCCGAGATGCAAGGCCAAGCGGTGGCCCTATCACGTCACTCTTGCGGGGGAAAGTGGGAAGTCTCCCGCTTGCGTTCCACGCACAGCGTCCGACCCGAAAATCCGCTCGCCGCGCGAGGCGTTTCGCGAGAATATTCAAAGCCGCAGGCGCTCGCGCGCGGCCCTGAGCCGCGCCTTCATCTGCAGCAATTCAGCCAGCAGCAACTCGAGCTTCACCCGATCGGGTTCGCCCAGGCGGCTCTCCTCCGCCGGGCGGGATTCCTCCCGAGCCTGGCGGATCGGCAGAACCGCCGCGCGTTCGCCAGGCGGCTCGCCGCCATTGGCACCATTGCGGGATCGACCCCGGCTGCGGGCAGGCGGTTCGGTCCGCCCGAGCTCCGTCACGTATTTCGCGCCCTGCTCCCGCAGCAGCTTCTGCACACCCTTGATCGTGTAGCCGTCGGAATAGAGCAACGCGCGGATGCCGCGCAGCAGGTCAATGTCATCAGGTCGGTAGTACCGGCGACCGCCTGCCCGCTTGACCGGCCGCACCTGCGTGAACTTCGTTTCCCAGAACCGCAGCACGTGCTGCGGCACGTCCAGTTCGGACGCAACTTCGCTGATCGTGCGGAACGCTTCCGGGGACTTCATGCTCTGCGCAGCGGCGGCTGCAGGCATGCGGTTACTCCTCGGCTTCTGGGACCGGCGTTTGACCGTTGATGATTGCCTTCAGAACGTGACTCGGACGGAACACGAGAACCCGGCGCGGCGCTATCGGTACTTCGTCACCGGTCTTGGGATTTCGCCCCATGCGCTGCGATTTCTGGCGCACGGCAAAGGTGCCGAAGGAGGACAGCTTCACCGTTTCTCCTCGCGCCAGTGCCGCGCAGATTTCCTCCAGCATGTCCTCGACCATCTGCGCTGATTCGTTCCGCGACAGGCCGACTGTCTGGAAAACCGCCTCCGTCAGATCGGCACGTGTAAGTGTACCCGTTGTCATTGCTGTTCCGACTCCCCGTCCGGATGAACAGCCTAAGCGGCGGAAAATTCACCGTCAACATCAAAGGGATAAGTAGAAGCGTTCATCCGGATCGTTACCAGCGGATGAGAGCCGCGCCCCAGGTCAGCCCCCCACCCATCGCCTCGAGGAGGACGAGATCGCCCTTTTTGATCCGGCCGTCCGACACCGCCACGTCGAGCGCGAGCGGCACAGATGCCGCCGACGTGTTGCCGTGATCGGCAATCGTCGAAATGAATCGCTGCGGATCGACATGAAGCCGCCGCGCCGTCGCATCGAGAATTCGCTGGTTAGCCTGATGCGGCACGAACCAATCGATCTCCGATGTCGTGATCCCGCCGTCGCGCGCGGAGGCCTCGATCGAATCGGCTATGTTGATGACGGCGTGCTTGAATACATCGCGCCCGAGCATCCGCAGATGCCCCGTTGTGCCGGTGGTTGAGGGACCCCCGTCAACATAGAGCAGATCGTGCAGCCGCCCATCCGAATAGAGTTTGGTGTTGAGCACGCCGCGATCGCTCGCGTCGCCTTTGCCCGAGGCGGCGCGCAGCACGACGGCGCCCGCGCCATCGCCGAACAGCACGCAGGTCGAGCGATCGCTCCAATCGAGCAGGCGCGACATCGTTTCCGCGCCGATGAGCAAAATCGTCTTCGCCTGCTGCGCCTTGATAAAGTTGTCCGCAACGGCGAGGCCATAAATGAATCCCGAGCACACGGCCTGCACGTCGAACGCCGCGCCGCGCGTCATCCCGAGGCGTGATTGCACTGCGGTGGCGACGGCCGGGAAGGTTTCATCGGGTGTCGTGGTGGCGACGATGATCAGGTCGAGCGCGTCGACCTCAACGTCAGCGTTTCCAAGGGCCGCCTGCGCTGCTTTGAGCGCAAGATCGCCCGTCGTTTCGCCTGGCGATGCAATGTGGCGGCGGCGAATCCCCGTGCGGCCGACGATCCATTCGTTGCTGGTGTCGACCGTCTTCGCGATCTCGTCATTGGTGAGAATTCGGTCCGGCAGGTAGGCGCCACACCCGACAATGTGCGATCGAATGATGTTCACGCGGCGCCCGATCCTGCGGCGGCGGGCGGCATGGCGCCGGGCGAAAGGATCGCGCGATCGGCGACGATCCGGGAGATGATGTCGGCGCGCGCCATGTCGATGGCCATATCGAGTGCGCTGGCAAAGCCCATCGAATCCGTGCCGCCGTGACTCTTCACAACGATGCCGTTCAACCCCAGGAAGATTCCCCCATTCGAGGCGCGCGGATCGAGCCTTTGCCGCAACGCTTTTAGCGCACCACTCGCTAACAATCCGCCAATGCGGCCGAGGAACGAGCGCCGCAGCGACGACCGCAAAAAACCGACAACAAGCTTTGCCGTTCCTTCCGCGGTCTTGAGCGCCACATTGCCGGTGAAGCCATCAGTCACCACGACATCCACAGTTCCCTCGGCAATATCATCGCCCTCGACAAATCCGCAGAATTCGATCGGCAGATTGACACTGCGCAAGGTCTGTGCGGCGCCGCGGACGGCCTCGTGGCCTTTCACGTCTTCGGCGCCCACATTCAGAAGCCCAACCGTCGGCCGTTCCAGTCCGAGAATCGCGCGTGCAAAGGCTTCGCCCATGACGGCGAAATCGACAAGCTGCTCGGCGTCCGTTTCGACATTTGCGCCCACATCGAGCACGACGCTCTGTCCACGCCGCGTCGGCCACAAGGCAGCGATGGCGGGGCGGTCGATGCCGTCCAGCGTCCGCAGCTGAAAGATCGACATCGCCATCAGCGCGCCGGTGTTGCCGGCCGAGACCGCGACCCGTGCTTCCCGCGCCTGCACCGATTCAATCATGCGCCACATGCTTGTATTGCGACCGCGGCGGAGGACCTGGCTTGGCTTATCCTCCATACTCACGCGCTCGGGACTGTGCCGGATCGTGACCTTGTTCAGCAGCTTCTTGCGCCGCGTGAAGAGGGGTTTCAGTTGCGCTTCGTCGCCATGGAGCAGGAAGCGAACGTCGGGATGACGGATCGCTGAACGCGCGAGCGCGGCGACGACAACGCCCGGCCCTGCGTCTCCCCCCATCGCGTCCACCGAGACAGTCAGATCTTGGCCCACCGTTGCCTCGCAACCGAAGGTTGTGCCGTCACCGGTCGGCAGCTATCGCGCGCGTTCGGATCAGGCCTTGGCCTTCACAGCTTCACGGCCATCATAATAACCGCACGCTGCGCAAATATGATGGGGTCGTTTTTGCTCACCGCAATTGGGGCATTCAAGATGGCTGGCCGGCGCGAGCCGGTGGTGAGCTCGGCGCATATTCCGCCTGGATGGTGACTTTTTTCTCTTGGGGACCGCCATGGCGGAACCGCTCCTTCCAATGTTCGCCGAATCCAAACGCCAGCGCCGCAAAGGCGCTCTGCCGTCGAGCTGGCGGTGCAAAAAACAAGGCGCGGAGTGAAGCCGAAACGACCTGCAGTTTCAAGAGCCGAAAATGCCTGATTCCGGCCTATTTCCCGGCCTTGAGGCCGCGCAGAACGGCAAACGGGCTTTCCGTGCGTTTCTCCACCGCCGGAGATTGGAAGGCGACGCCCGCCGCCCGTGGGTATGGATTGATGGCCAGCACAAATTCTTCCAGCAGCGGACCGGCAAGATCGTAGAACGGGCTTTCGATCTCCTCGACCTCCTCCGCGCCGCCAAGATCGATGACCTCCTGGTCGCGCTTCCGGGCGGTGTCTTTCCGAACCAGTTGCAGAACCCTCGACACGGTCCGCTCGATCTGCGCGCGCACCGGCTCGAGCGTCACCACGCAGCTCTGCACGACATCTGCGTCCAGGAGCGCCTCATACGCGAACCGGGTCCCGGAAAGCCTCTTCAGGGTGACGGTCCCCTCAAAGCGCTCGACCGCATCGACACCGGCCCACTCCGCCAGCTTTGCGCGTTGCCCCGCATTGGCCGCAACCACGATCTCCGCACCGGCATCCGAAACATCGGTGAGATCGTAGATACTCGACAGGGGCGGCAGAGTTGCCATGTCAGCCACTGGGGATCGGCCCAAAATCCAACGCGCCTTCGCCGATCTTCGCCTTCGCCAAATGAGAACGGGCGGACCAAACATAGGTTGCTAGAGCGTGCGCCTCGACGGCCCTCGCATCATCGCCACGATAGACGTTTCGGGCTAGAGCTTGCGCAAGCTCAGAGACATCCCTTGATTTCCTGTAAGCTTCCAGCCGACCGTAAAACGCATTGCCGAGTGTCTTCAGCCGGCGAGTCATGCCGACATCGGCGGTACCCAGCTGCCGCAGCGCTTCCTCGAAACTGAGAAAGACCTCATCGACGAAGGCCTGCGAGAGACGATCGCTCCAGCCCGCGAGACAGTCCAAAACGAGCCACGCGTGCAATGTAAGAAGATCGAAGCGGCCGTCCATGGTATCCGGCACGGCCAGTGCGGTGAAAAACACGGGGGCGCGCGAACGGCGCGTCGTCTCGGCGAACATGCGCTGGGCAAGCTTTCGCGCCTCACGGCTCGTGCCCAGCCGTTTTGTAGGAACCGCCAAAGTGTTCATGGCTCTTGATCTTGCATCGCGGCTCGCGCGAGGCTAGCAAATTCTACTGCCACGTCGTCCAAACCAAGGATTTGCGTATGAAAATCCCCGTCCTTATCACGGCCGGAGCGTTGCTTCTCGGCTGCACACCGGTCGTCAGCCAGCGTGGATATCTGCCCGATCCGATCGGCGAAGCCGCCATCCGCATAGGAGCCGATACGAAAACGACGGTACAGGACCGGCTGGGCGATCCCTCCACGCAGGCCACCTTCAGCGGCGATTCCTGGTATTATATTTCCAGCGTCGAAAAGCGGATCGCGTTCTTTGATCCGCGGGTCGAAAACCGTTCGATCCTCGCGATTCATTTCGACAAGGAGGGCAAGGTTGCGGACGTCAGGCATTACAGTCTGAAAGACGGTCATGTCTTTGCCTTCGAGACGCGGGAGACGCCGGCAAAGGGCCGCGAACTCACCTTCCTGCAACAACTGTTCAACGCGACGCCAGGTGTGCCGCTCGGGGGCCTCGGCGGAGGCCAGGGTCAAGGCGGCGGCGGAGGTTATCCGTAGTTGATCGCAATCAGGCGAAGAGCGCGAGCGCACGGCACGCACTCCTCACCGGATCAGAAGCGATACGCCAGGGTAGCGAGCAACAGCAGCGCCACAATATTGGTGATCTTGATCATGGGATTCACTGCCGGGCCAGCTGTGTCTTTGTACGGATCTCCTACAGTGTCCCCCGTCACTGCTGCCTTGTGCGCATCGGATCCTTTACCGCCATAATGGCCGTCCTCGATGTACTTCTTGGCGTTATCCCAGGCGCCGCCGCCTGAGGTCATGGAGATCGCCACGAACAACCCCGTCACAATCACGCCCAGCAGCATGGCGCCGACGGCCGAGAACGCCTGACCCTTGTCGGCGACCCAATCAACGATGAAGAAAAGCACGATGGGCGACAGCACCGGCAGCAATGATGGCACGATCATTTCGCGAATGGCGGCCCGTGTGAGAATGTCGACGGCGCGCGCATAGTTCGGCTTTTGCGTGCCCTGCATGATGCCAGGCATTTCCTTGAACTGCTTGCGCACTTCTTCCACGACCGAGCCGGCGGCACGACCGACGGCCGTCATGGTAATTCCGCCGAACAGGTACGGCAGCAAGCCGCCAATGAAGAGACCGACAACCACCCACGGATTGGCGAGCGAAAAGTCGAGCGTGCCAACGCCGCGGAAGTAATGATACACGTCGGAGTGCGCGAGGAAGTACCGAAGATCGGAGGTATACGCTGCGAATAGTACCAGCGCGCCCAGGCCCGCCGAGCCGATCGCGTAGCCTTTCGTCACCGCCTTCGTCGTGTTGCCCACCGCGTCGAGCGCATCGGTGGTCTTGCGGACATCGCCTTCGAGACCAGCCATCTGGGAGATGCCACCGGCATTGTCCGTGACCGGGCCGAACGCATCGAGCGCCACAATCATTCCAGCAAGCGACAGCATGGTCGAGACGGCAATTGCGATACCGAACAGGCCCGCCAACATATAGGAAACAATGATGCCGACGCAGATGACGAGCGCCGGCAACGCAGTTGATTCCATTGAGATCGCGAGGCCCTGGATGACGTTGGTGCCGTGGCCCGTGATGGATGCGCGCGCGATCACATTGACGGGTCGGCGGCCGGTGCCCGTGTAGTACTCGGTGATCCAGACGATCGCACCGGTCACCGCAAGGCCCACCACACCGCAAATGAACAGATGCCTGCCGGTGAAGGTATGGCCCCCGGTACTTAACGCCGTATCGAGCCCGACGATCCAGTTCGTCAGCGGCCACAGGCCAATCAACGACAGGATTCCGGTGGCAATGACACCCTTGTACAGAGCGCCCATGATGTTGTTGCTGCGGCCGAGGCGCACGAAGAACGTACCGATGATGGAGGTCACGATGCACATTGCCGCGATCGTCAGCGGATAGAGCATCAGGGCTGATTTCTGCTCGCCAGTGAAATAGAGCGACGCCAGTACCATCGTCGCGACGGTCGTCACCGCGAACGTCTCAAACAGGTCCGCGGCCATGCCAGCGCAATCGCCGACATTGTCGCCGACATTGTCGGCGATCGTGGCGGGATTGCGTGGGTCGTCCTCCGGGATTCCGGCTTCGACTTTGCCCACCATGTCACCGCCGACGTCGGCGCCTTTGGTGAAAATGCCACCGCCAAGACGCGCGAAGATCGATATGAGCGAGGCACCGAACCCGAGCGCGACCAGCGCGTTGGTGACCAGGCGGCCCTGCGTTTCATCGTTGATATCGAGGCCGAGCCCGTAGCGCAGAAAGCTGTAATACCCGGCTACGCCGAGCAGCCCCAATCCGACGACCAGCATGCCCGTCACCGCGCCCGAGCGAAACGCGAGCGACAATCCCGCCGCAAGGCCGGTACGCGCGGCCTCCGCCGTCCGCACATTGGCCCGAACCGAGACGTTCATACCGACATAGCCGGCAATTCCAGAGAACGTGGCGCCGATCGCGTAACCGACCGCGACCTGCCAGCCGAAGATGATGAAGGCGAGGATGAAGATCACCAGCCCGACAAGAGCGATAGTCATGTATTGGCGATTGAGGTAGGCGGCGGCGCCCTCCTGGATGGCAGCGGCGATCTCCTGCATTCGCGCGGTGCCGGCGCTTTGCTTCAGAACGGACGCGACCGTCAGGCCGCCATACAAAAGGGCCAGAACACCGCAAGCCAAGACCAAAATAAGCTGTAAGCTCATCGCTTCTTCCTCAATTACAAATGTCGGATTGTCGAAAGGACGCGAGACACGCGCGCCCTCCGAAAGCAACCCAGCGCGTCCGAGTCGGCTGGCCGCAAGGGCGGCGGAACATGCCAAAAGGGACTTCGGGACGCAACGCCGCAAAACGGCAAATCAAGCCCTGCGAAAACCCGTCGCAAGTCGGGCAGTAACCCTTCAGAAGTGGCTAAAGCCTTTTTCGGGGACGGATATCTCCCGGCCCTGCTCTCCCAGGAGCACGAGCCCCGCGCCGGCCTCCACGTGGCCGATTTCCGTCACGGGAACGCCCGACTGGGTGGAAGCTTTTGCGATCTCCGTTCGCATCGACGAAGGCGCTGTGAAGGCGATCTCGTAATCATCCCCGGTCGTCGCCGCGCGAACAAGCGCGTCGTCGTCGCCCCAGATAGTTCTGAGTGGCCGGGGGACCGGTATGCGACCGCCTTCAATCACAATCCGTGCGCCAGAGGCTTCGGCAATGTGACCTAGATCTGCGAGCAAACCGTCTGAAACATCGATCGCAGAAGTGGCAATCCCATGCAGTGCCTGACCGAGGGACAGGCGTGGCTCGGGCAGGCGATAACGATTGATGAGGGACCCACGATCCACCAAGCTCAACGATGCGAAGCTTTGCGGCGCTTTCAGACAGGCGAGCCCCCCTCCGGCCGCGCCCACCATTCCCGAAACATAGACTAGATCACCCGGTTTTGCGCCGGACCGCCGAAGCACCGTCCCGTTCGGGACAAGACCAAAAGCGGTGATCGCAATCGTGAGCGGCCCCGCCGTGGAATTGGTGTCGCCGCCGAGCAGACTGATGGCAAATTCATTCTGATCTTCCTTCAGCCCGCGCGCGAATTCAGCCAGCCAGTGCATCTCAACCTTGGGTGGAATCGCAAGGACAAGCAGATAGCCGTGCGGCTTGCATCCCTTTGCGGCCAAATCGGACAAATTTACCCGTAATGCTTTTTTCGCAATCAGGTGCGGTGGATCCTCTGCGAGGAGGTGCACGCCCTCGATCACAGCATCGGCGGTCACGACAAGGTCGAAACCGCTCGGCGGCGCGACGATGGCGGCATCATCCGTAAGGCCGAAGGCGCCGGCTGAGGTCGCGAGCGGCGCAAAGAGCTCGGCAATGAGCTCGAACTCACCCGGCCGCGCAGGCCTAGAATCGGAGTTCGTCATTGGGCGGCGTTTCGCCGAACTCCGTCGCGCGCTTGCGGTGCGCGACGCGGTCTAGCAAGCCATTCACGAACCCGGGCTCCTCGCCTTCGAAGAAGGCGTGAGTGATGTCGAGATACTCGTCGATCACGACTTTCGCGGGCACCTCGCGCCGCGCGACCAGTTCGTAAACGCCCGCGCGTAATATGGCGCGCAAGATCGAATCGATCCGCTGGAGCTTCCAGCCCTCCGCGAGGCTCGCGGCGATCGCGCGGTCGATTTCTACCTGATAGCGTGGAACGCCGTTCACGATGTCGGCGAAAAACTCGGCATTTGGTTCGCCAATCGGAATTCCGCCGACCTCCTGAAAGCGATGCTCGCAGAACTCCTGTGTGACCGTCTCCGCATCGCTCCCTGACAACTCCATTTGATAGATCGCCTGGACGGCCGCCAGGCGGGCTGCGCTTCGCGGATCATGTGTAAGCCGACGCCTAGCCATTTTCCTGCCGATTCTGGAGCCGCGTGCGTAGATCGATCAGCGCGAGACAGGCGCGCGCCGCATCGCCGCCCTTGTCCAGTTTGTCTCGCGCGGCCCGCGTCATCGCCTGCTCTTCGTTTTCCACGGTCAGAATGCCGTTGCCGATACAAAGGCTGTGGCAGAGCCCAAGTTCCATAAGGCCCCGCGCAGATTCCATGGCGACAATTTCGAAATGATACGTCTCGCCGCGGATCACACAGCCCAGCGCTACGTAGCCATCGTACGCTTTGCCGCCGCCCTCCGCCGTGCGCGCCGCCAATGCAATTGCGGGCGGAATTTCCAGCGATCCGGGAACGGTAATCTTGTCGAAGCGGGCATGTGCTGAATCGAGCGCGGCTGCTGCACCCTCAAGAAGCGCATCGGAGATATGCTCGTAAAAGCGCGCCTCGACGATCAGAACGGTCGTCATCGCTGGGCTGCCGCGGTTTTACGCAAGCCCCGTATCGGATGCGTTCCGACGATGTTCAATCCGTAGCCGTCAAGCGCAACGACCTTCTTCTCTGGCGTATCGGTCAGCAGGACCATATCCTTGACACCAATGTCCAGCAGGATTTGCGCGCCGACACCGTATTCCTTCACACGCCTTCGATCGACATCGTTCTGGGCTCGCCGCAACAGGACATCCGTCACGAATGTCGGCCTTGTGCTCCGCAACAGGACCACGACACCTCGGCCGGCTTCGCCGATGATGCGCATCGCGGCGCCGAGCACATCATGCTCGTACTGCGCCCAATCCAGCACATCGCTGAAGACGTTGATCGCGTGCATGCGCACGAGCACCGGCTCCGGTCCCGAAATTTCGCCCTTTATCAGCGCAATGTGCTCGGCGTATTCGAGCGTGTTGATGTACACGCGCATCGTCCAGTCGCCTCCGTTGTGGCTATGGAACGGCGTCTCGACGGAGCGCTCGACGAAATGGTCGTAGCGGCGGCGATAGGCGATCAGGTCGGCAATCGTTCCGATCTTCAGCCCATGCAATTGCGAAAAGGCGACAAGATCCGGCAGCCGTGCCATGGTGCCGTCATCGTTCATGATCTCGCAAATGACACCGGCGGGATAAAGACCCGCGAGCCGCGCGATATCGACGGCGGCTTCCGTATGCCCGGCGCGCACCAGCGCACCGCCTTGGCGCGCAATCAGCGGAAAAACGTGGCCCGGCATGGTAATGTCCTGAGGGCCTTTGGTGGGATCGATCGCGACGGAAATCGTGTGCGCGCGGTCATGCGCCGATATGCCGGTAGAGATCCCCTCCTTCGCCTCGATGGATACGGTGAATGCCGTTTGATGTGGCGTGCCGTTGAACTGCGTCATCATCGGAATCTGCAGCTGGTTGGCGCGTTCGTGTGTCAGCGCCAGACAAATGAGCCCACGGCCGTGCTTCGCCATGAAATTGATGGTCTGTGGCGTGCACATCTGCGCGGGGATGACGAGATCGCCCTCATTTTCGCGGTCCTCTGCATCGGCGAGAATAAACATGCGCCCGTTGCGAGCTTCCTCGATCAATTCTTCGATGGACGAGAGATAATCGCGGAACATCATCGCGTCCCGGCAAGCCGCGTGACATAGCGCGCGAGCAGATCGACCTCGAGATTCACCCTCGCGCCCGGCTTCAGCGCGCCAAAGGTCGTCACTTTCAGCGTATGTGGGATGATGTTCACGCCAAAACGCGCGCCATCCACCTCGTTGACCGTGAGCGAGACACCATCGAGCGCAATCGAGCCCTTCGAGGCAATCAGCGGGGAAAGACTTTTCGGGGCCTCGAAGGTCATGCGCGCGGATTCGCCTTCCGGCGTCATTCGCACGAGCTCGGCTGTGCCGTCGATATGGCCGGTGACGATGTGGCCCCCCAACTCGTCGCCGACGCGAACTGGCCGCTCGAGATTGACGGGATCGCCGATTTTCCACCCGCCAACGGTGGTTCTGGACAGCGTCTCGCCCGAGGCCGTGACCGCAAACCAGCGGTCGCGCGAACTGCCTCTGTCCACTATTGTCATGCAAATGCCGGAGCAAGCCAATGAGGCCCCAAGATCGATTTCCGACACGTCATAACGGGTCGCGATGACGACATGCATATCGCCGCCCTTTTCCGCGTGGCGCACCTGGCCCAAATCGGTAACGAGTCCGGTGAACATGGAGGTTACTTACGCTCTCAGCCTGTAGCTTTCCAGCAGGTCGGGGCCAAGCTTGCGCGTCGCGGTTCGTAGGAATCTTGTGCGATCGCTGAGGCCCGCGATTTCGCCGCTCGCCGTATCGCCCAACTCCGTCGGCGCGGTAAAGACTTCGAGGCAGTCCGCCAAGCTCTCCTCCAGAAACCGTGAGATCACAGTCGGCCCGCCTTCGACCAGCAGCCGCGTCATCCCGCGCTGCGCCAGCACACCCAGAACGGCGCGAAGATCGGGCCTGCCTTGGGCGCCTTTCATCACGCGCAGCACCTCGGTACCGAGACGCTCTAAATCCTCTCCGCCTTCGGCCGTCGTAAATACGATCGTGGAAATGCGAAGCGCCGTTTGCGCGAGTCTGGAATTTGTCGGCAGCCGCAGATGCGTATCGAGGACGACCCGGATCGGAGAACGATCCTCCAATCCCGGCAACCGGCAGTCCAGCATCGGATCGTCCGCGAGGACCGTTCCGACACCGACGAGAACGGCATCGTGTTTGGCGCGGAGCAGGTGGGCAAAGCGCCGCGCTTCCTCGCCGGTAATCCACCGGCTCGCCCCCGGCGGCGGAATGGTTTTGCCGTCGCGGCTTTGCGCGATCTTCAGCGCGACCAGCGGCCGGTCTTCCTTGATGCGCAGAAAAAATCCCGCGTTCAGCTCCGCCGCGTCTTTCTCCAGCACTCCTGTCGTGATGTCGATTCCTGCGCCCCGAAGCAGGGCAAAGCCTTTGCCTTTCACCCGCGGATCCGGATCTTCGACGGCGGCAACGACGCGCGCAACGCCCGCGGCAACCAAAGCTTCAGCACAGGGCGGCGTGTGGCCGTGATGTGCACACGGCTCGAGCGTGACATACGCCGTGCTGCCGCGCGCTGCCTGGCCGACCTGCGCCAGCGCGACCGTCTCCGCGTGCGGCCGCCCGCCGGGTTGCGTCCAGCCGCGCCCGAGAACGCGATCATCCGGCGAAACAATCACGCAACCCACTGCCGGATTTGGCGCGACGCGCCCCAATGCCCGCTCCGTGAGCGTGAGTGCATGCCGCATGTGATCAAGGTCGTTCAAAGCCGCTGCTAGTCGCGGTCGCCTTCCAGCGAACCAATCAGCTCCTCGAAATCCTTCGTCTCGCGGAAGTTCTTGTAGACCGAGGCGAAGCGCACATACGCGACCTTGTCGAGGCTCGCGAGCGCCTGCATGACGAGCTCGCCGATCACGCTGGAGGGGATTTCGTTTTCGCCCATGCTTTCGAGGCGTCGCACGATACCCGTTACCATCCGGTCAACGCGCTCGGGCTCGACCGGTCGCTTGCGCAGCGCATGTAAAAGCGAGCGCTCCAGTTTCTCGCGCTCGAACGGCTCGCGCCGTCCGCTTTTCTTCACCACGATCAGTTCGCGCAGCTGCACGCGCTCGAAGGTGGTGAAACGTCCGCCGCAGGCCGGGCAGTGGCGGCGCCGGCGAATGGCGGAGTTGTCCTCGCTCGGCCGGCTATCCTTCACCTGGCTGTCTTCATGTCCGCAAAACGGGCAACGCATGGAACAGCGATCTCCAATCTATTCGTAAATGGGAAAACGGTTGCACAACTGAAGCACGCGGGCGCGAACACGGTCTTCGACGGCTGCATCGCCGGCCTCGTCGTGCTGCGCGATGGATTCGACGACTTCGACAATCCACCTGGCGATTTCACGAAACTCCGCCGGGCCAAAGCCACGTGTTGTGCCGGCCGGTGAACCGAGGCGAATTCCGGACGTGATCGCTGGCTTCTCGGTATCGAACGGGATTGCATTCTTGTTGCAGGTGATGAACGCGCGATCGAGCGCCTTTTCCGCCGCGCGGCCTGTCGCCCTTTTCGGCCGGAGATCGACAAGCATCACATGCGTGTCGGTGCCGCCAGACACGATATCCAGGCCACCGGCCTGCAGCGCGGCGGCGAGCGCTTTCGCATTCTCGACGACCGCGCGTGCGTAGATCTTGAATTCTGGCCGCAAGGCTTCTCCCAAGGCCACCGCCTTGGCCGCGATCACGTGCATCAGCGGTCCACCTTGCAAGCCAGGAAAAACGGCTGAGTTGATCTTCTTTCCGAGGTCCGGATCGTTGGAGAGAACCATGCCGCCGCGTGGACCGCGCAGTGTTTTGTGCGTCGTGGTGGTCACGACATGCGCATGCTCGAGCGGATTGGGATGCATGCCGCCGGCGACCAGCCCCGCGAAATGCGCCATGTCCACCATAAAGTACGCGCCGACAGAGTCGGCAATTTCGCGAAACCGCTTGAAATCGATGAACCGCGCATACGCGGAGCCGCCCGCGAGGATCAGTTTCGGCCGATGCGCCTTCGCGATCGCTTCGACACTGTCCATGTCGATCTGGCAATCCTCACGGCGAACGCCGTAGGGGATTGGCTTGAACCATCTGCCCGATTGATTCACCGGTGAGCCGTGCGTGAGGTGCCCGCCTGCCGCAAGATCGAGCCCCATGAAAGCGTCGCCGGGCTGCAGAAGCGCAAAGAACACAGCCTGATTGGCTTGTGCCCCGGAGTGCGGCTGCACATTGACGAACTCGCAATGGAAGAGCCGCCTGGCGCGGTCGATCGCTAACGCTTCGGCCACGTCGACATATTCGCAACCGCCATAGTACCGCCGGCCCGGATAACCTTCGGCGTATTTATTCGTCAGGACCGAGCCTTGGGCCTCCAGCACAGCCCGCGAGACGATGTTCTCCGATGCGATCAGCTCAATCTTTTGCTGTTGCCGCTTCAGCTCGTCCGCGATGGCGCCCGCGATCTCCGGGTCGGCGTCTGCAAGACACCGGGTGAAAAAGCCATCCTGTTCGGCTCTGTTCTTGTCCTGTGCTTCCATTAAGCGCCTCTGACGCGGCCCGAACGCCATTCAACCTGTCGGGTTGATACCCCTATCGCTTTACTAAATGTAGCGCCAGTGGTCTCTCGAGGGGCAGCAAGAAAACTGGCGGAGCGAGTGCCGCCGGCCACAGCGAGCGTTGCCGCCTCAATGCCAGCAACTTGGCTGCGAATTCTTCCGTATCCGAGCGAAGGTCACGAATCGGAGGGCTAAGTGGAGAATCTCAAAAACAGTCAACGAACTCTTGAGCATTACTTGTGCTTGATTGGACAGTCGAAATGGGAGATGCAATAAAGGCAAGAACAGCAATTGAGGGTTCCCGATGGCCACGGCCAACGACGCGGCAGCAATCAGGACGGACGACCTGCTAAAATTGGCCAGCGACATTGTCGCGGCGTATGTCAGCAACAACCCGATCCCAGTCTCGGAATTGCCGGGAATGATCAAGAGCGTCCATGCGACGCTTGGGGGGCTCTCTTCTTCGATTGGGGGCCCGGAAACCCTGACAAGCCAGCGGCCAGCGGTCCCGATCAAACGGTCCGTGACGCCCGAGTACATCGTCTGCCTGGAGGACGGCAAAAAGCTGAAGATGCTGAAGCGCTATCTCCGGTCCACCTACAAGATGTCTCCGGAGGAGTATCGCGCGAAATGGGGGTTGCCGGCCGATTATCCCATGGTCGCGCCGAACTACTCCGCGCAGCGCTCGGATTTCGCAAAGAAGATCGGGCTCGGACGATCGTCCCCCGCAACCAAGGGCCGACGCCGCGGCTAGGCCAGCTCAGGCCGCGCGCTTGAGATGGTGCGCGGTCCACACCTCGTCCAGCGCGACCACCAGGCTTCTCATCATCTCATCGGTATGCACGGGCGACGGCGTAAAGCGCAATCGCTCGGTGCCGCGCGGAACGGTCGGAAAATTGATCGGCTGCACGTAAATCCCGTAATCGCGCAGCAGAACGTCCGATACGGACTTGCACAGCGCCGGATCGCCGACAAACACCGGCACGACATGGCTCGGCGAATTCATCACCGGAAGACCGGCTTCGGTCAGCAGCCGCTTTAGTTGCGTAGCACGCTCGTGCAAGGCGGCGCGTTCTATATCGCTTTCCTTCAGATGCCTGATGCTGGCCAGCGCGCCGGCCGCCAAGACCGGTGCGAGCGATGTGGTGAAAATGAATCCGGGCGCGAAGGAGCGAATGCAATCGATGATATCCCCGCGCCCGGCAATGTAACCGCCCATCGCTCCGAAGGCTTTGGCGAGGGTGCCCTCGATAATATCGATGCGCTGCATGACGCCATCGCGCGCAGCGACGCCGGCGCCGCGCGGGCCGTAGAGTCCCACGCCATGCACCTCGTCGAGATAGGTCATTGCGCCGTATTCTTCGGCGAGATCGCAAACCGCGGCGATCGGACCGAAATCGCCGTCCATTGAATAAACAGATTCGAACGCGATCAGCTTCGGGCATGACGGCTCTGCTTCCTTCAGCTGCTGGCGCAAATCGAGCAGATCGTTGTGTGCGAAGATGCGCTTCTCCGCGCCGCCACGGCGAATGCCTTCGATCATCGAGGCGTGATTCAGCGAATCCGAAAAGACGATCAGCCCGGGCAGCAGTTTTGCCAGCGTGGAGAGCGTCGTGTCGTTCGAAATGAAGCCGGACGTAAACACCAGCGCGGCTTCCTTGCCATGCAAATCGGCAAGCTCCGCCTCGAGCTCGACATGATAATGGGTTGTGCCGGAGATGTTGCGCGTGCCGCCGGATCCGGCGCCCGTGCGATCGAGCGCCTCGTGCATCGCCGCCAGCACCTTCGGGTGCTGGCTCATGCCGAGATAATCGTTGCTGCACCAGACGGTGATGGGGCGGGTCTCGCCTCCGGTGTGCAACTCCGCGTCTGGATACGCGCCGCGTCGCCGGACGATGTCGGCGAAGACCCGGTAGCGGCCTTCCCGCCTCAGCCCGGCGAGAGCCGCACGAAATTTCGCTTCGTAGGGAAAACCCATTCTTGCCAGACCGACCCGCTGCAGGCCCAAACGGCCCCTCTTAGAATAGCCGAGGGGAGCCGCACAACCCATAGCGAATTGTCACATCGGCAATGCCGATGCCGGCACGCGCCGCCTGCCCGGGAGCAAGACAGAACGCGCGAGTGCTACAATTTTAAAGCCGGAAGCGAACCTGATCGATCCAGAAGCGCTCCAGGCGCCGGAGTGCGACGTTTATCCCCTCGAGATTTTCGCCTGTCACATTTCCCACCGGCTCGAGGGAGCCCAGGTGGCGGTGAAACAGCTCGCGCAGCATGAGGCGGACCTTCTCGCCCTTCGGTGTCAGGCGCACCAGCACAGAGCGGCGGTCGACCTCGGATCGTGCGTGGTGAATGTAGCCGCCTTCCACCAGCTTCTTGAGATTGTAGGAGACATTGGACCCAAGGTAGTGGCCACGGCTGCGCAGCTCGCCGGCCGTCAGTTCCTGATCGCCAATGTTGTACAGCAGCAGCGCCTGCACGCCGTTGATCTCGCGCTCGTCGCGCCGGTCCAGCTCGTCCTTGATGACATCGAGCAGCTGTCGGTGCAGCCGTTCGATCAGGCTAAGGGTTTCCATATACAGCTTGCCGATACCCGATGCGCTCTCGAGCACGGTTGCTTCTTGCGCTTTCGCCAAAGCCGTCATGATCCCTCCCCGCGAATTGCGAGGGCTGCTGGTGGTACAGCAAGGATAGGTCGGAAGCGCTTAAGGCGCAGTAAACGCGCTCAGAGCTCGCCCCGCAGCATGCGAATGATGCTGGAGAAATCGAGGGACCCATGGCCTTTGGCGGCGAATAGCGCATAAAGCTGCGCCGCCTCGGCGCCGAGCGGTGTCGCTGCGCCGGCGGATTGCGCCGCCGACTGGGCGAGCTTGAGGTCTTTCAGCATCAGGCCTGTTGCGAAGCCGCCGGCGTAATCCCGGTTGGAAGGTGCCGCCGGCACCGGTCCCGGAACGGGACAATAGGTGGTCAGTGACCAGCACTGGCCCGAGGACGTGGAGGCAATGTCGAACAGCTTCTGGTGATCGAGCCCGAGCTTCTCCGCCAGCACGAAGGCCTCGCAGGTTCCGATCATGGAGATCGCGAGCAGCATGTTGTTGCAGATCTTTGCCGCCTGCCCCGCCCCGGCGCCGCCCGCAAGCACGATGCGCTTCCCCATTTTCTCCAGGATCGGCCTCGCGCGCTCGAACGCCTCGTCGCTACCGCCGCACATGAACGTCAAGGTGCCGGCTTCCGCCCCGCCGACTCCTCCTGACACGGGCGCATCGAGAAATGCAAAGCCGGCGTCCTGCGCGGCCCGATGCACCGCCCGCGCGGAATCAATGTCAATCGTGGAAGAATCGATGAGAAGCGTGCCGGGGTTCGCAGATGAAAGCACGCCATCCTTGTCGAGGTAGACCGAGCGGACATGCTGACCCGCAGGCAGCATGGTGACGATCACATCCGCACCTTCGCAGGCCGCGTGGATGTCGGGCGCCGCGGCCGCGCCGGCGCCGATGACCGGCTTTGCCATTTCCGGATTGACATCGAACGCGCGCACCCCGATTCCCGCTTTCAGGAGATTGCGCGCCATGGGCCCGCCCATGTTCCCCACACCAATGAATCCGATCGTTGTCATGCTCTGCTCCTGAGTGCGCGCTAGGCGAAGGTCAGTTCATCTGCGTCCAGCGGCTCGAAATACGTCTCGACTGCAGCGGGCGTGACGTGGTCAAGGTCCGCCGGTTTCCATTTCGGCGCATTGTCCTTTTCGATGATTGTCGCGCGCACGCCCTCATAGAAGTCGTGGCCGGCAACGATCCGATTGACCATGCGGTACTCCATCCGCATGCAATCGTCGAAGCTCAGGTGCCGGCCGCGCCGGAGCTGCTCGAGCGTGATCTTCAGACTCGTCGGCGATTTCTTGCGAATGGTTCCGGCCGTTTGCTGTGCCCAGTCGCTGCCGTCGGAATCGAGAGCCGTCAGAATGCCTTCGACCGAGGACTCCAAAAATGTGCGATCGATGGCTTCGCGCCGCTGCGCGAGCGGCGCGTCGCCTGCATCCTCTGCAAACGATCGCAATACGAAATCCGGCTCCGTCCCATCCTCGAGCGCCGCCAGAAGCTCTTCCGTCCGCGCCGCCGGCACAAAATGCGTCGCGACACCGGCGTAAAGCGCATCCGCCGTCTTCAGGCGCTCGCCTGTCAATGCGAGATACGTTCCAAGCTCGCCCGGGCATCGCGGGAGGAAATAGCTGCCGCCGACATCGGGAAATAATCCAATCCCGGTTTCAGGCATCGCGAAGACCACAGTCTCGTCCGCCACGCGGTGACTACCGTGCACCGAGACGCCCACGCCGCCGCCCATGACGATCCCATGCAAAAGTGCAACGTAAGGTTTGGGAAAATGCTTGATGGCAGCATTCAATCGATATTCGTCGCGATAGAAATCGAGCGCGTACGACGTGTTGTTTTTCCCTGAATCGTAGAGAGCCCGAATATCGCCGCCGGCGCAAAACGCACGCTCTCCGGCACCACGAATGGCGACGGTCTTGATGGCACCGTCCGTCGCCCAACGATCCAGGTGGTGCTTCATGGCGAGGCACATCTCGCGCGTCAGCGCATTGAGCGCCTTGGGGCGGTTCAGCGTGATCAGTCCGATAGCGCCACGCCGGTCGAACAGCACGTCGTCCATCATTGGCGGAACAGCTCCCGGCCAATGATGACGCGCATGATCTCGTTGGTGCCCTCGAGAATCTGATGAACCCGCAGATCCCGGACGTGACGCTCTGCCGGGAAATCCTTGAGATAACCGTAGCCGCCGTGCAGCTGGAGCGCGTTGTTGGCGATGCCAAAGCCGGTATCCGTCGCGAAACGTTTGGCCATCGCGCAAAGCATCGTGGCACGCGAATCGCGGCGGTCTAGTGCCGCGGCCGCGTTCCAGATCATCAGCCTTGCGGCTTCGAGCTCGGTCGCCATGTCGGCTAGCTTGAACTGCGTGGTCTGGAATTCTGAGATCGACCGCCCGAACTGCTTGCGGTCCGCGACGTATGCTTTCGCTTCGTCGAGCGCGGCGCGAGCGGTTCCGATTGAACAGGCCCCAATATTGATCCGGCCGCCGTCGAGCCCAGCCATCGCGATGTTGAATCCGAAGCCCTCCGCACCGATTCGGTTGGCGACCGGTACGCGGCAATTGTCGAAGAGCACCTGTGCCGTGGGCTGGCTGTTCCAGCCCATCTTGCGTTCCTTCTTCCCGAACGAAAGCCCTGGAGTTCCCTTCTCGACAACAAGGCACGATATACCCTTCGCGCCGTCCTCGCCTGTGCGCACCATACAGACATAGATGTCGGAGACGCCCGCTCCGGAAATGAAAGCCTTGGCGCCGTCCAAGACATAATGATCGCCGTCTTTCACTGCGCGCGTTCGCAGGCTGGCCGCGTCCGAGCCAGATCCCGGCTCTGTCAGGCAATAGCTCGCTATTTGCTCCATGGTCGTAAGCTTGGGCAGGAAGCGGCGGCGCTGCTCCTCGCTGCCGAAGCGATCGATCATCCACGAGGCCATATTGTGGATCGAGAGAAAGGCCGCGGTGGAAGTGCAGCCGGCGGACAACTCCTCGAAGATCAGGGCCGCATCAAGCCGCGACATTTCGGACCCGCCGACATCGGCCCTGATGTAGATGCTGGCGAAACCCAGTGCCGCAGCCTCCCGCATCACTTCGACCGGAAAGTACTCTTTCGCATCCCACTCCCCGGCAAAGGGAGCGAGCCGCTCGGTCGCAAACCGCCGCGCCGCTTCCTGTATGGCCCTCTGCTCTTCCGTGAGTTCGAAATTCATGCCCGATCCTGATAGTGAAGGAACGCAGACTTAGCGCCGGAGGGCAGACCTTGCAAAGGCCAAAGGCTTGCTTCTTCGCAGCAGAATTCAGTAGACCGGCGGGCCCACTGCGGATGCGTTGTAATGCCTGATCAGCCAGCTTTTCCAGCGACGCGGCTCCGCCGATTGCGGCGGCACGAATGGACACGCCGGCTGGTTGCCGAGACGACACTATCGCCGGCGGATTTCATCTGGCCGGTGTTCGTCGTCGACGGTGAGAATCGCCGGGAGCCCGTCCCTTCGATGCCGGGCGCGGAACGGCTGTCAATCGATCTCGCGGTAGCTGCAGCGGAGAAAGCTGCTCACGCCGGGATTCCGGTCATTGCATTGTTTCCCTACACCGATCCTTCGCTGAAGACGCCTGATGGCCGTGAAGCAACAAACGATCAGAACCTGATCTGCCGTGCCGTTCGCGCAATCAAGCGCGCGGTGCCGGAAATCGGCGTGCTCTGCGATGTGGCGCTCGACCCTTACACGACGCATGGTCACGACGGACTGCTCGCCGATAGCTACGTCGCGAACGACGAAACGCTTGAAGTGCTGGTTCGTCAGGCCCTCGTTCAGGCAGAGGCCGGATGCGATATCATTGCACCGTCAGACATGATGGATGGCCGCATTGGCGCGATCCGGCAAGCGCTCGAGAAGAACGGTTTCAAGAACACGCTGATTATGGCTTACGCCGCGAAATATGCCTCTGCTTTCTATGGGCCGTTTCGCGAGGCCGTCGGCTCAGCGAAGGCGCTGATCGGCGACAAACGAACTTATCAGATGGATCCCGCGAACGGAGACGAGGCACTGCGAGAAGTCGCTCTCGATATCGCCGAAGGCGCCGACATGGTGATGGTCAAGCCCGGCATGCCGTATCTCGACGTCCTGCGCCGGGTGAAGGAAACCTTTCATATGCCGACGTTCGCGTACCAGGTATCGGGCGAGTACGCCATGCTCGTTGCAGCGGTGGAGCGCGGCTGGCTTGATCGAGAGAGGAGCATTCTGGAAAGCCTGATTGCCTTCAGGCGCGCCGGCGCCAACGGCATTCTCACCTACTTCGCGATGGAGGCGGCCGGTCTTTTGCGACGCGGCGGCTACGCCTGAAGCAATTCAAGTCCGCGTGAGCTCATCGCGATCCGGCTTGCGGTGGCTCAGGGCCCGAGGACAGAATCCTTTACACCATTGGGGGTGACACATGCGCACGGTTTTTCTATCGATTGCAGCGTTTTCCATCGGGCTCGGATTGGCGGCAGGATCCGCCGAGGACCAGCAGCCCAGTCCCGCGCCTCAGCCGACATCCGCAACACCCGCCAGCGACAAAGACAAGCTGATTTGCCGCTACATGTATCATGAGGGTACGTTGATCCGCACACAGAGTTGCCACACGCAGCGTGAGTGGGATGCCGAGCGGATCTACAATCAGCGCCAGGTTAACGAGGCGCAGCAGCGCGGCATGACCTCCAGTCCCCGCTGATGTGATCCGCGAAAGTCCATCAGTCTGTCGGCAAGAGACGTACCCGAACGGAACGGCTGTACATTGCCGCCAACCCCAAACATGTGGGGCGGGTAAAGTTCCCGTGAGCCTCGCTGCATTTCAGGCCAGCGCGCTTTGCAAACGCGAAAGTGAGTGGGCGCGCGCTTGTCTGACCTCACGGCCCGGCGCAGACTCGCCCGGAATTCGAGAGATAGGGGGTAGTTATGCGAGTTCTTGTTCCAGCAACATTCGTTGGCGCTGTTTTGCTGTCTTCGACCGCGTTGTCGGATGACGCGCCAGTTATTCAACCCGCGGAAAAAATCGCAGCGTCGGGCGCCGCAGCGATGACCTGCCGTCCCTTCGTGCGCGAAGGCCGCGTGACCCACACCGAATGTCATACGCAGGGCGAGTGGGATTCAATTCGGAAATATAATCAACAGTCTTTGCACGAAATGCAGCTGCGGTCCGTGCAGGGGCGCCTCCACATGGGTGTTTCACACGGTAGATAGCTTCCAAAGGACGACGGAGCTTACAATGGAAGGAAATGTCATGCGTATTGTAGTTGCGGGAGTTCTGATCGGCGGCGGTCTCTTGGTATCGGCGGCTGCATGGGCCGCTGACGATCGGGTGAACGATGTGAGCGTGCAGACCACGGCGAATCTCGATGGACCGCAAAAAATCATCTGCCGATACGTGGTCCATCAAGGCATTCTGATCCGGAGGCCCGAGTGCCATTCGGGCCATGAATGGGAAGCACTACTCAAGAATCGCGAGCGCGAGATCAGGGAGTTCCAGCAGCGAAGCTTTACGATGCTACCCCGCTGATCCATCCGGCACCGCCTGGACCCTCCCGCTCGGTGGAACGAGCACCGGTTTGCGCATCAGCGCAATGATCAGGAGCGCCGGGATGCACATGAAGAACATGAGGAGGAACACGTTGGCGTAGGCGATCACCTGCGCGTTCAATTCGATAACCCCGTTGATCTGCTGCAATCCGAATGGCAGCTGCGGGTTCCACATCATGCTCGGCGCATTCATCCCGAGAGCGCGGTTGAAGGGCGTCACGTGACTCGCGATCTGCGCATGATTGATCTGCACACTGCTCGTCAGCACCGTTGTCGTGATGGAAATTCCGATGGCCGCCCCGATATTGCGGAGCAGATTCATTACCGCCGTTCCATCCGTACGCAGGTGCTGAGGCAACGTGGAAAACGCGACGAGCTGCATCGGCGGGAAAATGAATCCCATGCCAGCGCCCTGCACGAAGCCCACCCAGGTGAGCGTCCATTCCGAAACCGCCGGCGTCCACTGGGCCATTTCCCACATCGACCAGACGAGGACTGCGGCGCCCGCGCCCATGACGATACGCGCGTCCATCTTCATCGCCACCCGGCCGGAAAACATCATGGCAGCCATGGTGCCGAGGCCGCGCGGCACCATCAGCAGGCCTGCCTCGGTGACGGTGTAGCCGCCGAGGTTCTGGAGATAGGGCGCGATCAGTGCCGAACTCGCCACCAGCATGGCGCCGAGAACGAACATCATCGTCATGGATGAAACGAAGCTGCGGTCCTTGAAGACCTGCCGTGGGATAAACGGATTTTTCGCCGTCAGCATGTGTACTGCAAAGAGGTAGAGTCCCAGCCCGGCGATGACCGCTTCGACGATAATCTCCGGCGAGGAAAACCAGTCCTTGTCCGTGCCGCGGTCGAGCATCAACTGCAGGGCGCCGAGTGCCAGCGCCAGCAGCCCGAATCCGAACCAGTCGAACCGCATCGTGCTGTCTTTCGGAGAATCCTTGAAGAAGACGAAAAGGCCGATACTCGCCGCGATCCCGAACGGAACGTTGATGTAGAAAACCCAACGCCAGCTGTAGGAATCGGTGAGGACTCCTCCCAAGGTCGGACCCAGAATTGGTCCAAGCATCACGCCCATGCCCCAGAGCGCCATGATCGTTCCGCGCTTCTGGGGCGGATAAAGGTCGAGCATGATCGCCTGCGACAGCGGCCCGAGGGCCGCGCCGAACACGCCCTGCAGGATGCGAAACACGATCATCTGCTCGAGGCTTTGCGCTGCCCCACACAGCGCCGATGCCACCGTGAACCCCGCGATGCTGACCACGCCGAGCATGCGCTTGCCAAAGCGCGAAGCAAGCCAGCCGATCGGCGCCGTCATGATGGCGGCCGCCACAATATAGGATGTCAGCACCCAGGTGATCTGGTCGCGCGAGGCCGCAAGCGAGCCTTGCATATGCGGCAGCGCGACGTTGGCGATGGTCTGATCCAGCGTCTGCATGAACATGCCTGCCATGGCACAGACCATGACGATCCGCAGCGCCATCGGGCTTTCATAGGCATCGGCGGAGTGACCGACGGCGGTTCTCATGACAGCCTCAGTCGAACAGACGCTGCCACCGGTAGCGGCCGGTATCAATCGAGATGTTGGCGCTCATTCCGGCGCGCAGCGGAACGTTGCAGTCGCTGTGCGTGAGTTTCACGCGCGCGGGAATTCGCTGAACGACCTTCACCCAGTTCCCGGACGTATTTTCGGCCGGAAGCGGCGAAAAAGCCGAGCCGCTCGCCTGGCTCACCGTTTGAAGCGTGCCCTGCCATTTGCAGCCGGGATAGGTGTCAATCGTGACATCGACCGGCTGTCCATCGTGAACGTGTGTGAGGTCCGTTTCTTTCATGTTGCCTTCGACCCAAATGTCCGTGTCGGAGACAAGACCCACCGCACTTGTCGTCGTGAACGCGGACATGGCCGAGATCACCAGCGTGCCCGGTTGAAGCGAATCGACTTCCGTCACCACACCGCCGAATGGCGCGCGGACAACCGCATGACTGAGCTGCCGCTCGGCCTCTGTCACCTGGCCGAGAGCCTGCAAATACTGTGGTTGCTGCTCGACCGGAAGGTCGATGTTGCCGCCAAGCTTGGCAAGCTGGGTTTGGGCCGTCTGCTGCAGGGCAACGAGCTGCGCCTGAGCGTTCGCTAGCGTGGATTTCGCCGTATCGTAGGTGGCCGGCGCGATCGCGTTGGCTTTCACAAGGCTGGCGTAACGTTCATAATTCCGCTGCGCGAGATCGACCTGCGCACGTTGCGCGGCAACATCGCTCAGCATCCGCCGGTAATCCTGTTTCATCGATTGGACATTCAGGGCGGTCTGAGCGAGCTGCGCCTTCGCATTCTGAAGCGCGATCCGAAACGGCTGCGGATCCAGGCGGAACAGAACATCGCCCTTTTTGACGTGCTGGCCTTCGCGCACACTGACCGACTGCACGAGGCCGGAGACGTCCGTCGAAACCATCAGTTTCGCGGCTTGCACATAGGAATCGTCAGTGGAGACATACCGGCCGCCCATCAGCCAAGCCGTGAGCGATACCAGCGCGACTGCCAGGACACCGCCGAGCATAAATACTCGCCGCAACAGTCCACGATCGTTCCGAATACGGAAAATGAAATCGCCGGCTGAGTCCCGCCCGGCGTCGGCCCTCACATATTCGGATTGCGCATCTGTGTTAACCGCAGCCATTGTCATTCACCGCCTACCGCAAGTTTCGGGAGCTCATCATCCTGCGCGGTGAGCCTGCCCTTGATGTGCAGAAGCGAATCGACGAGCGCCGTCAGCCGCGCGTCATCCATTCCATCCGTGATCTCGTGGCGCAGCACCTCCCGGTATGAGGAAATTTCCTCAAGAATAGGTTGCGCTGCAGAAAGCAGATGCAGACGCCGGATCCGACGATCTGTTGGATCGGGGCGGCGCTCCACAAAGCCCCTCGCCTCAAGCCGATCGATCAGCCTGCCGACCGTGATCGGCTCGACTTCGCAGATGCCGGCCAGCTCGTTCTGTGACAGGCCAGGCTGCCTTGAGAGTCGAGCTAAAATGACCCACTGCGCCCGCGTCATACCGAAGGCGCGTGCCCGTTGGTCGAAGCGTGTCCGGAGAAGGCGGGCGACATCGTGCAGGACGATTAACAGGTCGCGGTCGAAGCTTTGCTGCATCGCAGGAATTCCTAAGCAGCGATAACATAAGCAGCGTTATGAATTCGTCAAGGGTTCAATCTCAGCGCTTTACCCCTCTACGCCGCTGTTTTTGCTATGCTTTTAAGCAAAAGGGGTGGCGAGCCGAGGAGCCATGCAAAAGACAAGGGGCGAACCCTCCGGCCCGCCCCTCCAACCTGACCCTGAGGTCAATTCACATGCCGGAACCCTCGATCTGCTTCCAGCTCGCCTCGATTTTTTGGACGACGCTACTCGGCAGCGGGATATAGAGAAGGCTCTGCGCCATCTGATCCCCCTTCTCGTAGGCCCATTTGAAAAACTTCAGAGTCGCGGCGGAGGCAGCCGCGTCCGACGGTTGCTTGTGCATCAGAATGAACGTCGGATTTTCGATCGGCCAGGATTTCGCGCCGGGCTGATCTGTCAAGATCATGTAAAAATGGTCGGCATGCTCCCAGTCCGCATTGGCTGCTGAGGCCTGAAAGC
Organism: Rhizomicrobium sp.; assembly: GCA_035494695.1. GTDB lineage: Bacteria > Pseudomonadota > Alphaproteobacteria > Micropepsales > Micropepsaceae > Rhizomicrobium. The sequence goes on along the minus strand of DATJGT010000067.1, from coordinate 17,550 downwards.
TCTCCATTGACGCACTGACAATCTGGCCATCGTGATTCTTTAGCTTCGTATACCGGAGATGGTTCTGCATCGCGTAAGCGTATTCCACATACCCGATCGATCCAGCCGTCTGCGCCACGTTGCCAGCGACGCCCTCATTACCCTTTGCGCCAATTCCGACAGGCCAGTCCACGGATGTCGCTGCGCCCACCTTGTCCGCCCATTCCTTGCTCACCTTGGAGAGGTAGTTCGCGAAGATAAAGGTCGTCCCGGAACCGTCCGAACGATGCACCACGACAATCGGCTTGTCGGGCAGATTGACGCTTGGATTGAGCTTCTTGATCTCGGGATCGTTCCACTTCGAAATCTTCCCGAGATAGATGTTTGCAATCGTCGGACCGTCGAGCACGAGCGTGTTCGAAGGAATGCCGGGGATATTATAGACGATCACTTCCGCACCGATGACCGTCGGAAACATGATCAATCCAGCCGCGTCGAGGTCTTTCGGCTTGAGCGGCATATCTGACGCACCGAATGTAACCGTCTTCGCCTTGATCTGTGCGATGCCGCCACCGGAGCCGATGGACTGATAGTTAAGCCCAACGCCGCTTACGCCTTTGTAAGCAGCCGCCCATTTTGAATAGATGGGATAAGGGAAAGTCGCGCCCGCGCCCGAAATTTCGGCCGCAAGCGCAGATGTCGCGAAAGCAGCCATGGCCAGACCGGCAGCCACGCGAATCAAGGTCTTCAATGACATTTAGGTATTCCTTTCCAGTGTCTGCGATTTGCGCGATCAGTTGGTAAACTGCAGCCGCATTCCGAGAATGTTGAGATTTTGCCCGACCTGTACCACCGAACCGGGTGCCGCCAGCTTTCCGACGTGCACGATGCCATCGTTCAGCTGCAGTTTGACGTTGTTGTTCAGATACCAATTGACCCCGACCATGAGGATGCGCTCTTCGCCACCGGCAACGCCGGCCTGAATTCCGGGATCGGTTGGTGTCGGCGCGATGGCGATACGATTTTCGTTCCAGTTCAGATCGGTGCTGCTGTAGCGCGCCGTGAGCTCCCACGCGCCCCAGGAATCACCGGAAAACGAGAACGGACTCGCGACTTTCGGCGCACCGAAGCCGCCCACCTCATTGTTTGTCGCCGAAACCGTGTAGCTCTTCGGCTCGCCGGTAATTACCCACGAGCCTTCCAGATACCACCCCGAGAATTCCGGATTGTCGGCGAGGTATCCCGGCGTGCCCGCCACAAGCACATTGTCGCGATCGACGCTGAAGTGTGCGTACTCGCCACCAACGTAGAAGTTCTCAAAATTGGCGCCCGCATGCGCGCCCCACATACTGGCGGTTTTCGCAACAAGGCTTCCGGTGCTGATGAGGCGATCGCCATCCACGCGAAACTCCGGACGATCCTGCAGGGTGATCACGCCGCCGCCATTTCCTTTTCCGCCGGTAAATGCGCGCGAGTAATCGCCGCCGAAGCTGATGTTCGAGATACCGTCGGACCAGACCCGATAATCGCCATGCAGCATCAACTGTGTCTGCTCGTCGCCGCCATTGCCGTGTCCGACGGCGGAGGCCGTCTTGCCGCCGGTGAAGTCACCGCCGATGACGAAATTGTCGCCCGGCATGAACATGTCGGCTTTCTGGTATCGCGCTTCGATGCCGCGACGGCCGTCGCCTGCGCCAAAGCTGTCCGCGGCAATGTTGTCGATCTCCGGCCTTTCCATGAACATCAATTGCCCGGATGAGGTCGTGCCCTCGAACATGAAGGCCGGCTCAATCACGCCCGCATTCAGTTCGAAGTTCGGTAGGCCAAGATAGGCAATGCGCGCGAGGCTGAGAGCCGGATCTGTTTCCGAATTGCCGCCGCCGCCGGCGTTGTACCGCAGCTCATACCAGAAGTCGTTGAACGCCTTGCCTTCCACACCGAAGAACGCGCGACGCACCATCGCGCCAGAGGAAAGATCCTTGAACTGCACAACGTGCGTGGGCGTGTCGTTCGGGACGTCCTGAAAGAAATTCACTTCGTCCGCCTGAAAGCGGACGCGGATGGCCATGGTGAACCGGCCATCGCCGCTTTTCACGGTCGGCCGAGCATTGTCGAAGCTCCAACTCGTGTCGCCGAAATTCTGCTCGAGCGTCGTCAGCCGCGTGTGCTCGGCCTGCTCGCGATCTTGATCGGCCTCGATCTGCTCCTCGAGCCGGCGGACCCGTTCCTCCAGGGACGGATTTGATTCCGCGCTGCTTGCCGCTTCAGCAGGCGCAGCGGCCATGCTTCCAGTCACGCTGCCGCTGGTCGTCGCCGTGATCTTTGTCTTCGTTTTCGTCACGCGATGATGGCGGTGATGCTTTGTCAACGTAGTCGTCGTGGTCGTAGTCTCGGTCTGCGCCCATGCGGCACCCGAGATCAGCAATGCCGCGCCGGCCACGCCGACGAGCAGTCGTGCCTTCCCCTTCATATTATTGGTTCTCCAATTTGGATGAGGCACCGATATCGAAGTCGTGGCGGACAAAATTGCTGTCCCGGACTCAGCGGCCCCCTTCAGGGCCATGGATTCCAACCGGCGGTAACGGCTCTGTGACAGATGATTGAAGGTTCCATGACAATGCACAGCGAGCGACGCGCATCACCGCCTAGTCGCGCGACCGCCACACATTACGCGTGTCGGAGTTCAGTTCTGCTCGAGATGCGCAAGCGCGCCGTAGCGACCCTGAAAAAATACCAGTGGCGCTCCGGCTTCGCGGCGCGCGAATCGCAAAACCCGGCCGACCAGGATCACGTGATCGCCGCCGTCGTAAGACGCTTCGCTTGCGCATTCGAAAATTGCGAGCGCATCGGCCAGGGCAGGCGGTCCAAGTTGCGTTGTAATGAGCTCGATGCCCTCGAGATTGTGCGAGCCTGGTTTCGCGAGCTTCGAGGAGACGGATTGGTGCGCCGAGCCAAGGATGCTGATCGTGTAGGCGGTTGCATTAAAAAAGGTCTCAAACCGATCGGATCGCCGGTTCAGGCACCAAAGCACCAAGGGCGGATCCAGTGACACCGAGGTAAAGGAATTGACCGTGATCCCCATCGCAACGGGCGGCGCAGCCGTTGTCACGACCGCCACGCCGGTCGGAAAGCAGCCGAGGGCATCCCTCAGGGCGCGCTGATCCAGGCTCATCGGGAGGCAATCTTCCTCATAGCAGGCCCTCCGCCCGAAGCTAGGCGAGAGGCGCCGTGGAGGAAAGGTCGCGGGCATCATTCGGTATGGCGCGGCAGCCGGTTTCGTTGTCATACTGCCCCTCCCGTATTCTCGAGCGACTTACCGTGACGGATCAGCGAACAGCCCGCCTGCCGCAATTTTTCCTGACACCAGGCGGCCCCTGCCCCTATTTGCCCGGGCGGATTGAACGTAAGGTTTTCGCCCGCCTTGCCGGATCGCTGGCCCAGCAACTCAACGAGGCGCTCACCCACTCCGGTTTCCGCCGCAGCCAGATGATTGCCTATCGACCGGCATGCGAGGGATGCGTCGCCTGCGTATCCGTCCGCATTCTTGCCAGCGAATTCGTCCCCTCGCGCGGACAACGGCGTATCGCGCGCCGGAATGCGGAGGTGGTGCGCCGCGAAGTGAGCGCAGAGGCGACACGAGAGCAGTTCGCGCTGCTGCGCGCCTATCTCGATTCCCGCCACGCCGGCGGCGGGATGTCCGACATGGGCCTCTTCGATTATGTGGCCATGGTGGAGGAGACGCCGGTCAAGACTCATATCGTGGAGTACCGTCGCAGGAGTACGAATGGCGAAGATGGGCCTCTGCTTGCCTGCGCGCTCACCGATGTTCTGCGCGACGGCCTCTCGATGGTTTACAGCTTCTATCATCCCGGCGAAATCACGCGCAGCCTCGGCACCCACATGATCCTCGACCACATCGACGATGCGCGCCGCCGCGGCGTTCCGTATGTCTATCTGGGTTACTGGATTCAGGGCAGCGACAAGATGGACTACAAAGCGCGTTTCCGGCCGCTCGAAGCGCTGCGGTCAGAGGGGTGGGCGCGGCTGAGTTAGCTCTCCGGACCGCCGAAGCGCTCCATCCACGTGGCGATCTGCTCATCCGTGATTTTCGCGAACAGCACATCCGGCGCGTTGATGCTTTGCCCCGGATCGAGCTGATCGAGAAAATCCGACATCGGTTCATCTGGCCAGGGGATGATCTCCGGCGAAGGTTGAATCGCGTGATGAATGGCGCGCCCGGCGGCGGGGATAATCGGCCAAGACAGATGCCCGAACAGATGCACAAGATTGAGGCCCATCCGCACGGCTGCGGCGGCGCGGGCGCGATCCGCTTTGATGGCCGTCCAAGGTGCTGCGCGCGTGAGATATTCGTTGCCGGCAACCCAGATCGCACGCAGCTCCGCTGACGCTTTACGAAATTCGATGGCATCGAAATGGTCCGTATACATCTTTACGTGGGTATCGAGTTCTTCGATCAGCGCCTGTTCTTCGGCGCCGTAACTCCCCTCGCCAGGGACTTTACCCTCGAACCGCGAGACGCAGAAGCGGGTGATGCGGTTGACGAAGTTGCCGAGCACATCGGCGAGATCCTTGTTCACCACGCTGGCAAAGTGCTCCCACGTGAAGTTGGAATCAGAGCCTTCCGGCGCATTGGCGGTCAGGTAGTAACGCCAGTAATCTGCTGGCAGGATTTCGAGCGCCGCGTCCATGAACACGCCGCGCTTTTGCGACGTGGAAAACTTCCCGCCGTAGTAGTTGATGTAGTTGAAGCCCTTCAGACGATCGACGAGTTTCCACGGCTCGCGCGAACCCATGATCGTTACGGGAAAACCAACGGTGTGAAAGGGTACGTTGTCTTTGCCCATGAACTGGTAATAGGTGACGTTTTTCGCCGGGTCACCGAACCACCACCTCTTCCACGCGTCGCCTTTGTTGTTCGCGTCCGCCCATTCCCACGTGGCGCCGATGTACTCGATAGGCGCGTCGAACCAGACGTAGAACACTTTGCCTTTGAGCTTGCCATTACCAATGTCATCCGGAACAGGCACGCCCCATTCGACATCGCGCGTGATGCCGCGGTCGTGCAGCCCTTCGTCGAGCCACTTGTTGGCAATGGAGGTGACGAGGATCGGCCAATCCTTCTTGCTGGCAATCCAATCCCGCAGCTGCGGCACAAATTGCGACTGTTTCAGAAACAGATGCGTAGAGTCGCGAATCTCCAGATCCGTCGAGCCTGAGATTGCCGAGCGCGGGTCGATCAGATCGGCGGGATCGAGCACGCGCGTGCAGTTCTCGCACTGATCGCCTCGCGCGTTCGGGTAACCGCAGTGCGGGCAGGTCCCGATGACATACCGATCGGAGAGGAACCGTTTGTCGGCATTGGAATAGACCTGCTTAGTGGTGCGCAGGTCCAAGTGCCCGTTCTTCCACAGCTGGCGCGCGAGATGCTGCGTCAGCTCATGATTGGGCCGGTTGGAGGAGCGCCCGAAGTGATCCCAGGAGAGCCCGAACCGTTCGCAGACATCTTTCTGCGCCGCGTGCTGTTCAGCGCAGAACGTGACGACGTCTTTCCCGGCTTCGAGCGCCGCCAGCTCCGTCGTCGAGCCGTGCTCGTCCGTGGCGCAAATAAACAGCGTCTCGGTTCCGCGAGCACGCTGGAACCGCGCGAAGACGTCGGCTGTCAGCATCGACCCGACAAGATTGCCCAAGTGCTTGATGCCGTTGATGTAAGGCAGCGCGCTGGTAATGAGGACGCATTTCTTCTGTTTGGTCATGGCTTGCTTCTATCGGCTGGGGACCGGAAATTAAACAGCCTCGCGAATCGGTCTGCTGGCCGGTCCGGCAGGGAATGCAAATGGCAATGGGCAAGCCGCAATTCAGCCTGAACATCCAACGGTATCTGTTGGCTGGTATCTTGACGATCGCGCCGCTGGTGGCGGTGTGGCTCGTGTTCAATTTCCTGCTTGGTGTTCTTTCCGCGGCGGGACGACCGCTCGCAGCTGTTATTGCGAACGGCATGGAGGAACGGTGGCCGGCGCTCACGCCTTGGCTCACCGATCCGCGGGTGCAATGGCTGATCGCGGTTTTGGCCGCGCTATTCGTGCTATATGCCATTGGCGCGATCACCTCACGTGTCATCGGGGCGCGGCTGCTGGCCCTGTTCGAACGGATCGTGGCGCGCATTCCTTTGGTCGATACCATCTACGCGGCGACGAAAAAGCTGGTCGACGTGCTGCGCCAGAAACCGGACAGCTCCCAGCGCGTTGTGCTGATCGATTTTCCGCGCGAGGGCCTGAAGACGCTCGGTTTCGTGATGCGTATCTTTCCCGATGCGCAGACGGGCGAGGATCTGGCGGCCATTTATGTGCCGACTGCGCTCAACCCCACCTCCGGCTTTCTCGAGATTGTCCCGGTCGCGAAGCTGGTCCCGTGCGACGTGCCGACGGATCAGGCGATGACGATGATCATTTCCGGCGGCGCCGTGACGCCGGAGGGCCTGTCCCTGGCGCGGTCACTGTGAGGAATATGCGTCTTGGGCTCCGGACATCTGTAGCAATGACCGGACCAGGTCGTAGCGGAGCGTTGCTCGGCAACTCGCCAGATCCTGCCGCACAGGTATGATCCGGCAGCACGAAGGGGAATCGCATGGCATTCTGGAACAGGCGAAAGCCGGTCGACATCGCCGCCGAGCCGGATTCGGCCCACCGCCTCAAGCAGACGCTGACCTGGCCGCATCTTGTCGCCATGGGCGTCGGCGCGATCGTCGGCACCGGCATCTACACTTTGACGGGGATCGGTGCGGGACTGGCCGGGCCGGCCGTCATTCTCTCCTTCTTGCTGTGTGGCGTGATCTGCGCCTGCGCCGCTTTCTGCTACGCCGAAATGGCCACGCTGATTCCTGCCGCCGGCAGCGCCTACACATACAGTTATGCGGTGCTTGGCGAACTGCTGGCGTGGATCGTTGGATGGAGCTTGGTTCTCGAATATACCGTCGCCGCTTCTGCGGTTGCCGTTGGCTGGTCGGCACATGTCGCAGAGTTCATTCAGAACGCCGGCTGGCCATTTCCCGCTGCCCTGCTCCATGGTGTGACGTCCGGCGGAGCACTTGACTTGCCGGCGGTGGTCATTTCCGCCGCCGTCACAATTCTCCTCATCGTCGGCACGCGGGAGAGCGCGACTGTCAATCTGTTTCTCGTGATCATCAAAATTGCAGCGCTGGCGCTGTTTGTCGTTCTTGCCGGCCTCGCGTTCAATCCGGCGCGGTTTCATCCGTTCCTGCCATACGGCTTCGCCGCGCATGTCGATGCCGATGGCGTGAAACGCGGTGTGCTTGCGGCTGCGGCGCTGGTGTTCTTTGCCTTTTATGGATTCGACGCGGTCTCGACGGCGGCAGAGGAAACGAAAAAACCTTCGCGCGACCTCACCATCGGGATCATCGGCTCAATGGTCCTCTGCACCATCATCTACATGGCGGTGGCGGCTTCGGCGCTCGGGGCCTCCTATTTCGGCGATTTCTCCAAGACGGGGGCGCCGCTTGTGTACATTCTCAACTCGCTGAAGCACGGGTTAGCCGCACAACTTGTTGCCAGCGCGGCGGTTGTCGCTCTGCCGACCGTCATTCTGGTGCTGATGTATGGCCAGAGCCGAATCTTTTTCGTCATGGCGCGGGATGGGCTTCTGCCGTCCAGGCTCTCCGCCGTTCATAAGACGCGCGGGACTCCGGTTTTAATGACGACATTGACCGGACTGGTGGTGGCGATCATGGCAGCCACCCTCAAGCTTGATCAGATCGCGCTCCTTGCCAATGCCGGCACGCTTTGCGCGTTCGTCGCCGTTGCTGCCAGCATGCTTGTGCTTCGCGTGCGCGATCCCGCGCGCCCGCGGCCCTTCCGGACACCGGCGCCCTGGATTATGGGCCCCGTTTGCATCATCGGCTGCCTTTATCTGTTCTTTACCGGGTTGCCCGCGTTCACGCAGCGATGGTTCCTGTTCTGGAACGCGATCGGCATCATTATCTATTTCGCCTATGGTGCGTCGCGCAGCCGGCTTGCGCGCGTATCAGGTTAACGGCCCCTGCCCCATTCTAACCTTCGCTTAACCGGCCACGCCATATGTTGAGTACAGCAGGAACAAATCGGCTCTTGAATGCGTCACTGTATAGGGGCCGCGGGGACAAGGGGCACTAGTTGCGGAAAAAGTTTCCCAGCGTGAAGTTTGAGGTCGATCCCCAGACACTCGCCCATCCAACGCTTGCGTTCTTGCGTGGGTACTGGGATGACAAGCGCCGCGGGCGGACCATGCCCGCCCGCACTGATATCAAGGCATCGGAACTCAAGGAGCATCTGCCCTGGATCGTAATGGTTGATGTTCTCCCCGGGTTGGCGGATTTCCGTTACCGGCTGATCGGGACATTGGTTACCGAATACTTCCGGACCGATGCCACCGGAAAAACCGTATCCCAAGCGTGGGCCGAACAGGGCGAAGAGGGCGTGGAAGGCAATCTCGCCGTCTTTCGCCAGGTTGCGGAAAGCCGACGCCCATTTTTCCTCTACGGCGAATCCGACTGGAACACGATCGGGCTGGAAGAATTCCAATGCCTCTATCTTCCGCTGTCCGACGACGGTGAGAATGTCAACGTCATCCTGCACGCGTTCGTATTCGACCGCAGGGCCGTACTTCTCGCGCGGCAGATTGCACGCGACAAGCAGGTCAAATACCTCTCCGTTTCTAGGCATCCGGCAGACGGCGATTGAGTAGCAGAGTGCATCTCTTGCGGTGACCTGGACCCTCGGCTAGCAGTTGTTTCGAGGGAGGGTTGTTGGGATGGCGAACAACGAGACGGCGGAGCGCCAGCGCATCTGGCTGGTGATTGCCGCTTCTTCCGCCGGCACGGTTTTCGAGTGGTACGACTTCTTCATTTTTGGCTCGCTCGCCGCGATCATCGGCAAGCACTTCTTTGCAAGCGTCGGCCCCACACAGGCGCTGATTTTCGCACTGCTGACATTCGCGGCCGGCTTTGCGGTGCGGCCGCTGGGCGCTCTTGTGTTCGGATCGATTGGGGACCGCATCGGGCGAAAGCGCGCGTTTCTTGTCACCATCACGATCATGGGTTTTGCGACGTTCTCCATCGGCCTGTTGCCGGATTTCGCGGTGCTGGGTGTGCTATCGGCCTATCTGCTCGTGCTCATGCGGGTGCTACAGGGCTTTGCCGTCGGTGGCGAGTATGGCGGCGCCGCGATTTATGTCGCGGAGCACGCGAAACCCGACCAGCGCGGCACCGCCACGGGGTGGATTCAGGTCTCCGCAACGATCGGCCTGCTGATGGCATTGGGACTCATTCTCTTCATCCGCACGGCGATGGGTGAAGAGCAATTTACCGCGTGGGGATGGCGCATTCCGTTTCTCGTCTCGGTTATTCTTCTCGGCATTTCGCTGTGGATCCGGCTGCGGCTGGAAGAGTCGCCGATGTTCCGCCGCGTTCAGCGGGAAGGGACTCTCTCGCGTGCACCATTCGCCGAATCCTTCCTGCGGTGGAACAACCTGAAAATTGTTCTCATTGCGTTGTTTGGATTGCTGATGGGACAGGGCGTGGTCTGGTACACGGCAGAGTTCTACACGCTGTTCTTTCTCCAGAATGTGATCAAGGTCGAAGCGCGGCTGGTCAATGAACTGATTCTGATTGTCACCGCGCTCGCCGCGCCGCTGCATTTCTTCTTCGCGTGGCTCTCGGACAAGATCGGGCGCAAGCCGGTGATGCTGTTCGGGCTTGGGCTTGCCGCGGTCAGCTATTTCCCCGGCTTTACGATGCTCACCGAAGCGGCCAACCCCGGACTCGCGGCCGCTTCCGCCAAGTCGCCAGTGCTCGTAGTCGCAGCGCCAAGCGACTGCTCGATCCAGTTCGACATTCTCGGCAAGGCGAAGTTCGTCACGTCCTGCGATATCGCACGCAACGCGCTTTCGACCGCAGGCGTGCCGTACCGGAGCGAAGCGGCACCTGAGGGATCCTTCGCGCATGTGCGGACCGGGACCGAAGATGTGCCGAGCCCCGATGGACGCAATATGAGCGCCGCCGAGCTCACCGCCGCGACAACCGACTTCGACAAGCGGTTGCGCACGGCGCTCACCAAAGCCGGTTATCCGGCCAGCGCCGATGCGAATGCGATCGATTTCGGCCGCGCGCTGCTGCTGCTGCTTGTGTTCATCGTTGCGGCATCAGCTCTGTACGGTCCGCAGGCGGCAGCACTGGTCGAATTGTTTCCCACTCGCATCCGCTACACCGCGCTTTCGCTGCCCTATCATATCGGCGTGGGATGGTTCGGCGGTTTTTTGCCGGCGACGGCGTTCGCCATCGTCGCAGCGACCGGAAATATCTACGCCGGACTTTGGTATCCGGTGGCCATCGCCGCGCTCGGGTTTTTCATTTCGTTGTTGCTGTTGCCGGAAACCTATCGCCGCTCGATCGAGTAGCGCTCTCGTCGGAGCGTAGTTGCCGCCCGATCACTCTGGAAGCGTCTTTTTCCTGCTCACGCAAACTCTATAATTACGTCGTCCAGCGCGAGGCTGTCGCCCTTCTTGGCTTTGATCGTTTTCACCACGCCGTCGCGCTCGGCGGTGAGCACATTTTCCATCTTCATCGCTTCGACAACGGCAAGCGGTTCGCCGGCTTTCACCTCTTGGCCTTCTTTGACGTTGATGGCAACGACGAGTCCGGGCATCGGACACAAGAGCGTTTTGGAGGTGTCTTTGATCGCCTTGTGCTGCATCAGCTCGGCGAATTTTGCGCCTTCTGGCCTTCGTACGGCGATGACGACGCGCGCGCCGGCGTGATGCAATCGATAGCAGCCCGCCAGGCGCGTGAACTGAAAGGCATGTTCACGGTCGCCCTCGCGCAGTCGGACAACAGGCTTGCCCGGCGTCCAGTCCGAACGCGCGATGTATGGTTTGCCGTCGATTTCCGCGTACAGCTTGCCGTAATGAAAGGTGGCAAGCGACAGGGAGATATCCTGCTCCCCAATCGTGGCGATCAGTTCCTCCGCACCAATGTGCGGACCGTTCACAGTCCCGCTGATTTGGCTCGCCCGCTTGGTGCGGGCGAGCTTTAAGACGAGTGCCGCGGCAACGAAGCGGCGCGTAAGTGCGGCATCGAGCGGTCGGCCGTGAAAGCCATTCGGATACTCTTCCGCAATGAAGGCGGTAGAGAGCTGCCCCTCGCGAAAACGCGGGCTGTGCATGATGGCATCGAGAAAGTCGATGTTGTGATTAATACCGTCGATGCGGAACTCGTCTAACGCTTGCGCCATGCCCTCAATGGCGAGCGCGCGTGTGGGTGCGTGGGTACAGAGCTTCGCGATCATCGGGTCGTAGAACACGGAAATCTCGCCGCCTTCGGTCACGCCGGTGTCGTTGCGGATGATGACATCTCCGCGCGCACCCTCCGGCGGCGGCTGATAGCGCACGAGCCGTCCGGTTGACGGCAGAAATCCGCGATACGGGTCTTCCGCATAGATGCGGGATTCAATCGCCCAGCCGTTCAACGTCACATCGGATTGCCTGATCGGCAGCCTTTCGCCGGCAGCCGAGCGGATCATCAGCTCGACCAGATCGAGGCCGGTGATGAGCTCCGTCACCGGATGCTCAACCTGCAGCCGGGTATTCATCTCGAGGAAATAGAAATTATGGTCCTTGTCGACAATGAACTCGACCGTGCCGGCGCTGTCGTAGCCCACGGCTTTCGCGAGTGCGACCGCCTGCCCGCCCATGGCGCGCCGCGTGTTCTCATCCAGGAACGGCGACGGCGCTTCCTCGATCACCTTCTGGTGGCGACGCTGAATCGAGCATTCGCGCTCGCCGAGATAGATCACGTTCCCGTGCTTGTCGCCCATCACCTGGATTTCGATGTGCCGCGGCTCGGTCACGAACTTTTCCATGAACACGCGATCGTCGCCAAAGCTCGCGCGCGCTTCGTTCTGCGACGACTGTATCGCCTGCGCGAGGTCTTTCTCCTCGTGCACGATGCGCAGGCCCTTGCCGCCGCCGCCGGCGGAGGCCTTCACCATCACGGGATAGCCGATCTCTTTCGCGATCTTTTTTGCATGGGCTTCGTTCCGGGTTTCGCCGATATAACCCGGGACAGTGTTCACCTTCGCCGCAAGCGCGAGCTTCTTCGACTCGATCTTGTCGCCCATCGCAGCGATGGCGTGCGTATTCGGGCCAATGAAGGTAACACCGATTTTCGCCAGCGCCTCGGCGAACGCTTCTCGCTCGGAGAGAAATCCGTAGCCGGGATGCACTGCTTCCGCGCCGGTGTCGCGGCAGGCCTGCACGATGCGCTCGATTTGCAGATACGATTGCGCGGACGGCGGCGGCCCGATCCGCACCGCCTCATCTGCCATCTCGACATGTAGCGCATCCTGATCGGCATCGGAATAGATTGCGACGGTCGCGATACCCATCTTCCGACAGGTCCTGACTACGCGGCAGGCAATCTCGCCGCGATTGGCGATAAGGATTTTAGTGAACACCAGACCCCCGGCCGCGCTTATTTTAATCCGATTTGCCGCTGTTTTAGGATGTCACCGGGCGTTCGTAAACGCTCGGAAGTGCTTGAATTCCATTCCGCTTGCCAGACCGGGTTAGTCGGGATTCTTGCCCTCTGGCCCATTCTCCAGAACCTTTCCGGTCATTGCGTCGACGCCAACTTCATAAGTGCGGCCGTTGGCCTTAACCTCGAATGAGTATCGAAGGCCGCTGCCGCCGCCTTCACGTTCCAATTCCTTGTCAGTGACGATGCCGGGCCGAGCGTGCTGGGCAATCGCGGTGGCTTGCTCCATCGTGAGTTTTGCTTGGGTTGCCAGGTTCTCTCCGGAGCAGGCAATCGAGCTGCCGGAGAACATGGCCACGGCAGCAACAGACAAAAAATAAGCTGTGATTGATCGCATTATAGATTCGCGCTCCAACGTTGCCCGGCTCGGGTGCGCAATAGCCATACTTGGTGGCGACAATACGGCACTATTTCGGGCGGCTGCGCCGTGCAGTAAACCACGCGTAGAAGCTCATGGCCGTCAGCCCGTAGAGCACCCAATCGAGACTGCGGTTCACGGTGGCGGGCAGCGCAAACGACGCAACGCCGAAGCAAATCGTAGCCATCAGGCAGACCTGCTTCCATGGGATGATGAAGGAGCGCTGCTGCTTCCACGCTCGCAGTTCCTCGTCGACGGAAGGGCCCGCGTCTGCCGGCATCAAGTCCGGGTCGAGGGGAATTTCAGGCAGTACGCCGCGTGTGCTCTCCGCAGCCGGAATGGCCTGCTTCTTGGTGTGCACAGGCTGCGAAACGCCACACGCCTGCGTCCCCGCAGCCTGCGGAGCGACGCGGCGGCCGAAGGATGGACGGTTCATGGGCAGACTGTCGTCCAATCTGGTTAGAAATCGCTTAACTCCGCGGCTTCTCTGCCATGGCCCGGTCGCGAATCGAGCGGAATTCGTTGCCCTCGTACCAGTTCGGCCATTGGCCAGAATTCGCGAGATAGCGGCCCACGGCATACAGCACTTGAAGGTCGGAAATGGGTCCGGAGAAATCCCAATTCGCCTGCCATTCGTCCGAGGCCTGATGATAGTGCTTCGTGCGGTATTCATCGCGCGCAGCCTGACCCGCCGCTGTTCCGCCGTTCAGAAGATCGTACCCGCCGCCCGGATCGAGCATCGGCACGCCAACCTTTGCGAGGCTGATGTGATCGGAGCGATAGAAGCTGCCCTTCTTCGGCTCGGGATCGGGCGAAATGACGCGATCCTGCGTCTTCAGCTGTTTCGCGAGCACGTCCTCCAGCTCCGATGCGCCGTTGCCGACGACGACCATATCGTGTGCGCGACCCTCCGGTAGATTGGCGTCGAGATTGATGCCGCCGACAATGTGATTGAGCGGCCAGAGTGGATGTTGCGCGAAATATTGCGACCCGAGTAGCCCCTGCTCTTCCATCGTCCACGCGATGAACGCGACCGAGCGTTGCGGCGCAGGTTTCGTCTTCGCGAACTTCTCCGCGATCTCAAGAATACTGGAGATGCCCATGCCGTTATCGACCGCACCGTTGTAGATCTTGTCCGGCCCCGCAACGTCCGGTTTCACGCCAAGATGGTCCCAGTGCGCCGTGTACAGAAAATATTCATTTGGGCGCGTGCGTCCGCGCGCGACGCCCACCACATTGCGCGTCGTCATGTGCGCGACGGTAGAGTGCGCATCGGCCGATAAGGCTTCTCCGCTCATCGGCACGGACTTGAATCCCGGCTTGTTGGCCGCTGCTTTCAGCTGGTCGTAATCGAGGCCCGCGCGCTTGAAGAGATCGCGCGCCGTGTCGAGTGTGATCCAGCCCTGGATGGGCACCATGCTCGCATTCTTGTCAGCGGCGGCGAGCCACGACTTGTTGCCGGAATTGGAATTGCGCACCACCTCCCAGCCATAAGCCGCGGGCTTGGTCTCGTGCACGATGATCGCCGCTGCCGCGCCCTGCCGCGCCGCCTCTTCATACTTGTACGTCCAGCGGCCGTAATAGGTCATCGCCTTTCCCTTGAAGAATTTGGGATGAGGATTGGCGTCTTCATTGCCGGGATCGTTGATGAGGATGACGACGGTTTTGCCCTTTACATTGACGCCCGCGTAATCGTTCCAGTTGTACTCGGGCGCGACCACGCCGTAGCCGACGAAGACAAGCGGCGAATTTGTGACCTTCACCACGTTCGACGCGTATTGCGGAGTCCAGTAGACCGTTTCATCCGGGAATTTGGGCGTCAGCATTCCTTTGGGTGTCGCGAAGCTAAGCGAGGATATCGAGGGATCGAGCGCGATGTTCACCGCCGGCACATTTTGAAACCAGCTGCCGCGATTGCCGGGCTTCAGCCCGATGCGCTTCATCTCGTCGGCGATCCACTGGCTGGCGGCGTGGCCGCCCGGCGTGCCCGGCCCGCGGCCCTGGAAGGTGTCATCGGAGATGGCCTTGTCGCGCGCCGACAGATCGGCGGCGGTGATCTCCGGCGCCGTGGCGGGGTGCGGCCGGAATTGGGTTGCGGCGAGCGCGGCGGTGGAGATGAGCACCGCCGCAAAGCTCAGCGCGCGCAAATGGCGAAAAGACATGACGAGACGGTATCCCTGATCTGATGTTGTGGGCGGGTATCCTGTGTGCTCAGTAGGCAGCAACCAGCGCCCGCGAGAGGCGCGCCCGGTGCTAACAATTCAGGTGAGCCTGTCAAGTCAAGGAGATGAGATCATGGAGTTTTTCACCACGCCAGAAGCCAAGGCCATGGGCCTGCCGTTCAGCATGGCCGTGCGCGTGGGCGACGTGCTCTATCTCTCCGGCGCGCTCGGGCATTTGCCGGGGAAAATGCAGCTCGTGCCCGGCGGCATCGAAGCCGAGACAAGGCAGACAATGGAGAACATCGGCGCAACCTTGCGCGCGCACAGGCTCACCTTCGAGGATGTGTTCAAATGCACGGTGATGCTCGCCGACATGAGCGAGTGGGGTGCGTTCAACCGCGCGTATGTGAATTACTTCAAATCCGATCGGCTGCCCACGCGCTCTGCCTTCGGCGCCTCTAGCCTCGCCCTCAACGCCCGCGTCGAACTCGAATGCTGGGCGTATGTGGGGGAGAGGTAGCTTGGACGAAATTTGTCATGGCCGCGAAAACGGGAAGCGCGGGTTGCGCTAGTGACTCATTGGAGCGTCGACACACTCCCGCTGGGTGGCCCGGTCGAGCCGGGCCATGACAGCGGGGCTAGGCCTTATCGCGTCGCCACGCTGTGGCAGGCGTGCGGGTGACGGTCGCACCAGAGGCGATGCCGTTGCGCCGCCGTTAAATGGCGATGACGATAGTACGCTGCATGCCGCCACGGCGGCGGGCCGAGATTCACCTGCCGCGGGCTGGTGAACGCGCCAACCGCCGCGCCGGTGCCCGCGCCGATCAGAGCACCCGTGGCCGGGCTGCCGGCTGCCGCGCCAATCAACGCACCGCTGCCAGCGCCGATCAGGGCACCAGAACCCGCGCGTTCGCCGGGCGTTGTTCCGCATGCGGACAATGCCATCGCGGACGTAAGCGCAACAGCAAGGGCCGCGGGTTTGAACCACGTTGTCAGAAGCATCCTTTACTCCCGGTTTAGGGATCGCCCTGTGAAAACGACCGCGGCGGAACGTAAGTTCCGCAATGTTCCCCGAGACCACATGGACGAATTGACCTGCGCCCTCCGTGGGGGCCGCTCTCCATAAAGGGGGAAGGCGATGAAGGGACTATTCGAATTCTCGGAAAACAATCGCAAGTCACCAACTCAACTATCAGCACGCCTCATCTCGATCACAACGGTATATTATCGTGCTTTTTCCAGATCTGCGGCACCTGCTTGTTGCGAAGCATACGAAGCGCACGGGCGACGCGCCAGCGGGTAGAATGGGGGCGGATCACATCGTCGATGTAGCCGCGTGATGCGGCGATGAAGGGATTGAGAAACCGGTCCTCGTATTCCTTGGTGCGTTGGGCGATCGCGTCCGCATTGCCGCGCTCGTTGCGGAAGATGATCTCCACCGCGCCTTTTGCGCCCATCACCGCGATCTGCGCACTCGGCCAGGCATAGTTCACATCCGCGCGCATGTGCTTGGAGGCCATCACATCATAGGCGCCGCCATAGGCCTTCCGCGTGATCACTGTCACCTTCGGGCAGGTCGCCTCCGTAAAGGCGAACAGAAGCTTCGCGCCGTGTTTGATGATGCCGCCGTGCTCCTGCACCACGCCGGGCAGAAACCCCGGCACGTCCACAAACGTCACGATGGGAATATTGAAGCAATCGCAGAAGCGCACGAAGCGAGCGCCCTTTCGCGACGCATCGCTGTCGAGCACACCCGCCAACACCATCGGCTGGTTGGCCACGAAGCCCACGCTCACGCCCTCCAGCCGGCCGAAGCCGGTGATCATGTTTCTCGCGAACGCTTCGCCGATCTCGAAGAAGTCGCCTTCGTCGGCAACTTTCAGGATCAGCTCCTTCATGTCGTAAGGCTTGTTCGCGTTCTCCGGCACCAGCGTGTCGAGACTCATTTCCTCGCGCCGCGGATCGTCCGTTGTCGGCCAATGCGGCGGCTTCTCGCGATTGTTGAGCGGCAGAAAATCGTACAGCCGGCGGATTTCCTCAAGCGCAATGACATCGTTGTCGTAGGCGCCGTCCGCCACCGCGGATTTCGTGGTGTGCACCTTGGCGCCGCCCAAATCTTCCGGCGTCACGTCCTCCTGCGTCACGGTTTTCACCACCTCCGGCCCAGTGATGAACATGTAGCTGGTATCGCGCACCATGAAGATGAAATCGGTCATCGCCGGTGAGTACACGTCGCCGCCAGCGCACGGCCCCATGATCACGCTGATCTGCGGCACCACGCCGGACGCGAGCACATTCCGCTTGAACACTTCGCCATAGCCCGCGAGCGACGCCACGCCTTCCTGGATGCGCGCGCCACCGGCGTCGAGCAGACCGATCACCGGCGCGCCGTTCTGCATCGCCATGTCCTGGATCTTGCAAATCTTCTGCGCGTGCGTTTCGGAGAGCGA
>DATJGT010000066.1:0-16055 GCA_035494695.1 Rhizomicrobium sp. | reverse complement strand
CGCCAAGGGGCAGTGCCGCAATCGCTTCGTTCAGCACGAATTGCGCTGAACCCTCGGGAATGGAATCGGCCGTATGGGCGGACGCGAGCCGGGCCAGAGTCATGATGACCTCGCGGTGACGCTCGAGTCGCGCGCGCGAGTCCGCGTTCGCGTCCTTCAGCATCAGCGCGATCTTTGCCGCCGCCGGCACGTTCATCTCCGAGCGCACAGAGCGGATGCCGGAGACAAGTTCGATCACCCACTGCATTTCGCGCTGCGAGGTCTCATCGCGCGGGACAGCGGAGAGCTGCGGCCACGGCGCGATAATGAGTAGAGAATCGCGTGATGCCGCGTCCTCCGCCGTGCGAGCCCAGAGCTCCTCCGTAATGAAGGGCATAAACGGATGCAGCAGGGTCACGATCTGATCCCGGGCCCAGGCGGCGGTCGCGCGCGTCTCGGCTTTCGCCGCTTCATCGTCGCCGTTCAGGACGGGCTTGATGAACTCGACATACCAGTCGCAGAAGACGTCCCAGGTGAACCGGTAGATCGCAGCCGCGGCCTCGTTGAAGCGAAGCGACTCCAGCGCCGCGGTCACCTCCCCTGCCGTTTTGGCAATTTCCGCGACGATCCATTTGTTGACGGTGAGCGAGACATTTGCCGGATCGAAGTCCGGCCGCGTGACGCAGCCGTTCATTTCGCAGAAGCGCGCGGCATTCCACAGCTTGGTCGCGAAATTGCGGTTGACCTCCACGCGGGAAGGACCGATCCGCATGTCGCGCCCCTGCCCTGCCGCGAGGGCCAGGGTGAAGCGCAAGGCATCGGAGCCGTAGGCATCGATCAGCTCGAGGGGGTCGACGACATTGCCCTTCGTCTTCGACATCTTTACGCCCTTTTCATCCAGCACCCGCGTATGGATGAAAGCGGTGCGGAACGGCACGTCGTGCATGAAGTGCAGGCCCATCATCATCATGCGGGCGACCCAGAAGAAGATGATGTCGAAACCGGTGATGAGTACCGATGTCGGATAATAGCGTTTCAGCTCCGGAGCTTCGTCCGGCCAGCCGAGCGTCGAAAACGGCCACAGGGCCGAGGAGAACCATGTATCCAGCACATCAGGATCGCGCGTCAGCGACTTGCCGCCGGCTTGCGCCCGAGCCTCCTCTTCCGTTTCAGCGCAGTACATGGCGCCCGCCGAATCGTACCAAACCGGAATCTGATGGCCCCACCAGAGCTGGCGCGAGATGCACCAGGGCTGAATGTTCCGCATCCAGTTGAAATACACATTCTCCCACTGCTCGGGCACAATACGCGTGTGGCCGTCTTCGACCGCCTTCACCGCGCGCTCTGCGAGCGTGCTCACATTCAGATACCATTGCTCCGTCAGATAAGGCTCGAGCACAACGGTTTTTGTCTTCTCGTCGTGCGGCACCGAGTGGGTAATCGGCTCGGTACCTTCGATGAGTTCCAGTGCCTCCAAATCCTTTAGCACGACCTCTCGTGCGTTGAAGCGATCGAGTCCTTGATAGGGTTCTGGCACATTGTCGTTCAGCGCGCCGTCGCGATTGAAGATGTTGATCAGCGGTAGCTCGTGACGTTTTCCGACTTCGAAGTCGTTGAAATCGTGACCCGGCGTGATCTTTACCGCGCCCGTTCCCTTTTCGGGATCGGTGTATTCGTCCGCGATAATCGGAATAGGCCTGTTGGCGAGCGGCAGGATCGCGCGCTTGCCGATCAGCGCTTTGTACCGCTCGTCTGACGGATGCACCGCCACCGCCGTATCGCCGAGCATGGTTTCGGGCCGCGTGGTGGCAACGCTGATGAACTGTCCGGCTTGGCCTTCGATCGGATATTTGATGTACCAGAGGTGCCCTTTCATCTCGATATTTTCGACTTCGAGATCGGAGACGGCCGTTTGCAGCCGCGGGTCCCAGTTGACCAGCCGCTTGTCCTTGTAGATCAGACCTTCACGATAGAGCTGCACGAAGACGCGAATGACGGCGCGCGACAGCCCCTCGTCCATGGTGAAACGCTCGCGCGACCAGTCCGCGGATGCACCAAGGCGGCGCAATTGATTGATGATGGCACCGCCGGATTCCTCCTTCCACCGCCAGACTTCTTCGAGAAACTTCTCGCGGCCCATCCTCACGCGACTCATTTGCCGCTCGGCCAATTGCCGCTCGACCACCAGCTGCGTCGCAATGCCGGCATGATCCATGCCCGGCTGCCACAGCACATCCTTGCCGCGCATGCGCTCGAAGCGCGCGAGCACATCCTGGAGCGTGTTGTTGAGCGCGTGCCCGATATGCAGCCGGCCCGTGACGTTGGGGGGCGGAATGACGATGCAGAAAGGCTCCGCATCGAGGCGGCGTCCGGCGCGAAACGCACCAGAGGCTTCCCATTGCGCATAGATGCGCCCTTCCACGTCTTTCGGATTGAATGTCTTGTCGAGCATGGCTGCCTCTTGCGGGAGGACCGGTGCTTCGTCAACCGGTCTCAGCCATTTCGAGAGGCAGAAGGCCGGCTCACGCGCGCCGGCCCGTTGATCAGACGGTCACCGGCGGCCGCGCGCCTTTACGACTCGCGCGACTTCTTCCCGGATGGCGCCTTCCAGAATTGCGGGGAAGTGCTCATCCATCCATTCGCGGATGAGGGGCTTCATTCCACCGAGCAATTCATCGCGATGCGAATTCATCCATGAGCCGATCACCGGCCCAACGGCACCGCGCACCGCGCGTTCGAACACCGCTTCGACGGAGTCTCCATCACCCATGGCCTCGGTTTCAGCCTGCGCCGGCCCTCGCCATTCTTGGGGTTGATCGATCCTGGCGAATGCCTCGTCGATCGCCTGACGCGCCTTCTGGGAAAAGATTCCCTCATGCTCTGGCTCACGTTTATCGGCCGATGTCATGCGACCTTCCCCGTGCTCGGAAGCAGGTTCGGACTCGGCCTGTTGAGCGCTGAATGGCGCAGCAGACGGTTGCTCCTGTACTTCCTGTGTAAGGTCCAGCACTTCCGGCTCCTGTTTGGGAGCCGCCGATTCACTCGAATCCTCGGAGATGATCTTGCGGATGGATGCAAGGATCTCCTCCATCGTCGGCTCATGCTGCGGGTTCGCCGAGCTCGCCATTCATTACTCCCCCAATCCCCAAGTGGTGAGACCCTATGACACTCACCACCGGAAGGAAAGATTGCGTTAATGCGGCGCGATCCTCCTTCCGCAGACTTCTAAAAGACAAACCCTGCCGGCTCACGAAAGCCGGGGAGGATTGGAACGTTGGCGTCGAAATCCGGACGGCTCCCCACCCGGCCATGTTCGCGAACGAATAGATGCGCCCGGCCCAGCGGCCCCTTGCGAATGACGGTGATAAGCCGTCCACCTTCCGCCAGCTGGGCTTTTAGAGCATTGGGCACCGCTTCGACCGCACCACCTAGGAAGATGACGTCGTATGGTGCTCGGGCGCGGTAGCCATCCGAGAGCTTCCCCTGCACCACGGTTACCCTTTCCCCGATCGAGGGCAGCGCATCCGAGGCAATTCGGATCAGTTCTGCATCCTCCTCCAGCGCGATCACCTTGCCGCCCAGCCGGGCGAGCACCGCGCTCGAGTAGCCCGAGGCGCAACCCACATCGAGGATCGCGTCGTTCGGCCGGATCTCGGCCAGTTGGGCGAGCTTGGAGAAGGTGCGCGGATCGAGCAGATATCGTCCCGGCACCAGCTCGACCACGTTTTCCGCGTACGCCAGGGCCCGCTTCGGTCCGGGCACGAACTGTTCGCGCGGGATTTCGCGCATTGCCTCCTGGATGCGAACATCGGCTACGTCGTTCGTGCGGACCTGCGACTCGACCATGTTGAGGCGCTGGACGGTGTAATCCGGCATGGGCTCCTGCGGCGTGCGATGGCGGCGTGGGCTTATACGTTGGCATGCGCGGCATGACAAACGAGCGCTTTACCGCGCGCGGCTGCGACGCGTATGCTGATACCAAGCCGGGACACGCAGACTCCCGGCGCACCCAAGATGGTTCTGCCATCCAAGTTCTGCCCGATCCTTTCTAAGGAGGGCTGACGATGGCCACGGTTTCCCCTGAAGCATCAAACAGGCTGAACGAGATATTCCCATGCGGAGGCGCATCGCGCTGGATCACGCGTGAGCGCCCGAAGATCGATCGCATCGCCTGCCCTTGGTTAGTGTTGCGATTCGTCGATCCGAGCGCGGAGTTCCTGTTCGTTCCCGCGAACGAAGTGTTAAGTCGCTCCCGAGAGGTTGGCGCCGAACCGTTCGATATTCCCGGTGTCCGCTTCTCGCACCGCGGCGAGCGTTGCAGTTTTGACGCCTTCCTCAAAGAGTTCGCACTGGAAGCCGACACCGCACTTGCGCATTTGGCTACTATCGTCCGAGGTGCGGACACGGCGGCACTGGACCTCGCGCCGGAAGCGCCAGGCTTGCTTGCCGTGTCGCTGGGCCTTTCCCAGATCTACTCCGACGACCAAGAAATGCTGCGCGCAGGAATGGTCGTTTACGATGCGCTCTACGCTTGGGCGCTGGGTGCGCAAGGAGAGCGCCATGGCTGGCCGCCGACGATGTCTTGAACGAGACGTGGTCGTCCCTCGTGGGATTCGTATCAGCCGGTTGTTGGACCGGATGGCAATCTGATATAGGCCGCAGCCCAAGGCCACGTGGCGGAGTGGTGACGCAGCGGTCTGCAAAACCGCGTACCCCGGTTCAATTCCGGGCGTGGCCTCCAATATATTGCAGATGATTTCGTGGCGACCCCTAAATTTTGTGGGTGCCGTTAAGGTGTTGTTAACCTTAAGGTGGGAGGGTGCTAACGTCTTCCCTTGAAGACACCCCACCATTACCCAACGCCTGGGCCGGGCTCACCACCCGGCCCTTTTTATTTGTGCGCCTGGGCACGCCGCGCCCACCATGCTGTACCCCTTCGACGGAGCCGGCGGATCAGCGCGATATCGACAGACAACACGATTAGTCCGAGCGGCAGCATCCAGAGACCAAGCAGCGGCAGGAACCAGAGCAGCCCGCCGATCACCAGCAGCGTGCCCAGCAGAATCCGCAGGAACGGTCGGTTGGGAAGCGGAATTTCGAAGCGGCCGAATCGTACCTTTGGCTTTGCGGTCGACTCGGCGCCGCTTCGCTTTGGTCCATCCGCAAATTGTTTGCCGTCTCTGTCCATTGTTATTGAGGCACGGGCGTTTAGTTTGATATAGGCACGCCGCCCAGAACGCGCTATACGCGCGCGTCAAGTTCCCCGGTAGCTCAGTCGGTAGAGCAAGCGGCTGTTAACCGCTGGGTCGCTGGTTCGAGTCCGGCCCGGGGAGCCATCACTCACCCAAGTTCGTTTCCGCTACATGGTTCAGCGGCGTTCCCGTTCTGGTGGCCGAAAATCCGGTCAGCGGAAGAAGGCGCCGGAGCGGCGCTGGTCGGCGCGCGTCACAGGCGAAAGCAACGCACTCGACTTGCAACAGGGTGTCTTCAACCTCAAGGATCCAGAGAAGATCGCCGTCCCTGAAACGCTCGGCCGAACGGAGCAAGCGGCGCAAGGCCAATCCCTATCGGTCCGCTCTTTCGATGCTTACATTCTACATCAATCGCGCCGGCAAAAACCTTCCGGCATCACGGAAAAAAGCGCTTGAATGTGCCAAGGGTGAGCTGAAGAAGCAGTTCCATCGCGCCTGAATGACCAAGGCGTTCGATCCTCGCTTGAAGGGTCTCCGACCGACCACTAGGTTGACTGGCAACGTTTGACTGGCCACGTCTTCCGCCACCGGTTCATGGATATCAAACAGGATACTCTCGCCGCCATCGGCCATACGCCTCTGATCCGGCTGCGGCGCGCGTCCGAGCAGACCGGTTGCGAAATTCTCGGGAAGGCCGAGTTCATGAACCCGGGGCAGTCGGTCAAAGATCGGGCTGCGCTCTTCATCGTAAAGAATGCCATCGAACGCGGGCTGCTGCGCCCCGGCGGCATTGTTGTCGAGGGAACAGCTGGAAATACCGGTATCGGGCTCGCGGTGGTTGGGAACGCGCTGGGGTTTCAGACCATCATCGTGATCCCCAGCACTCAGAGCCAGGAAAAGAAGGACGCATTGCGCTTGCTTGGCGTCGATCTCATCGAAGTTCCCGCCGTGCCATACAGGAACGAAAACAATTACGTGAGAATTTCCGGGCGCTTGGCGGATGACCTTGCCAAAACAGAAGAGAACGGCGCCATCTGGGCCAACCAGTTCGACAACATCGCAAACCGCCGCGCGCACATTGAAACAACGGGACCGGAAATCTGGGAACAGACGGACGGCAAAGTGGATGGATTCACGTGCGCCGTCGGCACCGGTGGCACGCTTGCCGGCGTGGCCATCGCTTTGAAGAACCGTAATCCGCGCATTCGTATCGCGGCCGCGGACCCGATGGGCGCCGCGATCTACTCCTGGATCAAGACCGGCGAACTGAAATCCGAAGGCTCGTCGATCACGGAAGGCATCGGCCAGGGTCGCGTGACGGCCAACCTCGACGGCGCGCCGATCGACGACGCTTTTCAGATTTCAGATGAAGAAGCGCTGCCCATCATCTTCGATCTCCTGGAACACGAAGGCTTGTGCATGGGCGGTTCGACGGGGATCAACATTGCCGGCGCTATCCGATTGGCGAGACAGATGGGGCCCGGCCACACCATCGTGACGATCCTCGCCGACTACGGCAGCCGCTACCAAAGCAAGCTGTTCAATCCGGAATTCCTGCGCGCGAAGAACCTCCCGGTCCCACACTGGCTTGCGGAACAGCGCAAACCGCGTGACGTTCCTTATGTCAGATGACGCCTGAGTCTCCCCTCGTCTCCACCGAATGGCTGGCCGAGCATCTCGATGCGCCGGACGTTCGTGTCGCCGATGCGTCCTGGTACCTGCCCCAAACCGGCCGCGACGCAAAAGCGGAGTACCGTTCCGCGCACATTCCGCGCGCCGTCTTTTTCGATATCGACGATCTATCGGACGAAAAGTCCGATCTGCCGCACATGCTTCCGTCCGCAGCGAAATTCGCCAGCCGCATGCGCAAGCTGGGGTTGGGCGACGGAAACCTGATCGTCGTCTATGACGGTGCTGGAATCTATTCGAGCCCGCGCGCGTGGTGGATGCTGCGCGCGATGGGACACGAAGATGTCGTGGTGCTCGATGGCGGCCTACCGAAGTGGCGCCGCGAAGGGCGGCCGCTGGAGGATATGATTCCCAATCCCTACCACCGTCACTTCACGCCACGGCCCAATCATGCGGTGATGCGCAATTTCGACCAGATGGTTGCAAACTTGAGGAGCCGAAGCGAGCAGGTGATCGACGCCCGCGGGCAACCCCGCTTTCGCGGCGAAGAGGAAGAGCCGCGCCCCGGCGTGGAGCGCGGCCACATCCCCGGCAGTACGAATGTACCGTACGCGGAAATGGTGGAAGAGGACGGAACGCTGAAATCGAACGAGGCGCTCGCGCGCATCTTCCGCCTGCGCGATATCGACTGGCGCAAGCCGGTGGTGACGACTTGCGGGTCCGGCATTACTGCGGCAATCGACCTGTTGGCGCTGACGGTGCTTGGCGCGAAGAATGCCGCGCTCTACGATGGCTCTTGGGCCGAATGGGGCGCGCGCGCCGAGGCGCCAAAAGAACGGGCATGAGCTTCAAGCGGCAAGACAACAATCCACCGAAACGGATACCGACGGTCGTCACCTTCCTGGAGATGAAGGCGAAGCCGTCGCTCATTGCGCCGTTGCCGAAAGGCAAGGTGGCCATTCTCCGCGCCGAGCATCCGCCCATGCATTTCTATCGCTATCTCTACGACACGATTGGACGAGAATATTACTGGGTCGATCGCAAGAAGGTGGACGACGCCGCACTCGCCGCGATCCTTCAGGATCCGAAAGTCGAGCTGTACGTGATGCATGTGGACGGCTGCCCGGCGGGCATGGCGGAGCTGGACTTCCGCAGCGAAGACACCGGCAATCTCGCCTATT
The DNA here is from genome assembly GCA_035494695.1 of Rhizomicrobium sp. Taxonomy (GTDB): domain Bacteria; phylum Pseudomonadota; class Alphaproteobacteria; order Micropepsales; family Micropepsaceae; genus Rhizomicrobium. The sequence continues at coordinate 8,074 of DATJGT010000066.1, read as the reverse complement.
TCGGGCTGATGCCCGAGTACCTCGGCCGTGGACTCGGCTTCTTCTTTCTGCGCCAGTCCATCGAAATCGCCTGGGCGAAGCCGATCTCGAAGTTTCTGGTGAATACCTGCACGCTGGATCATCCGCGTGCCCTGCCCCTCTACCAGCGGGCGGGCTTCGTTCCTTACTCCCGGGAAGACCGCTACATCGAACTACCGTAAGCGGACGAATTTCGCCGGCAATGGCCCATTTTGTGGGTCAAAACCCCGCGACCACCCGTTTCCTTCTGTCCCGGGACCGGGCAGAGTGCCCGCTGTCCAAGAAAAACAGGGAGCATTGGGGAAATGGCCACGGCAGACGTTACGGGGGACCGCGAACCGCAACTTTTCGGCCATCCCCGCGGCCTGACCTTCCTGTTCACCACAGAGATGTGGGAGCGCTTCGCCTACTACGGGATGCGCGCGATCCTCATCCTGTATCTCACGAATTATCTTCTGCTGAATAAAATCCCCGCTGGCGTGCTCGGCCATGATGCCATCAAGGCGCTGTTCGAGTCCTTTACCGGCCCGCTGAACGTTCAGCAGTTCGCATCCATGATCTACGGCACTTACACGGCGTTCGTTTATCTCACGCCGTTCTTCGGCGGCATGGTCGCAGATCGCTGGCTGGGCCAGCGCTATACTGTCATTATCGGCGCGGTGCTGATGGCCATTGCCGAATTTGTCCTGATGGCTCCGCAACTATTCTTCATAGGACTATTGTTGCTCATTATCGGCAACGGGTTCTTCAAGCCGAATATCTCCACCCAGGTCGGCAATCTTTACAGGCCCGGCGACAGTCGCATCGACCGCGCGTATTCGATCTTTTACGTCGGCATCAATGTCGGCGCGTTCTTCTCACCGCTCGTCGCCGGCACCTTGGGAGAGTCCATCGGCTATCAGTGGGGCTTCTTCGCTGCCGGTATCGGTATGATCGTTGGCCTGTTCATCTACCTGTTTGCGCTGCGCACGCTTCCGCCTGATCGCATCGCGCGTCTGAAAACTAAGACCGAAGAAAAGAGGGGAATGACAGCGCAGGACTGGAAGGCGGTCATCGCGATCATTCTGCTTTGTATCCCCGTGACGTTCTTCTGGGCAACTTACGAGCAGCAGGGCAACACGATCGCGCTATGGGCGCAGAACTTCACCGACCGGCGCCTCATTCCGGGGTTGATCGATTGGCAAATCCCGGTGACGTGGTTCCAGGCCTTCAATCCCTTCATGATCGTGGGCTTCACGCCGCTTGTGGTCGCGCTGTGGGCGCGCCAATCGAAAAAGGGGACGGAGCCCAATACCGTGATGAAAATGGCGCTGGGGCTATTCATGCTCGCGGCGTCCTATTTGATCATGGCCGGTGCCGCCTATCTGGCGCCGGGCGGGAACGCCAGCTGGCTGTGGCTGTTCTTCTTCTTCGTCGTGATCACGATGGGCGAACTCTATCTCTCGCCGATTGGGCTTGCGCTCGTCGCACGCGTTGCGCCGCCGCAGATTCTCTCGATGATGATGGGGCTGTGGTTCATCACGAGCTTCACGGGCAATCTGCTGCAGGGATACATCGGAACGTATTTCACGCGGCTCGACAAGATTCACTTCTTCCTGCTGTGCGCGATTATCGGTGCAGTGGCAGGTGCGGTCACGTGGGTCTTCAACTTCCCCATGAAACCCATTCTGGAAAAAAAGGGGCCCCTCACCCAGCCCGAGGTCGCCGAACCGCAGGCCGATCCGCATATGGAGCCGCGGCCCGCGGCGGAGTAGTTCTGACAATACTGTGGCGGACGAGAAAAATCTGAAGCCGGAAACCCGAGCCGTTCATGCGGGCCGCATGGGCGTGGAGCATTTCGGTGCGGTGAACACGCCGGTGTATCGCGCGTCCACGATTCTCTATCCCGATCTCGCAACGCTCGAATCCGGCAAGGTGCCGTACATCTATGGCCGTCGAGGGACTCCATCCTCAGAGAGCCTCGAAGAGGCGATTAACGCGCTCGAAGGCGGCGCGCGGACGGTCATCTGCTCTTCCGGCTTGAATGCCATCGCGCTCGCGACCCTCTCTGTGTGTGGTGCCGGCGACCACTTGCTGATGGTTGATTCGTGTTACGCGCCGACCCGCACGTTTTGCGACAAGACGCTGTCGCGTTTCGGCGTGGAGACGACCTATTACGATCCGCTGATTGGCAGCGACATCGAGGCGCTGTTTCGGTCAAATACGAAAGCCGTGTTCTGCGAAAGTCCCGGCTCACTCAGCTTTGAAGTGCAGGATGTGCCGGCCATTGCCGCGCTCGCGCACGCGCGCGGCACTTCCGTCCTGCTCGACAACACTTGGGCCACGCCGCTCTATTTCAATTCCTTCGCACATGGGGTCGATCTCTCGATCCAGGCCGCGACGAAATACATCGGCGGTCATGCCGACCTAATGATCGGATACGTCTGCACGAACGAAAGGCATGCCGCGCGCGTTCTGCAGACGCATCACGATCTCGGCCTCTACGCGAGCGGCGACGATTGCTTTCTCGCGCTGCGCGGCCTGCGCACCATGCCGGTGCGCCTGAAGCGGCATAGCGAAACAGCGCTCCGGCTCGTGAACTGGCTACAGGTGCGACCGGAAGTCTCGCGCGTGCTCTACCCTGCCCTCGAAGCCGATCCCGGCCACGCGCTCTGGAAGCGCGACTTCACGGGCGCGACCGGATTGTTCGGCGTCGTGCTCAAGCCCGTGTCGCACAAAGCGCTGGCTGCGTTCTTCGACAACCTGAAGCTGTTCGGCATGGGATTTTCATGGGGCGGCTATGAGAGCCTCATTGTGCCGTCAAAGCTTCACCGCACGGCCCGCCCCTTCAACGCCGAGGGCCCCCTGATCCGCATTCATGCAGGATTGGAAGATCCCGAAGACCTCATCGCCGATCTGGAGAATGGATTCGCGAAGATGAGGGCCGCGCAGTAGCGGTCACGCGAACATCGCGCGGAGGTGGCCGTTCAAGAATTTGTCGTTCGGATCGAGGTCGTGGCGTAACGCACGGAACGCGCCATATTTCGGATAGAGCGATTCCAGTTCCGCAGCCGTGCGCGTGTGGCGCTTGCCCCAATGCGGGCGGCCTTCATAGCGGCGGAAGATCGCCTCGCAGGTCTCGAACAGCCTCGACGTGTCCACGCGATGGTATTGGTGCACCGCCAGCGTAACACTGTCGCGCTGATAGAACGGGCTCATCCACGCGTCGTCGCCCGCAACCGTGCGATATTCGATGGGAAACCCGGTATTGATCTTCTTCGACCGGATCGTCGCCACAAGCTCCCTGAGACACTCTGGTCCCTTTTCACGCGGAATCGCGTACTCCATTTCGTTGAACCGCACGGTGCGCGGGCTCGGAAAGGCTTCATGGCTCCAGCGCACGTGCGCCGGGCCCGGCATCAGCTGGGAAAACAGCCGATGCGCCGCTTTGAGCAGGAATGGCGCATAGGGCAGAATCTCATTGATGAGCGAGAACGTCTGCTGATCTGCACCCGTCTTCTCACCCCGCGCGCACATCGCTTCGGCGGAGCGCGGTTCCGGCGCCGGCTCGCCCGTCTCGTTCAGCGATTTGCAGACAGCCCGGTCGGCATAAGGAAACCAGAAGAACTCGAAATGGCGATTGTTCGCGATCAGATGATCCAGTTGCCCAAACAGCTCCTCGGATGACAGGAGAAAGTTTTTCTCAACCAGTTTGTAGGCCGGCCGCGCACTCATCGTGATTTCGGTCATGACGCCGAACATTCCGAGCGAACAGCGCCCCGCTTCGAACAACCCGGCGTTTTCGTTGCGCGAGCAATTCAGCACCTGCCCGTTTGCGAGAATGAGCCGGAAGCCGGCGACCTCGGCAGAAAAATTCTTCAGCGTGGCGCCCGTACCGTGCGTTCCGGTATTCACCACACCGGCGAGCGTCTGCCGGTCGATATCGCCCATGTTCTTGAGCCCGAGCCCGTGCTGATAAAGCGCGGGCCCGACCGCCCACAATGGTGTTGCGCCCGCGAACGTTGCTTCAGAGGCTGCGGCATCGACGCGTTTCAGTCCACGGAAAGCAGAAAGATCAATCAGCACGCCATCGCTTGCGCTGATTGGCGTGAACGAATGTCCGCTGCCCGGCGCCCGCATGGGACCTTCGGCAGAGCGAACGGCCGCGGCAAGATCAACTTCGTTCTTCGGCGCGAGAATGGCCTTCGGCTTGCAGCTCACGCCACCAGACCAATTGTACCACTTGCCGCCGCGAATGTTCATCTGTTCCCACCGGCCCCAATCAGGCCGGCGGTTTTAGCCAAGCTCAACCTGACGTCAATGAGCGAATTCGCCCGTCAGATGTCGGCGAAGCGCGGTGCCCGTTTCTCCAGGAAGTGTGCCACGCCCTCCTTGAACTCCGGGCCGGCAAGGCTCTCTTTCATCTCGTTATCAGCTACCGCGAGCGCCTCGTCGAAGTCCTGGAAATTGGCCTTCCACACTTGCGCCTTCATCACCGCCATTGAGCGTGGCGAAACAGTGTCTGTCAGAAGGCGAGCGTAGGCGAGCACGTGCTCCATGAATGTTTCCTGCGGGAATATCCTGTTGACGAGCCCCATCTGGAAGGCTTCGTTCGCATCGACCTTTCGTGCAGATAACGCCAGATCGAGCGCGTTTGCCTGCCCCACGATCCGCAGCAAGAGCCAGGACATACCATGTTCCGCAATCAATCCACGCTGCGCGAAGGATGTGGTGAACACGGCATTCTGCGCGGCGAAGCGAATGTCCGCGTACAAGACCATTACCAAGCCAATGCCGGCGATAGGCCCGTTGATTGCCGCAATGATCGGCTTCTTCGTCTTGACAAAATACCCGAAGCGCTCGGCATCGCTAAATTCATTATCAAGGTTTGGCCCGAGCGAGGAACGGAACCTGGAATCGATCTCAGAAGAGTCGCGTCGCGGCGCCGTGCTCGACTCGCTCCGCGCGTGACCAGAAAGAATGTCCATGTCAGCGCCCGCGCAGAACCCTCGACCGGCACCGGTTAGAACGATCACCCGCACTTGCGGATCATTGTTGGCCTCCGCCATCGCACGCTTGATGCTGCTCGCCATCCTTCCCGTATAGGCGTTGAGGCGATCGGGCCGGTTGAGGGTGACCCTCGCAACGCGCTCCTTCACCTCGTACAGAATCTCAGGATATTCGCTCATCGGTTTCCTCCCAAGGGATTTGCATAGCGTTCGGGGTCATGTTCCCATATCCGCGCGCAGTCGCAAGCAGGGAAAGCACCATGGCTCACGCATATCGCGACATTCTCTTCGATGCGCCGGAGCCGGGGATTGCGCGGGTAACCCTCAATCGCCCATCGCATCTGAATGCCTACACCGGCCGGATGTGCACCGATCTTGTCGCGGTGTTTGAGGAATACGTCGCGCGCGATGATCTGCGGTGCCTGATCGTCACTGGCGCGGGCCGCGGCTTCTGTTCCGGCGGCGATATCAGCGGCGGCGACCCCGACCGGCCGGACCATCGCACAAAGCAGCTGGGGTATGCGCACGAGATGCGTGTCGGCATGCACAAGGTTGTGCTCGCGCTGCATTATTGCGACAAGCCGGTGATCGCGATGGTCAATGGCCCCGCGGTCGCCGGTGGACTCACGCTTGCGCTCGCATGCGATTTTCGCGTCGCCTCAGACACGGCGAAGCTTGGCGACACATCGGGCAAGTTCGCGCTGCTGCCGGACGAAGGCGGCGCTTGGTTCTTTCCGCGCGCCATGGGCCTCGACCGTGCCCTAAAGATGACTCTGCTGAGCGAGCTCTATTCCGCGGATGAGGCGCAGAAGCTGGGGCTCGTTTCCGAAGTGGTCGAGGCAGATGAACTCGAAACTCACACATTTGCGTTCGCGCGGGTGCTCGCAAAGAAGGCACCCTTGGCCGTACGTCTCGCCAAGACCATGATGCGGCAAGGCCTAACGTCCTCGCTCGAGCACTCGCTGAACGACGCGGCTTTCGCGGTGATGATCGCCAATCCGAGCGAAGACGTTCGCGAGGGGGTCTCGGCTTTTTTCGGCAAGCGCGAGCCGCAGTTCAAAGAGCGTTGAGCGCCGCCCTGTTTTGTAGAATACAGAGGCCGTCAAAGCTGGCCTCGTGTCGCAACTCAACAACCCTGCCGAAGAGGAAGTCATGGATTTTGGGGCATTGCCGAAACTTGGACGCCGCGACCTGCTCAAGGCCGGCGCAAGCGCGGGTGCGCTGACGCTGATCTCTTCAGCGGTCCGCGCAGCCCTGCCCGGCCCTGGCGTGGCCATGACTGCAACGGGTCCCGTCATCGGCGCCGAAGAAAACGGCGTCCATGTGTTCAAGGGCATTCGTTATGGGTTGGTGCCGGCTGGCCCACTGCGATTCAAGCCGCCCGTGCGATCGCGGCCTTGGCGCCGTCCCGTTCCCGCGTTCTCGTTCGGCTCCCCAGCGGTGCAAATGCCCCTCGGGACGGCGGCTCAGGAGCCAAAGACACAGCTCGCAAAGGCGTTGCAGCCCGTCTACCCGACTTTGGCCGAATGGAAATTGGGCAAGGAAGATTGTCTCTATCTGAATGTTTGGACGCCCGGGATCCGCGATGGCGGCAAGCGGCCGATCATGGTCTGGCTGCACGGCGGCGGATTCGCCTATGGCTCCGGCGCCTGGCCCATGTACGACGGCGGCAATCTCGCGCGAAAAGGCAATGTCGTTGTCGTCACGCTCAATCATCGCCTGAACGTCTTCGGCTATCTCGAACTCGGCGACATTTTCGGCGGGGAGTACGCGCAATCCGGCAATCTCGGCATGCTCGACATCGTGCTGGCGCTCGAATGGATTCGCGACAGCGCCGAAGCCTTCGGCGGCGATCCCAAGAACGTGACAATCTTCGGTGAATCCGGCGGCGGCATGAAGGTCTCGACCTTGATGGCAATGCCGGCTGCGAAGGGCCTGTTCCACAAAGCAATCATCGAAAGCGGCCCGGGCCTCAAAGGGGTGCCAAAAAATGTCGCCACGCAGGACGCCAAAGAAATCCTCGCCGCACTGAAGATCACCAAGCCTGAGGGACTGCAGAGCGCGCCTGCCGAGCAGATCGTGAAGGCGGCGTACACCATTTCCGCGAAGCGCGGCCCGGGAGCGGAAATCCGGTTCCTTGCGCCGGTCGTCGATGGCGATGTTCTGCCGGCGAATCCGTTCGACCCCGCGGCGCCGTCGATCTCGGCAAACGTGCCGCTCATCGTGGGCACGAACAAAGATGAGATGACATTGTTCATGGCGGGCGAACCATGGTTCGGCAAACTGACCGATCAGCAACTCGCGATTCAGGCGAAGGCGGCCGCGGGGCCGAAAGCCGAAGAGCTGCTTGCGGCGCTCCGCAAAACATATCCCGACTATTCGCCCAGCTATCTGATGACGCAGGTCATCGCGAGCACCTTCATGCTTGGAGATTCCATCAAACTTGCGGAGCGCAAAGCCGCGCAGCACGCCGCGCCCGTGTACATGTATCAGCTTACATGGGAGACCCCGGTCGGCGACGGCATTTTGAAGTCGCCGCACACGCTCGAGATTCCGTTTGTGTTCGACAATGTCGAGCGTACGCGGCCCTTGGTCGGACCCGGCGCAGATCCGCAGAAACTGGCCGATCAAATGAGCGCCGCCTGGATCGCGTTCGCGAAAACCGGCAACCCGAATAACGCCGCCATTCCGGACTGGCCTGCCTATTCATCGGAGCGGCGCACGACCATGATGTTCGATGTGAAGAGCCGCACCGCGGACGATCCCGATTCGGCGGTCCGGCAAGTGCTGCAGGCTTGACCCTCAGGCGTTAGCACATCATTGACCTTGTCGCGCTTCGATGAGTGACGTCCGCGTTCATGCACCGGCTTGTGCCAATGCGTTCGCTCGTGTTCTTAAAGTAAAACGTGAGCAAACCTTCATTCATCGACCGCGCCAATTCATCTGCGGTTAAGGTGCGCATGGACACTCTCCAACAAGGTGCTCCACCGCTGGGGCGCAGGCGGAACTTTCTGTTTCGTCCATTGCAACAGGGAAGATGTGATCATGAATAGAGTACGCGTTATTGC
>DATJGT010000065.1:0-2943 GCA_035494695.1 Rhizomicrobium sp. | reverse complement strand
GATCAGCTCGAACGTCGTCGCCTGCTCCACCGGCAGGTCGCCGGGATTCGCGCCGCGCAGGATCTTTGCCACGTAGACGCCCGCGCGCTGGTAATGCTCGACCGGATTCGAGCCGTAGCCGATGAGGCCGCCCGCCTGAGGGAAGCTCTGCGTGGAAAACCCGGTGACGATGGAGAGCAGGCGGTGCTCGCGAGCGAGGTCCGCGATGACTTTGTCGCCCAGGATCGGCTGGACGAGGATGGCTTGTGCGCGTTCCTTCGTCACCGTCTTGAAGGCTTCGGCAGCGTTCGCGGTGCCGCTCATCCAGACCGGAATGATGTGCACGCCGGCCTTTGCCGCGGCGGACTGTGCCTCGTCGAGGATCGGCTTCGCCGACGTGGTGCGCGAATCGACCAGCACCGCGACGCGATTCACGCTCGGCTGGATCTCGCGCAGTAGCCCGAGCTGCTTGGAGCCGAGGTCGACGATCACGTTGGTGATGCCGGTGACGTTGCCGCCGGGATGCGCGAGGCTCTTCACGAATCCGGTGGCGAGCGGATCGGCGACCGGCGCCATGACGATCGGGATGGTCTTCGTCGCCTTGATGGCGGCGGTGACGCCGGGCGTGAGGCTCGCGACGATGACGCTCACTTTCATCTTCACGAGATCGGCGGCGAGCTGGTCGATGCGTGCAACGGTGCCGTCGCCGGTGCGCCAGTCGATGGTGACGTCCTTGCCGTCGACGAAGCCTTGGTCGCGCAGGCTCTTGCGGAACGCGTCCTTGTAGATCTCCGGCATCGGCTGGAAGGTGAGCACGCCTACGGTGCGCGGCGCAGCGAGCGCGGCCACGGCCACGAGCGTGGGTACGACGATTGCAGCAATGAGGGACAGGACGCGCATCGATTGCCTCCCCTGACGTTCGTGAGTGTAGGGGATCGGCGACAGGGCGGGTCGCGGATTCATCGAATTTGCGGCCAGCTTCCTTGATCTGTCATCCCTTGCAATCGCGGTGCGTTAGAGGAGCACGAGCAGTCCGAAACCTTAAGGAGATCCGTAATGAAACTGAAAGCTATCGCGCTTGCCGTTGCTCTTGCTTTTGCTGGCACGGCCTTCGCGCAAAGCAACACCACGCCGAACAGCCCGGCCGGCTCTGCGGCGCAGGATCAGGTTCAGCAGGACAAGAACCAGGTCAAGCAGGACAAGGCCAAGCGTAAAGCCGACAAGAAGGCCGGCGACAAGCAGGCCGCTGCAGCCGACAAGGAGCAGATCAAGTCGGACAAGGCCAAGATGAAGGCGGACAAGAAGGCCGCCAAGCAGGCCAAGAAGCAGGCGAAGAAAGAGAAGCCCTCGAGCTAACGCTCGGTCCGGCAGCTCTTCTTCATCCGGGGTCAGCCTCATTGCATGAGGCTGGCCCCGTTTCATTTCTGGTGCCTTAACGGTGATATAACAGAAGCAAGGGGGCACTCAATGAGTGCAGCAGACAAAGTACCGAAGACCATGTTCAAGCACGGCGCCGCGGAGGAATGGACGCCGGAGCGGATCGGCCGTCTGTCGCAGCTGGAGATCAAGCAGCTGCGCGCCAATGCCGAGCGGTTGAACGAGCCGGCTCTCGTCGACTTGTGCAGCGAGGTACTGAAGGCGGTACGGAAGCAGCAGCGCGCGAAGTGAGGGTCGGGAAGCTCGCCGTAATGACGGCGGTCGTGGCCATGATGCTCTACTGGCCGATCGGAATCGGGCTCGCCGTGATCTGCGCGCTGATCGGCTTCCCGTTCAAGTCCCTCGTCACCTTCGGCGGTTCGCTCGGCAGCGTCACCGGGATGGTGGCCTGGTGGCTCGTGGTATACGGGCTGACCCTGCCCTATGCGGCCTTCATGTTCCCCTGGGACGCCAAGGCGGACGGATTCCGCGGTTCTGACGCCCAGGACAGGGAGTATTGACCCCTTATTGACCTCTACTGGCGTAGTGCTATATTGCGCCCCGCAGTGACACAAGTTCGAAGTGCGAAGTCCCTCTCCTACCGCGACCGCGGTGCCGTAGTGGCCGTTCCATTCTTCCCTTGATCGTCATGCCCGCTTGCGGGGCCGGTTTTGCCTCGCCTTTGAAAAAGGAAGCATGAACATGGCAACAGGCACTGTGAAGTGGTTCAACGACTCGAAGGGCTTCGGCTTTATCACCCCGGATGGCGGCGGCAAGGATCTTTTTGCCCACCACAGCTCCATTCAGATGAATGGATTCAAGACGCTGAAGGAAGGCCAGAAGGTCTCGTTCGACGTGACGCAGGGCCAGAAGGGCCCGGCGGCAGCGAACATCAAGCCGCTGTAGCTCGCAATTCCGTACCAAGTACGAAACGGAAAATTCCGTACTTGGTACGGGCCTGATTCCCTGCCCTAGGGGATCTTCTTGTAGTCGACGGGCGTGGCCGCCGGATTGATCCGGCGCGGCTCGACGTACGTCTTGCTGTTGTAGCCTGCCGCGAGATCGCCGCGAGCGCTCGCCATGTCGCACACCAGGCTCTTCGTCTCGCCCGCCTCGAAGACGACCTTCCTCGTCTCGACGTAGTTCTTCACCGGCTCGAGCGGCGAGCAACCGACTTCGTGCACGCCGGGCTTCACGTCGAGGACGATGTACTCGTTCTGGGCGACGTCGCCCGCCCACTTGCCATCGATGTACACCGGACCGGTTTGCCGGACGGTCGCCAGCGTTGCGCCAGTCGGCTCGCCGCGGTTGTACATCCCCGATGCGACCAGGACCCGGCTCACCTTCGGATCGAGCGGCGGGACTTTCGAGATGGCTTGGCGCGCAGGCGGCGGCGTGGACGCGCAGGCGGCGAGAAACGAAACGGAAGAAACGATAAGGACGGCCTGAAATGTGCGCATAGATTCCCCTCCCAGCTAGTTGGGCACATTTCGATCGTCGTGTTTGGAGACTTAAGGAAAACTTAAATTACGGACAACGTCCGTAATT
>DATJGT010000064.1:0-25079 GCA_035494695.1 Rhizomicrobium sp. | reverse complement strand
GCATTTCTCTGAAGGCTCGTTGTACGTCCTCATTCATGTCCGTGGCTCCTAATCTGCAATACCAATGACGACCGCAAGTGTGCGGTTGAGCGCCTGAGTGGTCGCCAGGTCCAATGTTCCGATTGCCGCGCTGCACTTGGCTCGCCGCACAGCCATGATCTTGTCAGCCATAATCTGCGAAGGCGCCCGCAAACCGGTCGCGCCGCCTTCCGGCACATTGAGCCGGTAAACCGATGCCTCACGAAGCGTGCTTGTTATGAGGCAGACGAGCACGCTATCCGTTCCCACGAGATTGTCGGATTGAATGATCACAGCAGGGCGCGGCTTTCCGTAGTCGCCCGGCGCTGCAACAGTGACGATTTCGCCGCGCTTCATGCGCTCCAGTCGGACTGATCCATATGCTTTTCAATGAACGAAAGAGCCTCTTCCTCCTCTGGAGCGCCCCGGAGAAGCGCTGCCTGACGCCTTGCCTTCCGTCGAAAAGCTGCGGTACGTGGATCGGTTACCCAGATGCGCAACAGCCTGAGCCCGCGTTCCTTGCGGGTTTCGCGGTAGCGGCGAAACTTGTCGGATTCGGACTTCTTCGGCGATCGGGTCATCTGAACCTCGCCGCAATGGTAGCGCGCTACCGTGCTTGCTGCAACCTGCAAATCGCTTGTGCCAGGAAGTAGGTTCGCTTCAAATAGAGCGAAGGACACGGAGCGCGCCATGAGCGAGACGGCGGTGGACGATCGGCAGGAGAAATTCTCCGGCACGCAGGACGTGCGCGAGCAGCATCGGTTCGAGGTGAAGCGGCTGGAGCGCTATCTCGCGGAACGCATCGACGGTTTCATGACACCGCTGGAGGTTCGTCAGTTCAAAGGTGGGCAGTCCAATCCCACCTATCAGCTCATCACGCCGAACCGGAAATACGTGCTGCGGCGCAAGCCGCCGGGGAAGCTCCTGCCGTCCGCGCATGCGGTCGATCGCGAATTCCGTATCATCTCCGCGCTCCATCCCACGGGCTTTCCCGTCGCCAAGCCGTATCTCCTCTGCGACGACGAAAGCGTCATCGGCACGATGTTCTACGTCATGGATTGCGTGGAGGGCCGCATCTACTGGGGCCCGATGCTCCCCGATCAGACGCCGGCGCAGCGCCACGCCATTTACGATGCGATGAACGAAACCTTCGCGCGACTGCACAATCTCGATTGGCGCGCGCTGGGGCTCGAGGACTACGGCAAGCCGGGCAGTTACGTGGCGCGGCAGATCTCGCGCTGGACGAAGCAGTACAAGCTCTCTGAAACCGAGCGCATCGACGAGATGGAGGCGCTCATCGAATGGCTGCCGCAGCATCTGCCGCAATCACCGCGCGACTCCATCGTCCATGGGGACTACCGGCTCGACAACATGATCCTGCATCCCACGGAGCCGAAAGTGGCGGCGGTGCTCGACTGGGAGCTCTGCACCATCGGCGATCCCATGGCGGATTTCACTTACCATCTCATGCAGTGGCAGATGCCGGGCGGGGTTTCGAGCGGCGGGAGTCTACTCGGCGCCGATTTCGCGGCGCTCGGCATTCCGCCGATGGAGGAATACACCGCGATGTACATGCGGCGCACGAACCGCAGCGAAATGCCGGACATGAACACCTACGCTGCGTACAATTTCTTCCGCCTTGCGGGAATCCTGCAGGGCATTGTCGGCCGCGTGCGCGACGGCACGGCGGCGAACGTCAACGCGGCGCAGAATGCCTCCGGCGTCCGCCCGCTCGCCGAACGCGCCTGGTATTTCGCCAAGCTCGCCGGCGCGCCCGCATAGAGAGCAAGAGGTGCCTTAGCCAGCCCTGCGGAAATCGAACCCCGCCGAGCCTTGGGTCCGGCCGCAAAATGTGACACGCTGGGTCATTCGAGTCGCGGCGTCCGAGGGGCGACGGCCGGGCATCCATCGAATACGCGCTCGGCTACCAGCCCGCCGCCATCGAAAGCTCCGCAATTGTGCGAGAGCCGAAAGGAAGGTGCCAATGGCACGCGATAGATCCAGCCAGGCGGCCGATAAGGCGCAGCAGCTGTTCAAGGCCTCCGACCAGCGCGAAGCCGCTGTGCGGGCGGAAATCGAGAAGGAGCGGGCTGCCACGGCGGCCAAGACGGCAAAGCTCAAGGCGCTCCGCCTCGCCAAAGAGGCGTCCGACCGCGCGGAGGTCGAAGCCAATCCGCCACCGCCCAAGCCGAAAACCCGCCGGCCCGCCAAAAAAACCGCCAAATCCAAGGCTTAGCGCCACAATTGTAAATTCGCCGCAGAGCATCTATATAGGCCCGACGCGAACGGCTTTTTGTCAGACGAAGGCGCACCTGTTGTTCTAATCCCTGCCCGCCAAGGCGCGCCCGGACGAAATAGCTGGCCTCCCTTCCCTGATGTTGTCTTTCGCTCCCGTGGCGCATGTTGCGCGCGGGCAACCTGACTAGGACGACCAAATCAATGACGACTGGAACTGTGAAATTCTTCAATACGAGCAAAGGATTCGGATTCATCGCGCCGGAAGGCGGCGGCAAGGACGTGTTCGTGCATGCGAGCGCGCTCGAGGCAGCCGGCATCCGCAGCCTCAGCGAGGGCCAGCGCGTGACCTTCGACATCCAGCCGGATGCACGCGGCAGCAAGGCCGCGAACCTGAAGCTCGCATAAGAATTTTCGCGTCACAGCGAATTCGCGGCGGCGGAGGCGAGAGCTTCCGCCGCCGTTTTTTTCTCTTCAGGATCACTCCGCCGCCTGCCGTCGAGGCAGGTTGAGGTATTTGCCGTATTCGAGCCGCGCGATTGTGCGGTTGTGCACTTCGTCCGGACCGTCCGCCAAACGCAAGGTGCGCTGGCTGGCGTACATGCGCGCGAGGCCTGAGTCGGTCGTAACACCCGCGCCGCCCCAGGCCTGAATCGCATCATCGATGATCTTGAGCGCCATGCGCGGGGCTGCCACCTTGATCATTGCAATTTCGGTCCGCGCGACCTTGTTGCCCACCTTGTCCATCATGTCCGCGGCCTTCAGGCACAGGAGCCGGCACATCTCAATGTTGGTCCGCGCTTCGGCCACACGCTGCTCCCAAACCGAGTGCTCGGCGATCTTCTTGCCGAATGCTTCGCGCGACAGCAGCCGCTTCACCATTTGCTCCAGCGCACGCTCCGCCACGCCGATGGTGCGCATGCAATGATGGATGCGGCCCGGACCGAGGCGACCTTGCGCGATCTCGAAGCCGCGTCCTTCGCCCAAAATCATGTTCTCCAGCGGCACCTTCACGTTCTCGAACACCACTTCGCCGTGGCCGTGCGGCGCGTCGTCGTAGCCGAACACCGGCAGCATGCGCTTGATGGTAACGCCGGGCGCATCCATTGGCACGAGAATTTGCGACTGCTGGCGATATTTATCCGTATCCGGATCGGTCTTGCCCATGACAATCATGATCTTGCAGCGCGGATCGCCCACGCCCGACGACCACCACTTGCGGCCGTTGATGACGTAATGATCGCCCTTGCGCTCGATGCGGGTGGAAATGTTGGTCGCGTCCGAGGAAGCGACTGCCGGTTCCGTCATGATGTAGGCAGAGCGGATTTCGCCATTGAGTAGTGGCGTCAGCCATTTTTCCTGCTGGTACGGGCTTCCATAGCGGTCCAGCACCTCCATGTTGCCCGTGTCCGGCGCCGAGCAGTTGAACACTTCCGACGACCAGCCCACGCGGCCCATCATTTCGGCCAGCGGCGCGTATTCGAGATTGGAAAGGCCCCCGCCGTGCTCACTGTGCGGCAGGAACATGTTCCAGAGCCCTTGTGCTTTCGCTTTCGGTTTCAGTTCCTCGACGATGGGCACGACGATCCAGGGATTGCCCTTGTCGCGCGCCTCCTGCATCTGCGCGTTGTATGTCGCTTCATTGGGATAGATGTATTGCTCCATGAAGTCGTTCACGCGTTTCATCCACTCGCGCTGGCGCGGCGAATAATCGAAATCCATGAGTCCCTCCGTGCGGCCTTAGCCTCTCGTTCGTGAATAGCGGTTGAGGTGACTCTAGCCCCCTGGCCGCCTGCCCACTAGCCCTTGGGCGTGAGTTCTGGACCAACAGAACATTCGACGGCCGTTTGACAGACGCCGATGGGCGCGGCAAGCACGCGGCCCATGCTGCTGTGGGCGGGAGTCTCTTCCTTCGTGCTCGGTTTGCTCTGCTTCGCCATTGACCGGCGGGCGGTGCATTTTTTTCATGACCGGATCAACCGCCGCTGGTTTCGCCGAATTCGCCTCACGACCGATTACGCGAAAGGTGCATACTGGCTCTCGATTGCGATCGGCACTCTGGCACTGACGTGGCTTGCGCGTGGGCTCACTTCCGATACGGCGCTCCTAGGTGCGATATTCAACGGAGCTCTCGCGTTCCTCGTGTGCCTCGCGATCGCCAGCGCCATTCTCCACAGCATCAAGCTCGTGTTCGGGCGCCGGCGGCCGCGCGACGAACTGGAACACGAGCTCTATGGATTTCGCTTCCTCCACTATGACTGGCAGCACGACTCGTTTCCATCCGGCCATGCGATGACGATCTTCTGCGTGGCGGTCATTCTGTGCGGAGCGCTTCCCGCGCTCGCGCCACTGTGGTTCGCCATCGCCGTTTATCTGTCGTTCACACGGGCACTGATAAATTCGCACTTCCTGAGCGACGTGTTCATCGGCGCCGCCATCGGAATACTTGCCTCGCGGGAAACGTTGTTATTCCTCTTCCACAATTTATCTCAACCCTGGTTCTGATCCTGAGACAGAGATGCTCGATTTCCTCCTCGATCCGCACGCCTGGGTAAGTCTCGCCACACTCGCGATCCTCGAAGTCGTGCTCGGCGTCGATAACGTCATCTTTCTCTCAATCGCCTCAAACCAGCTTGCGCCGGAGCAGCGGCGCGCCGGCCGGCGCATCGGCTTGTCGCTTGCGCTCGTCATGCGCATTGCGCTGCTGTCCGGAATTGCAGCCATCATCGGCCTTTCATCGCCAGTCATCACGATTGGCGGCCTCGGTTTCTCCTGGCGGGATCTCGTGTTCATTACCGGCGGGCTGTTTCTCCTGACCAAAGGTTCGCGAGAAATTCACGACATGGTGGAAGGCCAGGAGGAAGAGCATCGGCCCAAAGCCGCGTCCTTCGTTGGGATCATCATTCAAATCGCGATTTTCGATCTCGTATTCTCGATCGACTCGGTCGTGACAGCCGTGGGGATGGCCGAGCACCTATGGATCATGGTGACGGCGGTGGTCTTCGCCATGCTAGTGATGCTGGCAGCTTCCGGCCCGGTGAGCGAATTCATTCATCGCAACCCCACCGTAAAGATGCTGGCGCTGAGCTTCCTTTTGCTTATCGGCATGGCGCTCGTCGCCGACGGCATGCATTTCCATATTCCGCGCGGCTACCTTTATTTTGCCGTGGCGTTTTCCGGTCTCGTCGAGGCGCTCAATCAGTTCGCGGCGCGAGCCCGGGCGAAGCGGAAACAGTCTCGCAGATAGCAATATCCGAGTCACCGCTGACGGCGCGCCGATATTCGATTTCCTCGCGCAATCGCCGCTGCTCACGCTCGTCGATCGGGTATCCGACGACGAACAACAGGCACACGAAAGCAAGGACCACAGGCACGAGGACGTAGACGAGGCGCAGATTCTCCAGAACGGCCGGCGCGGGATGCGCCATTTTCGGATCGAAGCCAAGCAGGGCCAGAGTGCCGAACGCGATGAACACCGACCAGCCGAGGCCTAGTTTGCTGGTAAGCGCCAGGAACGAATACATCAGCCCCGCACGCTCGGCATTGTTCTCCACCGCATCGGCGTCTGCCACATCGGCCATCATCGAACGAATGAGGAAGGCCGGCGCGCCATAGCTCACACCGGAGAGCGCAATCACCAGAACCGCGAAGCCGAAATTGCCAGCTGGCGCGAGGAGCAGGAGCGGCGCGACCGCGAAGCCGTAGACATACGCGGCGATCAGGGCGCGATGTTTGCCGATGCGCCGCGAGAGCACGATCCAGAGAGGAATGCAGGCGACGCCCATCACGAAGTAGACGAGCAGGAGCGTGTTCGCGTACTTCTGCAAACTGAGCGCGAGATTGGCAAAAAAGAAGAACGTCGCCCCACGCGCGCCCTGATTGAGCGCCTCGAAAAAATCGACGGCCATCACGCGGCGCATCGCACGGTTCTTCACGATAAATTTGAGCGTCGGCCAAAGTCCCGCTCGTGTGTGCAACCTCACTTCCGGTTCGGGGACCGCGGCGAGGCACAGCAGCACAGAAGGAACGAGCATGCCAATGGCGAAGATTGCCATCGCCATGATCTGGACCGCTCGCTCGGAAACGCCTGCGCCCTCGAGGATCGCCGGCACGATCAGCACGAGCGTCATGCCGGCAACCGTCGAGGCCTGCGACCATCCGTAAATGCGGCTGCGTTCGTGATAATCGGGCGAGAGTTCCGAGCCCCACGACAGGTGCGGGATCACCGTCATGGACCAGCCGACGTACATCAGCATCAGCCAGAACACGAGATGGGGCGTACCGACGTGACCGCCCGGCACGAACACCATCCAGATGCCGAGCGCGAGCAGCGGCGCGCCGACCGCCATCATCGGCCGCCTGCGCCCGAAGCGCGTGCGCCACTGATCGCTGAAATACCCCATCACCGGATCGATGAAGACGTCCGCGATGCGGCAGAGAGCGAAGATCGTTCCGGTGATGGCGAGACTCAGTCCCACTTCACGCGAGGCATAGAACTGCGGCAGGTGGACCACCAGCGGCATCCCCACGGCCGCGAGCGGCAGCGAAGGAAATATATACGCGAGCAGCCTTAACCAGCTGACCCGCATATTTTCCGGAGAGCCTTCGAGTCTGCCCGGGCGCAGCACGGCCGCCTCACGCTGCGCGTAGGCGCTGCATGAAATTCTGTTCTTCCTCGATAAATGCCTTGAAGGAGGGCCGCGCGTGCATGCGTTCGGCGAACGCGGCGAGATTCGGCCAGCGCGCCGCGTCGATTGCTTCGCCCGCGTGCTGCAGATTGACAAACATCGTCGCGACCGCGATGTCGGCAATGGAGAGCGCGTTCCCAACAAGGTATTCGCGGTCACCAAGCTCCCTCGAAAGATACTCGCAGACTTCCGGCAGGTCCTTTGCTTTCGCCGTCTCGCAGACAGTCTCGTCCGTCTGCTGGCCGATGAACTTCTTGACGATGCGTTCGAAGAAGAAAGGCCGCACGATATTGGCCGCCATCTGTGAATCGGCATATTCTTCGAACCAAAGCGCGCGGGCGCGGGCGTAAGGCTCCGTCGGGTAAAGGGGCGGGCTCGGAAACTTGTGTTCGAGATAATCACAGATCACCGAAGAATCCGCCAGCGTGTTCGGTTCCGGCAAATCCGTATCGCGGAAGGCCGGCATCTTCTTCAGCGGACTGATCGCGAGAAACTCCGCTGTGGGCTGAAAGGGGTTGATGGGTTCCAGCGAATATTCCAGCCCCTTTTCGACCAGCACCACGCGGACCTTGCGCACGAACGGCGACAGTGCGCCGCCATAAACAACCAATGCCATGGTTTTCCTCCTTGAAGGCTCCCGCGTGCGCTCTTCCGGCGCGATGGTCGCAGCCTGTCAGAGGTCGGAGGGAAAGATCAAGCGTCTGTCTTCAAGGTGATCTACCGCCGTGCCTGGAAGAATTTCCGCAGGAGTTCGCCCGCTTTTCCCGCATCTCCGGTACAGGAAACTTGCGGCCGATGATGGCAGGTCGGCTGCGCGAAGAATTGCGGGCCGTGCAACACCGCGCCCCCTTTAGGATCCTCAGCGGCAAACACGAGCCGTGCGATTCGTGCGAGGCTCATCGCCCCCACACACATGGCGCAAGGCTCCAACGTCACGTAAAGCTTCGTTCCGATCAGCCGCTCGTTGCCAAGCTTTTCCGCGGCGCCGCGGATCACCAGCATTTCAGCATGGGCGGTGGGATCGCGACACTCGAGAATGCGATTGCCATCTTTCGCGAGCAACGCGCCATCTGCGCTGAGCAACACCGCGCCCACGGGAACTTCGCCGCGTGCCGCGGCGGCTTCCGCTTCGGTGAGGGCAAGTGTTATGGCTTGTTCGTCATTCATCGAGTGATCCCTTGGCCGACGATAGCACACAAGACGGCGAACGAATCTCCAAACTTATCGCGCGGGCAGGCGTCTGTTCACGGCGCGACGCGGAGAAACTGATTGCCGAAGGCCACGTGACGCTCGACGGCGAAAAAATCACGAACCAGGGCGTACGCGCCGGACCCGATCAAGTCATTGCGATCGACGGCAAACCCCTGAAGGCAGCCGAGCCGACGCGCCTGTGGCGCTATCACAAGGCGACGGGGCTGGTGACCACGCATCGCGACCCGGAGGGGCGTCCAACAGTTTTCCAGAAGCTGCCGCTTCGGATGCCTCGGGTGGTCTCCGTTGGGCGACTCGACATCAATTCCGAAGGCCTTCTCCTTCTCACCAACGACGGCGAATTCGCGCGCAAGCTGGAGCTGCCGGCGGCCGGCTGGGTTCGAAAATACCGCGTCCGCCTTTTCGGCAAGGTGACCCAGGCCGATCTCGACAAGCTGGCCGAGGGCGCGACGATCGGCGGCGTCAAATATGGGCCCGTCATCGCCGATCTGGAACGAAGCAAGGGCGTCTATTCCTGGGCACAGGTGAGCCTGAAGGAGGGAAAGAACCGCGAGGTGAAACGGCTGATGGAATCGATCGGCCTCAAGGTTGCCCGTCTCATCCGCGTCCAATTCGGGCCCTTCCACCTCGGCCAACTCGAGCCCGGCCACGCCGAGGAAATTCCCGCCCGCATTTGGCGCGAGCAGCTGGGGATGCGGAAGACGCCAATTCAGGAACCCTGAGCATATCGCCGGTATTGGTAGTACTTCGGAAACGCGTCCAGCCGCAGATGCACCCACGGGACGCCAAGGCCCGAGGTGCTGATCCAAAATCTCGCGCGCGCTGTTGCCAACATCTGTTCGGCTTCGCCCGCAATCACTTGAAACAGTTCGTGCTTCTGCGGCTCGGGCGCGCCGCGCAGGAATGATGCAATGTGCGCGTAGCAATCAGACTCTGAGATTCGGCGCGGCGCAATCAAGAGCGCATCCCCGCCGAGATTCGGAAACACCCTGACGGTCGCCGTCGCATCAGCGCCATCCAGATGTTCCGCGAATGCCCTTGCATTCGCATGCATCCGGGCGAGGCTGTCGCTCGCGATCACCACGCATTCGAACGGGTGCGACAGCGTCTCCTTGCTGAGCGGCGGCAATTCCCAGAAGAACGCGGGGGAAGCCGTCGCAGCCAGTTGCGCGATGAAGAAAGCGCGAAATGCTTCGTTGTCCCGCCAATCTGCCAGCACGTCGGCAAAGGTAACCGCATGGTCGCCCTCCATGATCGCGATTGTTTCACCTTCAATGCCGGCCGTCTGACGCCGAAGCGCAGTCCACATCGTCGGAGCCAAAGTTATCCGAATATTGCCTTGCGGCGGGTAAGACTTTCGGGTGGCCAGAGCTTCGACGAATCGTAGTATGCTTCAAAAACGCCCGCGGGTTTGCTCGTGGAGGCGCCATTCACATCGCCGGACAATTTCACCCAAGGCAGCTTCGAGCGCGTGTAGATGTGCACATCAGGAGGAAGTGCCGACGGCTCCTCGAGCGTGCCCACGCGAACGAAGCGCACCTCCTCGCGGCCACCATAGTTGCTCCACAGCGCGGTGCCGCAATCGGGGCAGCGATGGATGACATGCGGGCGCCCGGAGTCCGTCGGCTGTGGGAAGCTGCGCGTATCGCCCTGAAGGATTTGCACGCGATCGGATTCGATCAGCGCGTTGAGCACAAAAGCCGAGCCCGTCTGTCGCTGGCAGTCCTTGCAGTGACAGCAATGCACGAACATTGGCTTGGCTGTGAGGCGGTATTTTACCGTGCCGCAGGAACAGGAGCCGGAGAATTCTGTCATCGCGTCCTCCATCGTCTTCGCTGGTACAATACAGGATTGTGCGGGATCATACCGCGATCTCACGCCTAGCCTGCTTACAGATGCGCGTCTTTCAGTAGCCGACGCCGGATAGCTTTGCCGAGATATCCCACAGGCGCTTCGCGTCGGCATCGTCCTGAGCCTCGCGCGAGGGGCTGGCGAGCGCGCATTTATAGTAGTAGCCGCCGGTTTTGCCGTCCATGTCAGCGGAAGATGCGAGATAAATCATCGTCTCGGCACCCTGCTCCGGCGAGAGCGCGATGACTTTCGCGAGACCAATGCCCCAGGACAGAATCCCACCGCTGCCCTCGCCAAAGCGCGTCGCGACAAAACCGGGATGAAAGCAATTGGCGGTCACGCCGGTGCCCGCCAACCTTCGCGCGATTTCGCGGGTGAAGAGGATGTTCATCAGCTTGGTGCCGCCGTACACGCTGAACCCGGAATAGCCGCGCTCTGATTGCAGATCATCGAAATTGAGCTTCGCCGGTTTGTGTGCGTCCGACGCCGTCGAGACGATTCGTGCGCCGGGCGTGGCACGAAGCCGCTCGAGCAGGAGGTTCGTCACCACGAAATAGGACATGTGGTTGAGCGCGAACGTCATCTCGAGCCCATCGTCGGTCAGGTGCCGCGAACCGAACATCGCACCGGCATTGTTGATCAGAACGTCGATTTGCGGTTCGGCCTGCGCGATGTCGCTTGCGACGCTTTTCATTTCCGAGAGGCGCGACAGATCGGCATAGTGGACCGTATGATCCGCGTGCCCAGCAATGGCGCGCAGATGCCTGCGCGTTTCCTCCCCGCGATGGCGGTCGCGCGCAACGAACACGATCCGGGCGCCGCGCTGGGCGAGGCGATCCGCGGCCACCTCACCGATGCCGGAAGTGGCACCGGTGATGACGACCACTTTGTCTCTCATGGACCCCGACATGCCCTGTCCGTCAGCCGACGATCTCCAGATCGCTGAAGAAGAAACGGATTTCCGCCTTTGCCGTTTCCGCCGCATCGGAGCCGTGCACGGAATTCGCTTCGATGGATTCGGCAAAATCCTTGCGGATCGTCCCCGGCTCCGCCTTGGCGGGATCTGTCGCGCCCATCACTTCACGGTTTTTGGCGATGGCGCTCTCGCCCTCCAGCACTTGCACCACGACCGGGCCGCTGGTCATGAATTCGACCAGGCTTTTGAAGAAGGGCCGGGCTTTGTGCACGTTGTAGAACGCTTCCGCCTGTGCCGTTGAAAGCATCAGCCTTTTTTGCGCCACCACGCGCAATCCTGCGCGCTCGAAGCGCGAAATAATGTCGCCGGTGATATTTCGCCGGGTGGCGTCCGGCTTGATGATGGAAAGCGTCTGCTCGACCGCCATTCTCTACTCCATTGCAAAGCGCGCGCCTTATAACGACCTAAAACTCGAAAGACCACCCTCATCCAATGCAAAGAGATATTGCACGCGGAGCCGCGGAGGCGCAGAGAACTAGCGATCCGTTCCGCCCGCTCGTCTGAAAAAAAATCGGTCGCAAGTCGGCCAAGAAATGACCTCACCGGGCCATCGCAGCGGCACGACGGCTCTGCTCCTCCGCGGCTCCGTGTCTCCGTGTGAACAAATCCGCTGCGGACGGCGTGACGGACAAAGATGATGTGGTATATGCCGCCGCCATGCTGGTTATCGACAACATCACGGTCCGGATTGCCGGACGTGAAATCCTCAAGGGCGCAAACGCGAGTCTGCCTGCAGGCCGCCGCGTCGCGCTCGTCGGCCGCAATGGCGCCGGTAAGACGACCTTGCTACGGCTGATCCTTGGCCAGCTTCATGCAGATCTTGGCGAAGTACGGATTCCCGCAAGCTGGCGCGTCGGCGCGGTCGCGCAGGAAGCACCTTCCGGCGATGCGAATCTGATCGAGACTGTGCTCGCTGTCGACCCGGAACGTGCGCGGTTACTCA
This sequence comes from Rhizomicrobium sp., assembly GCA_035494695.1. Classification (GTDB taxonomy): domain Bacteria; phylum Pseudomonadota; class Alphaproteobacteria; order Micropepsales; family Micropepsaceae; genus Rhizomicrobium. The sequence continues at coordinate 13,156 of DATJGT010000064.1, read as the reverse complement.
CGGCCGCCGAAACCGAAACCGATGCCCACAAGCTGGGCGACATTCATCATCGTCTCGAAGCGATTGACGCCTATTCCGCGCCGGCGCGCGCGGCGGAGATTCTGGCGGGGCTGGGATTTTCGGCCGAGGATCAATTGCGCCCTTGCCGTGAGTTCTCCGGTGGCTGGCGCATGCGCGTGGCACTCGCGGCGATCCTCTTCGCGGCACCCGATCTGCTGCTGCTCGACGAGCCGACCAACTATCTCGATCTCGAAGGCGTGATGTGGCTGGAGGAGTACCTGCGCCGCTATCGCGGCACCGTGCTCATCGTCAGCCACGACCGCGACCTGCTCAATACCGCGGCGGAATTCATTCTTCATCTCGAATGGGGCAAGCTGAAGCTCTACGCCGGCAATTACGACACGTTCTCGGAAGTGCGCGCGATGCAGCGCGCCAACGATATTGCGTTCAACAAGAAGCAGGAATTGGCCCGCGCGCATATGCAGGCCTTTGTGGACCGTTTTCGCTACAAGAAAGAGAAAGCGCGTCAGGCCCAGACCCGGCTGAAGATGATCGCGAAACTCAAATTCGCAGACGTACCGCTCGATGAACACATCGCGCCCATCAAACTGCCGAAGGCGCCGGAGGCGAGCCCACCGCTCGTCACGTTCGAGAGGGCATCGGTCGGCTACGAAGAGGGCAAACCGATCCTGTCGAACATCACACTGCGGATCGATCCGGACGACCGCATCGCGCTGCTCGGCAAAAATGGCAACGGCAAATCGACATTTGCCAAGCTGCTTGCGCAGAAGCTGCCGCTGATGGCGGGACAGACCGTGCGCGCAAGGAGGCTGCAGGTTGGCTACTTCGCCCAACACCAGCTGGAGGAACTCGATCCTGAACTCACGCCCGTCCAGACGCTGGCGCGGCTGCGGCCGAAGATGACGGAACAGCAGCTGCGGACGAAACTGGGATCGATCGGTCTTACGGCGGACAAGGCGCTGACGAAGGTCGGACAGCTCTCCGGCGGCGAGCGCGCGCGGCTCATGCTGGCGTTGGCCGTGCTCGATCCGCCGAACCTGCTCATCCTCGACGAGCCGACGAACCATCTCGACATTGATGCGCGTGAGGAGTTGCTAACCGCGCTCAATGATTTCGAAGGCGCGGTCATTCTCGTCAGCCACGACCGGCGACTAATCGAGGCGACCGCGGATCGCCTGTGGCTCATCGCGGGCAGCCGTGTGCAGCCGTTCGAGGGCGATCTCGAGGATTATCGGCGGTTCCTCCTCTCGGGTGAAACAGCACTCACACGCCGTGAAGAGCCGGCGGCTAAGGTGTCTAAAGAGGAGGCGCGCCGTGAAGCGGCGGAACGGCGCCTCAAGCTCAAGCCGCTCAAGGACAAGATTGAGATCGAAGAAAGCCAGATCGCGGCACTGCAATCCGAACTCGCCAAGCTCGATGCCGCGCTCGCCGATCCGCTACTCTTCGTGCAAAACCCGGCCAAGGGCAGCGCGGTTTCAAAGAAGCGCGCGGAGGCGAAGCGCAAGCTCGATGCCGCGGAGCTTCGTTGGATCGCTGCCAACGAGCAGTACGAACGCGAAATGAGCGAGCAGGTCAGCTCCTGAGCGCAGCGCGCGCAGCCGCGCCCCATTCCTTTTGCGTCGAACGATAGTGTTTCGGCGCACCGTCCAGGGACTTCAGGACCTCCGTATAGAGGGCCTTTGCGCGATCGCGTGCGCCGGTTTTCTCGAGCAGCTGGGCATAGCGAACCCGCGCCTCCTCGCCCGTGAAGTACGGCACGAGTTTCTCGTATTCGGCGAGCGCCTCATCGTCCTTGCCCTGCTGCTCCAACGCGCGGGCATAGAGGAGATGCGCTTCCGGCGACACGAATTTCGGATCGATCCGCTGCAACTCGTCAAGGCTTGCCTGCGTGGCCGCTCCGTCGCCATTCAGGAACTGTGCGCGCGCGAGTCCCTGCCATAACGCAGGATCGTCACGGAATTGGCCCTGCAGAGCGTTCTGATAAAGCTCAATGGCTTCCGGATATTTGCCGCGCTGGATCAGGTGCTCCGCCAGCGCGCGTTTTGTATCGACAGAACCCACCATCTCGGCTTCGCGAATGGCCTGACGATAGTCCTTGTCGGGGTCGATCGTGCGTGCCGCCTTGGCACCGAAGCGTTGAAACCCGCGGCTGTGCCTTAAGCCCGGCACGATCACCATGAAAAAATAAATCAAAGCGCCGATCGCCGGCAGAAAGACCAAGATGTAGATCCATGGAAACACATTCCCCGTCCGCACCGCGTGGACGATGCAGACGATCATCAGACCCAGAATGACGAGGCCTGTTGGGGATGAGAGCAGTGACAAAATGCCGAACACCGAACGCTCCGCAGCTACACGCGCGACTTAATGACGAGCGCCGTTGGGTGCAAGCACTGGCGCCTGCCTGTCACGCCTGCTTCTCCCATTTTCCGGAGGAGGATTGCTGCCAGTAGGTCACTTCGTGACCAGCTTCCGAGGCTTCACGCCACCCCATTCGCGCGGCGGACAGCGCTTCGGGGTCGCGCCCGTCGAACAACAGCACGATGCGCGCGAACGATTGCGCAAAGGTGCTGCCCCACACCGGGGGCGCGGCGCCGCCGACAAGGAACAACACGTTTGCGTCATTCGCATTCTCTTCTTCGACCGTGATCAGCACCGGTTGCCGCGCTGGATCGCCATCCCCCGCCTGCGCATGCGGCAGGAAGTTCTGCTCGTCGTAGGTCCATAGAAGGTTGTCGATCGCTGCGGCGCGATCCGCTGACTCGCATTTGATCAGCGCGCGCCACTTCCGCTCCAGCGTCCGCTCGATGAGACCCGGCAACACATCCTCGAGGGATTTGCGTTCGAGATGGTAAAAAAGAACTTCTGTCACTGCGGACTGCCGTTGAATTGAAAATTTGCGAAGGTCTTCCTTTCCGGATCGTATTCCGTCCCGAAGAACGCGGGCCCGCCATCGCAGACCACCACCGCCTGGCGATGCCAATCGAATTCCCGGGCTGCGGTCGGTCCGTCGGGTGATGGATCGCCAGCTCCATGTCGGAATCCGTTCACATAGACAATCCGCCGGTTTGCGAGGAGAAATCCGGCGTACTGACGCTGAATACTTTCAGGCTGCCTGTAAGCCGGTCCGCGCCGCAAGGCTTCGGCCGCCAGCGCTGCAGGCAGGCGCTCCTCGAGTTCACGTAGCTGCGCTTTGGTTGGAAGCCAGCTTCCGGTGATATTATGGGGAACTCCGCGGCTGCATTGATTGAGCAAGGCCATTCCCCCTTCCGGCGACAGCAACGCTCCATCGTTCGGATTCAAGGCTGGGTAGGAACCGGCAAAGACGTCGCTGGAAAGGAGGAGCGCGGTTAAGAGGACGGCGCGGCGCATCCTACTTCTCGTAATGATCTGCGACGAGCCGGTCGAGAATGCGGACGCCCCAGCCGACGCCCCAGCCTGGCGACAGCGGCTTCTGTTCGCCGTCCTGCCAGGCAACGCCCGCGATATCGAGATGCGCCCATGGCGTTTTGTCGATGAACCGCTGAAGGAACTGGGCGGCGACGATCGAGCCGGCATGCGTCACGCCGGAGATGTTTTTCATGTCGGCGATCTTCGATTTCAGCATCTTGTCATAGGCATCGCTGAGCGGCAGCCGCCACACCGGTTCGCCGATCTCGCTGCCTGCAGTCGCAATGCGGTCCGCCAGCTTGTCATCGTTCGAGAACAGTCCCGCGTGCTCCAAGCCCAGCGCAATCAGGATTGCGCCGGTGAGCGTCGCGAGATCGATCACGAATTTCGGCTTGAATTTCGTCTGCGCGTACCAGAGCGTATCGGCCAGCACGAGGCGGCCTTCCGCATCGGTGTTCAGAATCTCGATTGTCTGGCCGGACATCGAGGTCACGACATCATCGGGACGTTGCGCCTTGCCGTCGGGCATGTTTTCGACCAGGCCAATCACCCCAACGGCGTTCACCCGCGCTTTCCGCGCCGCGAGCGCGCGTATGGTGCCGGTCACGGCGGCGGCGCCGCCCATGTCGCCCTTCATGCCCATCATCGAGCCGCTCGGCTTGAGCGACAATCCGCCCGAATCGAAGCACACGCCTTTGCCGACGAATGCCACGGGCGGTTCCTTTTTCGCGCGCGCGCCATTCCATTGCATGATGACGAGCTGGCTTTCGCGCGCGCTCCCCTGCCCCACGCCGAGCAGTGCGCCCATGCCGAGCTTCTGCATCTCCGATTCGCCGAGAACCTCCACCTTCACGCCGAGCTTCGCGAGCTGCCTTGCACGAGTGGCGAATTCCTGCGGCGACATGACATTGGGAGGCTCGTTCACAAGATCGCGGGCGAGAAACACACCTTCGGCGACGGCGCGCATCGGCTCCCAGGCGCGCCGTGCAGCCGCGACCTCGCTGGTGCCAATCGTGACTGTCGCGAGCGTCGGTTCGTGCTCTTCCCGGTTCTTGGTCCGGTATTTGATGAAGGCATAGCTGCGCAGCTGCGCCCCCAAGGCGATATGCGCGGCAAGTGCCGCGCCTTTCACCTTCGATCCTTTCGGGGCATCGATCGCGAAGGTGAGATCTTTGTCACCGCCAGTCAGAAGGCGACCGACCACGCCGGCGGCAGCTTTTTCGGCGGAAGCGCCATCGAATTTTTCCGGTTTGCCGATCCCTGCGAGCACGATCCGCGAGGCTTTTAGGCCAGGAGGCGCGAGGATTTCGAGAATCTGTCCCGCCTTTCCCTTGAACCGGCTCGCCTCGATCGCACGCTTGACTGCGCCCCCGGTTGCCTTGTCCAGATCGGCCGCGGAGCCGGTGAGATCGCTGCCTTCCGCTACGCCAAGAGCAAGAGCCCCGGGCCGGTCAAGCGAAGGGGTGGCGAACGTTAGCTGCATCTGTCATCTCCCGGTAAGTTGCGGCGGTCCGAAATCTCATGCCATTTCAGGCGCATGCGCTGGATTCGGGATTGCCGAAGGACGGCGTGAACGTGGTAGTTTAGGGTAAATCCTTCAACGGGCGAAAGGGCGCGCGGGCCAAGCGGCCCCGCGCTGCCGGGACTTGCATATGCCGCGAATGTCTTCCTACGTCCTGCGTCAGCTGATCGAGCCTGTCGCGCTTTTTACCTTCCTGCTGACGACGGTGATCTGGCTTTCCCAGTCGCTCCGGCTGCTTGATCTCGTGATCAATCGTGGCCAGTCGGCGCCGATGTTCGCCTACCTCACTCTACTGATGCTGCCGCAGCTCCTCGTGATCATTCTGCCAATCGCCTTCTTCGGCGGTGCGCTTTACGGCCTGCATCGGATGAACGCCGAGAGCGAACTTATCGTCATGGCCGCGTCAGGTTACAGCCGGGCACAGCTTTCCCAGCCGGTACTCATCGCGGCCGCGATGATTATGGCGTTCACCTATCTGTGCGGGCTCTACCTTATGCCGCTTGGCCAGCGGCTGATGAAAGCCGAGGTCATGAGCATACGCGCCGATATCGGCGCCGCCATTCTCAATGAAGGCAATTTCAACACCCCCGTGAAAGGCCTCACGGTGTTCATCCGCGACCTGGCGGCTGACGGGCACATTCATGGCATTCTCGTGCACGACAACCGAAACGCCCAGCGGCCGACCACCTATCTCGCCCAAACCGGCGTACTCGCCCAAACTTCGGCAGGGGCGCGATTGATCATGGAGAACGGCACGATCGAGCAGAGTTCGAAAAGTGGCGCGCAGCTTTCCATTCTCAAGTTCCAGCGCTACGTCTTCAATCTGGACCAGTTCGCCAGCCAGCAACGGCAACAGGTACTGGAGACGAGCGAGCGATACCTGTCGGAATTGTTCTCGCCACGTCTCGCAAAGGATCCCGGCAATCGCCTGCGCCGTATATATCTGGCGGAGGCTCATAACCGCCTGACCGCGCCCCTCTATTGCCTCACATTTGCGTTGATTGCGCTCGCCGCCGTCACGCGCGGCCGTCGCGGCCGTGGCGCTTACGCGCTGCGGCTCGCCGTGGCCGCCCTTGCTGCGGGCGCGGTCAGAATTATTGGATATGGCGCGCAAGGCATGGTCGGACGCAATCCTTCCCTTTTCCTCGTGCTCTACCTGATTCCGCTGCTCGGCGCCGGCCTCGCCATTCTCGACATTATGGGTCTTGATATTCGTGCATGGCAGATACTGTTCCGCCAGCCGGCGGCGGAGCCTGCGCGATGAGCTGGTCCTGGACGCTGTATGGCTACCTCGCGCGGCAATTTCTTGCCGGCGTAGGCATCGTGTTCGCCTCCTTCTGCTTTCTCAGTTTTTCGATCGATATTGTCGACCTGTTCAATCAGACGGCCGGAAAACATGTTCCCAGTGGCATTGTCATTGGCATGGCGCTGCTGCAGTTGCCGAATTTGGGGCTCAAACTGCTCCCGTTCGCGGTGCTGCTGGGCGGCGTCTTCTGTTTCGTCCGGTTATCACGCAGCCAGGAATTGATCGCGGTGCGCGCAGCAGGCGTTTCTGCGTGGAATCTGTTAGCGCCACCACTGACGGTTGCGGCGATCATCGGCATCATCACAGTTGTCGCGTACACGCCATTCTCGTCAATTCTGCTCCAGCGCTATTCTGCCCTCGAAGCGAAATACCTTCACGATCAGCCGTCGCAACTCGCCGTTTCTCGCAACGGCCTCTGGCTGAGACAGGGGCATCAGATGCGCCAGTCGGTCATCCATGCCTTGCGTGTAGCCGACCAGGGCGTTCGACTCGAGGACGTGATCATTTTTCTTTATGGCGCCCAAGACCACTTTCTCGGCCGGATCGAGGCGCAGTCGGCAATGCTGAGTGCAGGCTCCTGGATCCTGAAGGATGCCTGGGTAAGCGGTCTTGAAGGCCGGCCCGCGCGCCACGCGACTTACAAGGTTCCGACGACGCTTACGCCGTCGCGCATCCAGGAAAGTTTTGCGCCGCCCGAAACGATGTCGTTCTGGGATCTTCCCGGATTCATCCAAACCGCACGGCAAGCCGGCTTTTCGGCATCGCGGTATGAGATCTATTTCGATTCCCTTCTGGTCCTGCCAGCAATGTTCGCGGCAATGGTGTTCATGGCCGCGAGCTTTTCGCTCCGCCTCGCGAGGTTGGGCGGCATGACGCGCGTGGTGCTCTACAGCGCTCTCTCTGGCTTCGGCATCTATTTTTTCGGCGATGTGACCCAGGCTCTCGGCATTTCCGGAATCCTGCCGATCGCACTTGCGGCCGCCGCACCTGCCGCGGTCGCCATCCTGCTTGGCATGACTCTCGTCTTCCATCAGGAGGACGGCTGAAATGCAAAGAGGGGACGGGGGCGAAGGGAAGCGGTACCGCGCTGCAAAGTGCGTTACGGTGCTGGTTATGTTGCTGGCTGTTCCCGGCAGCGTGCTGGGTGCTGCGCACGCGCCAACCTCACGCGTTCCCTCCAATTCGAAATCGCTGTTGGGCCAACCGGGGGGCACGGGCCTCATCCGCGCCGATGAAGTCGCCTATGACACGAATACCAAGGTGGTCACGGCAACGGGCCACGTCGAAATCGACTACAATGGACGCATCCTTCTCGCCGACACGGTGACCTACGATCAGAACAAGGATGTGGCCACGGCCGACGGCCACGTTTCCGTACTCGAGCCCAATGGCGATGTAGCATTCGCCAATCACGCCGTCCTCACCGACAAAATGCGCGACGGCGTCGCCGAGGGCTTCAGCGCGCTTCTGGGAAAAACGGGCCGCTTCGCCGCAGTGCGCGCCGTCCGCACGCAAAACGGCACCATCGTCACTGGCCTTCGGGGCGTCTATTCCAGCTGCAAGGTCTGCAACAAGCCCGGACAGCGTACTCCCATCTGGCAAGTCAAGGCCGATCGGATCGTCTGGAATCAGGTCAAGCACGAAATCATCTACCACGATGCGACATTCGAGATGTTCGGAATCCCGGTCGCATACACCCCCTACCTCAGCCAGCCTGATCCAAGCGTGAAACGGCATAGCGGCTTGCTGCGCCCGGAACTCGGTTCTTCAAGCTTGCTCGGTTCCCTTGTTCGCCTGCCCGTATATCTGGCGCTGTCCGATTCGCAGGACATGACGCTTCTGCCGACATTCACGACCAAGGGCGGCGAGCTGGTCGAGGGCGAGTACCGGCAACGCTGGGATAACGGCGGAATGTGGCTGCAACCCTCGGTTGCCTATAATCCGCACGGCGGCCTCACCGGACACGAGCACCAATGGTACAGTTCGCTGTTCGGCTCGGGGCGAATACCGCTGTGGAGCAGCAACTGGACCTTCGGCTATGACGCGCAGCTCACCTCGAACGACACGTTCCTCAAACGATATGATATCTCGATTCTCGATCGCCTCGTGAGTGACATGTTCGTTGAAGGCATCGATGGGCGCAGCCGATTTGCGATCACGGGATATTATTTCCAGGGACTGCGCCTGACCGACAATCAGAACTTCTTTCCCATCGTACTGCCCCTGGTAGAGTACACATACATTCCTGAGCACGATGTGCTCGGAGGAGAATTCCGTTTCGATGCCAGCACCCGCGCGATCACGCGCGACCTTGGTCCCAAGGATCAGCGCGCCACGGCAGAAGTGCGCTGGCGGTTGCCGGTGATAACGGGCAATGGGCAACTCTTCACATTTCAGGCCGACGTCCGAGGCGATGTCTATCGCGTCACGAACAATGATCTCGCGGATTTTCCCGGCATTCCCACGAAAGCCCACTACATCGCTCGCGGTCTGCCCTATGTGGCATTGGATTGGCGCTGGCCCTTCGTGACGTCGGTTTCCAGTGACAAGTCCCTGCTGTTCGAACCGATCGCACAGGTGATCGCAGCACCTTACGGCGGAAATCCGCCGGGCATCCCCAACGAAGACAGCAGCGACTTCGAGCTGGACGACAACAATATCTTCAGCTTCGAGCATCTGCCCGGGTACGACCTCGTGGAGACCGGACCGCGCGCGAATGCAGGCTTTCGCAGCGTCTTCTATTTTCCTTCGGGATCCACGGAACTCCTGCTCGGCGAGGCATTCCGCCTGAAACCGGACCCGAATTTCGGCCCAATCTTGGGCATTACCGACAACAATTCCGATCTGATCGGCCGCTTCACCATAAAGTTTACGAAGCACTTCAGTCTCACCCATAGGGTGGATATAGATCAGGCCACCGGCGAGTTGCGCAGGAACGAAGTGTACATCGATGGGACCTGGGGGCGTTCCGTTGTCGAGGTGAGCTATCTAAAACTGTCGCAGGAGGAAGCGGCGCTCGGCCTTCAGTCGCGCGAGGTGGTGAACGCGCAGGCGACGGTCGGCCTCTTCGATCACTGGGCTGTGTTCGCCGGCGGCAGGCGCGATCTGGAGAACTCGCGGATGCTGGATGACGAATTCGGCGTCGGGTACGAAGATGAATGCCTCGGCGTGTCCATTTCGTACCGGCGAGACTACACGACCGACCGCGACGTTCCTCCTTCGACTTCTGTCCTCCTGCGCTTCAATCTGAAGACCGGCCAGCCCGAAAAGCCCTCGGAACTCTTCCCCAGGCACGTCTTCACAACGCCTTGAACGGAAGCGAAAATTGCTTATTGTCGCCCCCAATCCGGGCCTCCACGCAAGGCAGGTTGCCGGATCACCTGGGAAGCAGCCGAAGACGAGTCCTTTGAGCGCACGAGTATGCATGGCTGCCTTTGCCGGCGTTTGTCTCGCCGCGCTCACTGCTGGTTCAACCGCGGTGGCCGGAAAACACGCGACTTCGCGCCAGACCCAATTGGCTGCGACCGCCCCGAACGCTGTGCCCGATACGGAGCAGGCAATCCTCAATAACGGTGACAGCGTAATCTCCATCGTCAACGACTCGCCGATTTCAGACTACGATCTGAGGCAGCGGATTGCCTTGTTCCTCGCCACGACCGGTGTTCGCGCGACCCCGGAACAGATGAAAACAATCCGCGCCCAGGTTCTTGCCCAGCTTGAAACGGAGCGAATGGAAATCCTCGAGGCGCAGAAGAACAAGATTTCTGTCAGTTCAGCGGAAGTCGACAAGGCGATCGACAGCATTATGCGCGACAACCATCTCACGATGGATCAGATTAAAAAGGTGCTGGGCGATGGCGGCGTGGATATGTCCACCTTCCGCAGCCAGCTCGCCGCGCAGATCGCTTGGACGAAAACCGTGCAGAACGAATACGGCGATCGCGTCAAGGTTTCGGAAGAAGATGTAAACGATGAGCTTAAACGGCTGGCTGCTGGCGCGAACAAGCCGCACTTCAGGGTCGCGGAAATTTTCGAGGCGGTGGACAGCCCCGAGCAGGACCCGCAGGTGCTCAAGAACATGCAAGGTCTGCTTGAGCAGATCCGGTTGGGCGCCCCTTTCGAATCTGTCGCCCGGCAATTCAGCCAAAATCCGACCGCCGCGTCCGGCGGCGACCTGGGAATCATCCAGGAAGGTCAACTCCCGCCCGAACTGAACGGAGCGCTCCTGAAGATGCACGCCGGCGAGGTCAGTGAGCCGATCAAAGCATCGGGCGGTTATTATTTGCTGCTGCTCCGGGCCCGAATTGAGCCGGCGGGAACAAAAGTGCCGGATGCCAAAGAGGTGACGGCCGCGCCCGGCATGCTGCCTCTCGCGCGCGTTCTTCTTCCGATAGGCCCGAAGCCGGCGAAGCAGCTGCTGGAAAACGCGACGCAGGCCGCAAATGTTCTGCGCGATCACATCGCCGGGTGCAGTGGTCTAAAGGAGATCATCGCACGCATGAAAGGCGCGATGTATTTCGACCTCGGCAACATGCAATTGTCGAATCTGAGTTCGCAAATTCGCGACGAGATCAACAAGACGCAGCCGGGTCAGACAACGCAGCCATTTGCATCGCCCGCCGGCATCGAGTTGATCGTGCGCTGCGACAAGCCAGCCCCTCAAATCCAGGTGTTCAAGATGCCGTCGCGCGATGACGTGGAGCAATCTCTGTACGAAGAGCAAATGGCCGTTTACGCGCGGCGTTATTTGCGCGATCTCCGGCGCACGGCACAGATCGAAACGGTTGAAGATCGGGCCATCAAGCATGGCGCCTCCGCGGCCCGCTAACCGCATTCCGCCTGATGCTCCCCTCTGCGTCACCATGGGTGAGCCCTCCGGCATAGGCCCGGAAGTCGCAGTGGCCGCATTTCAGTCTCTTGCGGGCAAACTCGGCGAGCGCCCGATCAAACTTGTCGGCGATCCGCGGGTCTTCCTGGACTGCGGAACCATTCCACCAGAGGCAATCGTCGAATCCCATCCTGTCGCCGTGCTGCGAAATCCGGGGGTTCCAGAGTCTCGGAATACACGCGCCGTTGTTGATGCCATCGACGCGGCAGTCGCGCTGGCGCGCAATGGCGCCGCCGCAGCGGCGGTAACCGCACCGATCCACAAGGCGGCGCTGATGCAGGGCGGCTTCGAATTTGCAGGGCATACCGAATATCTTGCACAGCTCACGGGTGCCGACCGCGCCGTGATGATGCTCGTCGGCGGTGGTTTGCGCGTTGTGCCGCTGACGATTCACGTTCCGTTAGCGCGCGTGCCGCGCGAGATCACGATCGAAGCCATTGTCGATACAGGCGAGATCGTTCTTAAGTCGCTGCGCCATGATTTTGGAATCGCGAAGCCGCGCTTGGCGGTTGCGGGACTTAATCCCCATGCCGGCGAGCAAGGTGAGATCGGGCGCGAAGAACGCGAGATCATCGCGCCAGCGATCGAGGCATTACGCGGCGGAGGATTCAATGTGATCGGCCCCCTTTCCGCAGATACGATGTTTCACGAACGGGCGCGCGCGCGCTATGATGCGGCGCTTTGCATGTACCACGACCAGGCGCTCATCCCGCTTAAGACACTTGCATTCTGGGAGGGTGTGAACGTCACGCTTGGTCTTCCCATTATCCGCACATCGCCGGATCACGGCACGGCGCTCGACATAGCCGGCCAAGGCAAGGCCGATCCCCGTAGCATGATCGCTGCGATCCGGCTTGCCGCGCAAATGGCCGATGCCCGAGCCTGATCCGCTGCCGCCGTTGCGCGAGGTGATCGCGACACATCATCTGACGGCAAGGAAATCCCTCGGCCAAAACTTTCTCCTCGATCTGAACCTGACGCGACGCATCGCTCGCGCTGCCGGCCCGCTTGAGAGCACAACCATCTATGAGGTCGGTCCTGGTCCAGGCGGGCTCACGCGCGCCTTGCTGGCGGAAGGCGCCACGCACGTCATTGCGATCGAACGGGATCAGCGCTGCATTCCGGCGCTTCAGGACGTCGCCACGGCGTTTCCGCACCGGCTGGGCATTGTCGCCGGCGACGCGCTGGAAATCGATGAGCCGCACCTGTTTCGCGCCGAAGGCGTTGCGATTCCGGTTCGGGTTGCGGCCAACCTGCCCTACAATTTGGGCACAGCCCTTTTGGTGAAATGGCTTTCAGCGAAGGACTGGCCGCCGTGGTGGCTGAGCCTCACGTTGATGTTCCAGCGCGAAGTGGCGGAGCGGATTGTCGCCGCGCCGAATACGGAGCACTACGGGCGACTGTCCGTCGTGTCGCAATGGCGCACGCGGGCGCGCATTCTTTTTGACGTAAGCTCGCGTGCATTCACGCCGCCGCCGAAGGTCACCTCGTCCGTTGTCAGGATCGAGCCGCTGGGCGAGCCGGTCGCGCCTTCGCAATTGCCGGACCTGGAGAAGGTCACCGCGGCCGCATTCGGCCAACGGCGCAAAATGCTGCGACAAAGCCTGAAGTCTCTTCTTCCTCAGGCCGAAACACTGATCCGCGCGGCCGGACTTGAGCCAACCGCGCGCGCCGAAGAGCTCTCCGTCGCGGATTTTTCCGCACTGGCGCGGGCGTACCGCAACGCGATTGAGACGGCCTGAACGGCATGCAACAGTAGTCCCAGGATGAATTGAAGGAGACTGCCATGCGTAGTCACGCCATCGTGGAGTTTGGAAGCCCGCTCAAGGAAATCGAGACGCTGACGCCAGAGCCGAAAGGGACCGAGGTCCTGCTCAAAATTCACAATGCCGGCGTGTGTCACTCCGATGTCCACATCCACGATGGCTATTTCGATCTCGGGGCCGGCAACAAGCTTCCCATGTCCGCGATCCAGCTGCCGCACACTTTGGGCCATGAGATCGAAGGCGAAGTTGTAGCGGTCGGGCCT
>DATJGT010000063.1:0-3534 GCA_035494695.1 Rhizomicrobium sp. | reverse complement strand
CGCCGCTTCCTGAATCAGATTGCCGGCTTCCGCACCCAGGATGTGTACGCCCAGCACGCGATCGGTTTTCGCATCTGCCAGCACCTTGGCGAAACCTTCCGTGGCGGCGATCGTCTTGGCGCGGGCGTTGGCGGTGAAGGGGAATTTGCCGATCTTGTATTCCACGCCGGCGGCTTTCAGCTCCTCTTCCGTCTTGCCGACGCTCGCCACTTCCGGGTGCGTGTAGACGACGGCAGGGATGGCATCGTAATTAACGTGCCCGGCGCGGCCGGCGATGTTCTCGATGCAGGCAACGGCTTCGTCTTCCGCCTTATGCGCCAGCATCGCACCTTCGCGGCAATCGCCGATGGCCCAGATGCCGTCCACGTTGGTGCGGAAGTGTGCGTCAGTCGCGACGCGGCCTTTGGTGTCCAGCTTTACGCCGATGTCGGCGAGGCCGAGTCCATCCGAATACGGGCGGCGACCGATGGCAACGAGAACGACATCGGTTTCGATTATCTGTGGTGTGCCGCCTTGTGCCGGCTCAGTGGGCACGACGAGTGCGTCGCCTTTGCGGTCCACGCCGGTGACCTTGGTGGAAAGATGAAACTTCATGCCTTGACGGGTGAGGAGGCGCTGAAACTGCTTGGCGATTTCGCCGTCCAGTCCCGGCGTGATGCGGTCGAGGAATTCCACCACGGTGACTTCGCTGCCGAGCCTTCGCCAGACCGATCCCAACTCGAGCCCGATGTAGCCCGCGCCAACGACCAGCATTCTTTTCGGCACGTTTTTCAGAGAAAGCGCACCAGTGGAAGAGACGACGCGCTCTTCATCGATGGTGACGCCCGGCAGCGGCGCCACATCCGACCCGGTGGCGATGACGATGTGCTTCGTCTCCAGAGTACGCGTGCTGCCGTCCTTCAGCTTAACTTCGACCTTGCCCGGCGCGCTGATCCGTGCCTCGCCGACAATGGCTTCGCTCTTGTTCTTCTTGAGCAGGAATTCGACACCCTTGGTGAGCTCGCCCACCACTTTCGTCTTGTGCGCCATCATCGAGGGCAGATCGAGTTCGGCCGTGGTTTTGATCCCTAGTTTTGGCAGCTTCTCGCGCGCTTCCTCGTACAGCTCGCTTGTGTACAACAATGCTTTAGAAGGAATGCAGCCGATGTTCAGGCAAGTGCCACCGAAGCTTCCGCGCTTGTCGATGCACGCGCTTTTCAGCCCCAGCTGTCCCGCGCGGATCGCAGCATTGTACCCGCCGGGACCACCACCGATCACGACGACATCGAACGAATCAGCCATCTCAGATATCCAATAGGAGCCGCTGCGGGTCCTCGAGGTTTTCTTTTACCCGGACGAGGAATGTCACCGCTTCCCGGCCGTCCACCAGCCGGTGATCGTAAGACAGCGCCAGATACATCATCGGGCGGATTTCGACCCTGTTGTCGACGGCGACCGGCCGCTGCTGGATCTTGTGCATCCCGAGGATACCGGATTGGGGCGAATTCAAAATTGGCGTCGACATCAGCGAGCCGAACACCCCGCCATTGGAGATCGTGAAGGTGCCACCCTGCAGCTCTTCCAATTTCAATTTGTTGTCGCGCGCCCGGGCGCCGAAATCCGCAATGGCCGCTTCGATCTGCGCGAGCGAAAGTTCGTCGGCATCGCGCACCACCGGCACCACCAGCCCGCGCTCGGTCGAGACCGCCACGCCGATGTCGTAGTAGTTCTTGTAAACGATGTCGTCGCCTTCGATTTCGGCGTTGACGTTGGGCAATTCCTTCAGTGCGGCGATACACGCCTTCACGAAGAAGCCCATGAAGCCGAGGCGCACGCCGTGCTTCTTCTCGAAGCTGTCCTTGTATTCGGCGCGCAGCCGCATGACATGGCTCATGTCCACTTCGTTGAAGGTGGTGAGCTGGGCTGCGGTGTTCTGCGATTCCTTCAGCCGCAGCGCGATGGTACGGCGCAGGCGGCTCATCCGCACGCGTTCCTCGCGGTCGGCGCGCGGGCGAGGGCCAGACGGAATCTCGACCGGCGCCGGTTGCGTGGCGCGCAGCGTGGCGCGCGCTTCCAGCGCAGCCAGCATATCGCCCTTCGTGACACGGCCGTCCTTGCCGGTGCCGCTCACTTGTGCGGGATTCAATCTGCTTTCTTCTGCAATGCGCCGCACGCTGGGCATCATCGTGACGTTCGATTGCGGAGGTGCGGCCGGTGCGGCGCGCCCTGGCGCGCGTTGCGGCCCGGGTTTGGGCGCAGGCGATTCGGTTTTCGGCGCAGCGGCATCGGGGTTGCGCACGGGCGCCGTGGCGCTCGGCTTGCCTACTTTTCCTTCCGCAATCGCGCCGAGGATCGTCCCGACCTGCACGGTCGAGCCTTCCTTCACCGAAATGGATTCGATCGCACCATCGGCGGGCGCCGGCACTTCCACCGTCACCTTGTCGGTCTCGAGCTCGAGCACCGGCTCATCGCGGGCGACTGCATCGCCTTCCTTCTTGAACCAGCGCGCCACCGTCGCCTCGGTGACGCTCTCGCCCATCGCAGGTACCTTGATTTCGATGGTCATAAGGTCAGTGCCTCGTCGAGCAGTGCCTTCAGTTCCGCATTGTGCTGGCTCACCAGGCCCGCCGCCGTTGAAGCATATTCCGGGCGGCCGATATAGCGCGGGCTTTGCGTGCCGCCGAGATGGGCAATGCTCTCCTGGATGCGCGGCTCGACGAACGTCCAGGCACCCTGGTTCTTCGGCTCCTCCTGGCACCAGACGATTTCCGCCTTCGGAAAGCGGCGAAGTTCCTGCGCGAGCACCTTGTCCGGGAAGGGATAAAGCTGCTCCACGCGAAGAATTTGAATGCGATCCTGCCCGCGCTTCTCGCGTTCCTCGAACAAGTCGTAATAGATCTTGCCGGTGCACAGCACGACCCGCTTGATCAGGAAGTCGGGTGCGATCTCCAGAGACGATCCCGGGTCGTGTTGCGCACCATCCCACAACACGCGATGGAACGACGAACCCGGTCCGAATTCTTCCAGCTTCGAAACGACGCGTTTGTGGCGCAACAGCGATTTCGGTGTCATGAGAATGAGCGGCTTGCGGAAGAGCCGATGTATCTGGCGCCTGAGAATGTGGAAGTAATTTGCCGGCGTCGTGGGATACGCCACCTGCATGTTGTCCTGCGCACAGAGTTGCAGAAAACGCTCAAGCCGCGCACTGGAATGCTCCGGCCCCTGGCCTTCGTAGCCATGCGGCAGGAGCATCACGAGCCCGCACATTCGCAGCCATTTCATTTCGCCAGAGGCAATGAACTGATCGATGGCGACCTGTGCGCCGTTGGCGAAATCGCCGAATTGCGCCTCCCATAGCACCAGTGCCTTGGGTTCGGCGGAGGAATAGCCGTACTCGAAGCCCACCACCGCTTCTTCAGAGAGAAGCGAATCGACGGGCTCGAATTCCGCCTGTCCTTCGCGGATATGGTTGAGCGGAACGTAGCGCTGCTCAGTTTCCTGATCGATCAACACAGAGTGACGCTGGCTGAAGGTGCCGCGGGTGGAGTCCTGGCC
>DATJGT010000062.1:0-5334 GCA_035494695.1 Rhizomicrobium sp. | reverse complement strand
CGGAGGCCGGAGAGACGATGCCGAAAAGGTCCTTCGCAGCACGGAGGGCGCCTTCCTGCGGATCCCGAGCGCGGCGCTGGGCATCGCGTTGTACGCAGCGCTGCCGCTCCTGGTCTCCACAGGTTACATCGGGATTGCGCTGCCGGTGGCGATCGTCGCCGTCCTCGGCAGCGCATACTTTGGCTACGTGATGGTGTTCAGGATCCGTGGCCTCTGCGTCAACTGCATCAGCGTCGCCGCCGTAAACCTGCTGGTGCTCTGGCAACTCTGGCACTGATTGCGTCGACCTTCCTGCAGCGTCTGCTCCACGGCGACGCGTTGTTCCCTTAATCGGGCGGGTGACGGTCTTCACATCTCACTTGAGGGACGATTGCCAAACCCATGAACGTAAAGGGCACAAATGGCTGCCAAACCTATTGATATATAACGATCTTTACCGCGCCGTAACAAATCCGCACTACCGTGCGGACCATGCCCGAGCGCGAGCGGACTTGCGACCGCGTGCGCGGGACTTATGCGCATTGGGGACAAAAGGGCGGGAACGCGAATGCCAAAGACCGTCCTGATCGTGGAGGACAACGAGCTCAACATGAAGCTCTTCCACGACCTTCTTGAAGCGCATGGTTACCAAACCGTCGGCACCCGCAACGGTATTGAGGCGCTCGATCTCGCCCGCAAGCACAAGCCGGACCTGATCTTGATGGACATTCAGTTGCCGGAAGTATCTGGCCTGGAAGTGACGAAATGGCTCAAGGACGATCCCGAGCTTAAGTCCATTCCGGTGGTGGCCGTCACCGCTTTCGCAATGAAGGGCGACGAGGAGCGCATCCGGGAGGGGGGCTGCGAAGCTTATCTCTCCAAGCCGATTTCGGTGGGAAAATTTATCGAGACCATCCGCCATTTCCTGGGCGCGGGCTGACGGTGCACCGATGACCGCCCGCATCCTTGTCGTGGACGACGTGCCCGCGAACGTAAAGCTGCTCGAAGCGCGCCTCTCGGCGGAATATTTTGACGTCACGGTTGCGTACAGCGGTACCGAGGCGCTGGGTCTGTGCGAACGGGCCGCGTGCGACATTGTCCTGCTCGATGTGATGATGCCGGAATTGGATGGCTTCGAGGTTTGCCGCCGGCTCAAATCAAATCCGCTGACTCACCACATCCCGGTCGTGATGGTAACGGCTCTCGATCAGCCATCCGATCGTGTGCGCGGGCTGGAAGCCGGCGCCGATGACTTCCTCACCAAGCCTGTGTCCGATATCGCGCTGATTTCCCGCGTGCGTTCACTGGCCCGCCTCAAAATGGTCACTGACGAATTGCGCATGCGCGCGGCGACTTCGAAGGAAATAGGACTCCAAAATCCGGAGTGTGAAGCGGTCCTGGAGACCGGCCGCGATGGCCGTGTGCTCGTTGTCGATAACCGGGCGAACTCCTACGGGCGCCTTGCGGCCACATTGTCCGTCGAACACGTCGTCGATATCGAAAGCAATCCGAACGAAGCGTTGTTTCGTGCTGCCCAGAGAGATTACGACCTCATCATTGTATCGCTCGCGATGCAGGACTTCGATGGCCTTCGCCTGTGCAGCCAGATCCGCTCGCTCGAACGGACCCGAAATATTCCGATCCTTGCGATTGCCGAGGCCGACAACACTGCGCGGCTCGCGCGCGGGCTGGAGATCGGCGTTAATGACTTTCTGTTGCGCCCTGTTGACCGGAACGAGTTGCTGGCGCGCGTCCGGACCCAGATCAAAAAGAGACGCTATACCGAGCGGTTGCGCGACAACGTTCAGACGTCGATCGAACTGGCGATCACCGACGGGCTCACGGGCCTTTTCAACCGGCGCTACATGGAAACGCACCTGCGGACGCTGGTCGAGCAGTCCGCTGCGCGCAACAAGCCGATCACGGTGCTCGTCCTCGATATCGATTATTTCAAGGCGATCAACGATAGCTATGGTCACGACGCCGGCGACGACGTTCTGCGTGAATTCGCGCTGCGGATGCGCAAAGCGACCCGCAACATCGATCTCGCCTGTCGCTATGGAGGCGAAGAATTTGTGATCGTAATGCCGGAAACCGACATGGCGGTGGCGACCGTGGTGGCGGAGCGCCTGCGCCGCCGGATCGCCAGCGAGCCTTTTGCAATCCAGCAAGGCGCGCGCCATCTCGAAGTCACGATCTCGATCGGTATCGCGGCACTGTCGTCCGGTGGGGACAACGCCGCCAGCATTCTCAAGCGCGCCGACCAGGCGCTCTATCGCGCCAAACGCGACGGCCGCAACCGCGTGGTGCCGGACGCCGCCTGAGATTCTCTGATTCGGGTCTTGGGCCGTGTGTCACGGCGCACAAATTGCCAAGACATTCCAGGGCATTAGTGAACCGGCTTGTCGACCCGGGTGCATGGTCTAACCTCGCCACTGACCGCATTCTGAGTCGGGGCGTTCAATCGCGAACGCACCCTCAATGCGCTGCGATACCCTACTGATGCCAGGTCCGCCGCATCTCCTGGGTCCGTGGGGTTCGGCCGGTCCGGGAGCGGTGCGAGTGGCCTCCTCATGCTGCCGCTTCCGGCCGGCCACCAATTCATTTCAGGAGGATCGCGAAGCGATGCGTGCGCGGCCCCGCCGCGCTCCACAGCACGAGGATGGAGGGGATCAGGGCCGGACGATCGTCCAGCCTTTTTCACCGAGCTCGATCAGCGTGACCACGCCGGCTTTCACACGCTCGGCATTATCAACGAGCGGCGGTTCCTTGCCTTCCTTGCGGGCCATCGACTCGAGGGTGTTCTCGCAGGCCATGAACGAGACGTTCGGCATGCCCTGCTTGAATGACTTGAGCCTTGGCTTCACGGGCGAGGTGTCATCGCGCAGCATGTGAAGCCCGGCATTGAAGGCGACGATCTGGATTTCGATCTCTTCGCCTTTATCGGAATAGAACTTCGACACATTGGCGGCGACGTTGAGCACCGCGTTCATTTTGTCCGCGTCGTTATCGCTGATCTGCAGCGCAAGCCTGTGTTTTTCGCCGGCGCCGGCGGAGGCGAGTGCCAGTGGCAGCAGCAGCAGAGCAGCAAAGAGCGTGCGAAGCATCACTGGATGCCTCCGCGGCTACTTGATTTTGGACTCGGAGTATTCGACGTGTTTTCTGGCGATCGGGTCGTATTTCTTCTTTTTCATCTTGTCGGTCTGGGTGCGCGAGTTCTTCCGCGTCACATAGTAGTGACCAGTGCCGGCGGTGGAGACCAGCTTGATCTTGAGACTGATGGCTTTGGCCATGGACTTTTCCCTTGAACTGAACGTGCGATGACAGGATTGGCGCGGAAACTAGCGCCGAAGCGCCAAATGTCAAGAAAATGCGCCGTTTTTGGGCATTTACAGCAGTTCCCGGAAGAATTCCTTTTCAATCATGAAGTAAAAGGGGACCGGCAGGCCGTGGCCCATTCCGGCCTCCACGCGCGCCAGCAGTTCTTCCAGAACAATGGCGGTAATTGTCGGCATATCCAGGTGAGCGGCTTCCTCGATCGGGACCCAGGTCAGTTCAACCAGTTCTGAATCCGGGCCGACGACACCCTCGATCGTGTGGGCGATCGCCGAAGCGTCCGCAGTGAGAAATCGCGTATCGAAGCGGCGCGGCCGGCGCGGGGGCGTGACAGCGCGCGCGACGAAATGGATCTGCCCGAGGTCCGGATGGACTTTCGCTTTGGCAAATTCGGTCCAGAGCTCACCTGGTACGGAGGGTGACCGATCGCGTTTCACCCCGAGCAGCATGCCGGTTTCTTCGGCAGTCTCGCGCACCGCCGCAAGTGCAAAGGCGCGCGCAAATTCCGTGCTCGGCTTCTCGACGCGCTCCAGCAGTTTCTTTTGCGCATCCGGATGCAGTTCGCTCACGGCGGTCATCTGCTGGTCGAGTGCTTCGATGCGGCCGCCGGGAAAAACGAATTTGCCAGGCATGAATTTATGGCCGGCATGACGGCGGCCGAGCAGGACCCGGGGAGCGGGGCCTGACCGGTCGATCAACATCAGGGTTGCGGCATCACGCGGCTCGCTGTCGGGAAATGACGTGTCGCGCTCCGACATCGTCATGCGCTCGGCCCAGAGTTTTCCGAGGTCTTTCGTCATCGAACCTTCCGTTGCTTGCCGCGTGGGGCATATCGCTGCCCGCGCTCATGGCGCACAGGCCGCTGTGGCCGGCCCGCACGCCCATCCGATAAAATCTCGAATCGCAGCGCGCCGGCGACCGGCGCCGCCTCTACGAGCTTGACCCGAACGGAATCGCCTAATCGATAAGTCTCGCCGGAGCGCGATCCCACCATCGCGTGACCCTTTTCGTCATAGCGGAAATATTCGTCACCGATGGTGCGTGCCGGCACAAATCCGTCGGCGCCGGTCTCGCGCAACTTCACGAACAGACCTGCGCGGGTGACACCGGAAATCCGGCCATCAAAGGTCGCACCGATGCGATCGGAGAGGAAATGCGCGATCAGGCGGTCGTTCGTCTCGCGCTCGGCCAGCATGGCGCGGCGCTCGGTGGCGGAAATCTGCGCGCTGACCTCCGCCAGGGCTTTCTGATCGGTGCCCTCCGGCAAACCGTCATGGCCGAGTTTCAGTGCGCGTATCAATCCACGATGCACGATCAGGTCGGCGTAGCGGCGGATCGGCGAGGTGAAATGCGCGTAGCGGCGCAGGTTCAATCCGAAGTGGCCGTAGTTCTCGGAGGCATATTCGGCCTGCGCCTGCGTGCGCAAGACAACCTCGTTCACGAGTTGCTCGGCGTCGCGTCCCTTCACACGTGACAGGATATGGTTGAAAGCTTCCGGCTTGAGCACGCCGCCCTTGGCGAAGGGAATGTCGAGCGTGGCGAGAAATTCGCGCAACGCCTGGACCTTCTCCATCGCCGGCTCGTCGTGCACGCGATAGATGAGGGGAGACCGCGCGCGTTCAAGCGTTTCTGCCGCAGCGACGTTCGCCAGGATCATGAACTCCTCGATCAGACGGTGCGCTTCCAGTCGTTCGGGGGTGACTACGCGATCGACGGTGCCATCTGCCTTCAGCAGGATTTTGCGTTCCGGCAGATCGAGATCGAGCGGCTGACGCTCGCGGCGTGCAAGTTTGAGAACTTCGTAGGCCGCATAAAGCGGCTTAAGGACCGGCTCGATCAGCGGGCCGGTATCATCGTCGGCGCGCCCATCGATCGCCATTTGCGCCTGCATGTAGGAAAGCTTGGCGGCTGAACGCATCATGATGCGGTGGAAGGTGTGCGAGCGCTTGCGGCCGTCGGCCCCGACGACCATCCGCACGGCAAGCGCCGGGCGGTCTTCGCGCGACCGCAGCGAGCACA
>DATJGT010000061.1:0-20794 GCA_035494695.1 Rhizomicrobium sp. | reverse complement strand
ATCCGGCGACGGCGCTCGGTCATCCTTCGAAGCGCACTACGCGCGCACCTCAGGATGACGGGATTGCGTCATGTTGAGGCCCATTGCGCAGCAATGCCACGAAGCATCAGAAGCAACGTTTGAGCGCGTCCGCGAGATCGGTCTTTTCCCAGCTGAAGCCACCCGCCGAATCCGGCTCGCGGCCGAAGTGACCATAGGCCGCCGTGCTGGCGTAGATCGGCTTGTTCAGCCCCAGATGCTCGCGAATGCCGCGCGGCTTGAGGCTCATCATCTCCGGCAGAATCTGCTCGAGCTTCGCTTCGTCCACTTTGCCGGTGCCATGCAGATCGACATACACGGACAGCGGGTCCGGCACGCCAATAGCGTAGGAAATCTGGATCGTGCAGCGGTCTGAGAGCCCTGCCGCGACAACATTCTTCGCAAGATATCGTGCAGCGTAAGCTGCCGAACGATCGACCTTTGTCGGGTCCTTGCCCGAGAACGCGCCGCCGCCATGCGGCGCGGCGCCACCGTAGGTGTCGACGATAATCTTGCGGCCGGTCAGTCCGCAATCGCCATCCGGCCCGCCGATCACGAAAGCACCGGTGGGATTCACATGCCATGTCGTGTGGCCGTCGATCCATTCCTTCGGCAGCGCCTCGTGCACGTATGGCTCGATGACGTGGCGCACATCCTCCGATGTCATGCCCGGATCGAGGTGCTGGGTCGAGACGACGATCTGTGTCGCTTCGACCGGCCGCCCATTCTCGTAACGAACCGTGACCTGACTTTTTGCATCAGGGCCAAGCTTCGGCGCCTTGCCGGCGTGGCGCGCATCGGCCATCAGCTTCAGAATCCTGTGGCTGTAGTAGATCGGCGCCGGCATCAGCTCCGGTGTTTCGCGGCAGGCGTAGCCGAACATGATTCCCTGATCGCCCGCGCCTTCATCCTTGTTGCCGCTCGCATCCACGCCCTGCGCGATATGCGGAGATTGCGCGTGCAGCAGCACTTCCACATTTGCGTTCTTCCAATGAAAGCCGTCCTGCTCGTAGCCGATGTCGCGAATGGCGGCGCGCGCGACATCCTCCACCATTCCAACACCGATTTCTTTGGGGCCGCGCGTCTCGCCGGCAATCACCACGCGATTGGTGGTGCACAGCGTTTCGCAGGCGACGCGAATATCCTTTGGAGCGAAGCCGTGCTCCGGCCCTTCGCGAAACATGAGATCGACGACCTCATCGGAGATGCGGTCACAGACCTTGTCCGGGTGGCCCTCCGCCACACTCTCGCTTGTGAAGAGGTAATTGCCGCGCATTCCCGACGCCTTCTTCTGGAAAGGCCGGACTTCTTGCAAGGAATCCCCATAGGGTCAACTGTGGCCACCGCAGCCCGGTGCCGGCCCCGCCGTTGGGCCTTGGACGGCGTGGAGAAGCTTCTTCAAAGAATGAACCGGGACAGGTCCTGGTCCTTTGCGAGGTCGTCCACGCGGGTGTGGACGTAGGCAGCATCGATCATGATCCTTTCGCCGGTGCGATCCGTCGCGCAGAAGCTGATCTCGTCGATGACGCGCTCCATTACTGTGTGCAGGCGCCGTGCGCCGATGTTTTCCACGCTGGCGTTCACCTGCGCAGCAACGTCGGCAATCGCGCCGATGGAATCGGGTGTGAATTCCAGGGCAACACCCTCCGTCTCCAGCAGTGCCGTGTACTGTTTAATCAGGCTTGCTTCCGGCTCCGTCAGGATGCGCTGAAAATCGTCCCGCGTTAGTGCCTTTAGTTCGACTCGAATCGGCAATCGCCCCTGCAGCTCCGGCAACAGATCCGAAGGCTTTGCCGCGTGGAATGCGCCGGAGGCAATGAACAGGATGTGGTCCGTCTTCACGCTGCCGTGCTTCGTCGCAACGGTGGTTCCCTCGATGAGCGGCAGGAGGTCGCGTTGTACGCCTTCGCGCGAGACATCGCCGCCGCCGCGGAATTCGGAACGGGCGCAGATCTTGTCGATCTCGTCCAGGAATACGATGCCGTTGTTCTCGACTGTTTCGATTGCCTCACGCAGGATCGCGTCATTGTCGAGCAGCTTGTCCGCTTCCTCTGCAACCAGCGGCGCATGCGCCTCCGCCACCTTCATGCGCCGTGTTTTCGCGCGACCGCCGAAGGCTTTGCCGAACATGTCACTCAGGCTCACCATGCTGATTTGCGCATTCGGCATGCCGGGAATCTCGATGCTCGGCATGGCGCCCGAATCGCGCATCTCGAGCTCGATTTCCTTCTCGTCCAGTTCTCCGGCGCGCAGCATCTTGCGGAAAGATTCGCGCGTGCCGTGACTTGACTTGTCGCCCACCAGCGCATCGAGCACGCGCTCCTCCGCGCGCGCGTCGGCCTGCGCCTCGACATCGCGGCGCTTTCGTTCGCGCACCTGTGCGATTCCGATTTCCAGAAGATCGCGGACGATCTGTTCGACATCGCGGCCGACATAGCCAACTTCGGTGAACTTCGTCGCTTCGACTTTCAGGAAGGGCGCCTGGGCGAGTTTCGCGAGCCGGCGGGATATTTCCGTCTTGCCCACGCCTGTCGGTCCGATCATGAGGATATTTTTCGGCAGAACTTCTTCGCGCAATTCCGGCGCAAGCTGCTGTCTTCGCCAGCGATTGCGCAGCGCGATGGCAACCGCGCGCTTGGCGTCAGCCTGGCCCACAATGTAGCGATCGAGTTCGGAGACGATTTCTCGTGGCGTGAAGAAGCTGGTCATGGGCCGCTATATGGGGTCGTATGACAGGAGAGTCCACCGCGCTTGACTACGCGCTGTCGAGGCTCTCGAGTACGATGTTCTCGTTGGTGTAGACGCAAATATTGGCGGCGATTTTCAATGAGCGACGCGCGATCTCCTCGGCAGACAGATCGAACGGCAAGAGCGCGCGCGCGGCGGCGAGCGCAAACGGGCCGCCGGACCCAATTCCGATCAGACCTTCTTCCGGCTCGACGACATCGCCCGTTCCGGACAGCACAAGCGAGGTGCGTGTGTCGGCGACAGCCATTAGCGCCTGAAGCTGACGCAAATATTTGTCGAGGCGCCAGTCTTTCGCCAGCTCCACGCAGGCGCGCGCCAGATTCCCGGGATGCTGCTCGATCTTCGCTTCGAGCCGCTCGAACAGGGCAAACGCATCGGCAGTCGCGCCGGCGAAGCCTGCGATCACGTCGCCCTTGCCGAGCCGGCGGACTTTTCGGGCGTTGGCCTTCATCACCGTCTGGCCCATGGTGACCTGGCCATCGCCCGCGATCACCACTTTTCCGCCCTTGCGGACAGACAGGATGGTGGTGGACCGCCAGCGGCGATGTTCTCGTTCAGACATTTTTGGCTGATTTCCGTGCGAAGGGTTCATCGGACTGCAGATAAGACTCATCCCCGATCGTCGCAACTAGTCCGCTTCGAGTTCGTCGAGAACGGCTTCGGGCTGAATGTCCTGTTTCAGCGCTTCGATTTCCGGGCCCCCTTCCACCGTCGCCCCCATTTTTGCAGCAATCGCCGACGAAAGCGCGATCAGTTTCGTGATTTCGTGCTCAGCCAAAAGATTGATCTGCAAATCGAGATTGGCGCGACGTTCGGCCATTGCCGCCATGCGATTCTGGGTGATGAGGACGAAGGTCGAAAGAAAGATCGCCTTGACCGAGGCCACCATTGCCAGGACGACGAAGCTCGGGTCCCATCGCGGCACTCCGGAAATCCACCCGACATTGCCGACAATCCAGCCGCCAAAGATGACGAGGTGCAGGTAAACAAACCGCATGCTGCCGGTAAAATCGGTAACAGCTCGGGCGACTTTCTCCTCAACTGTCGCGCGTGCGTCCTCCCGTTCATGCCGCTCCTGAAGCGAGCGGATATTTCGTTCAAGCACGTACGCGAGGCCCGGCTGAGAGCCGCCCGTAGAGGCCCGAGTTCGCTGCCTCTGGTCCTCCTGCTCTGTGCCTTCGGACTGTCGCATCAAAATGCTCCTCTGAACCGCAACACCAGGTTCGCGATTCCAGTTCCGTGCGATGCACGTTGACTTCGGTTCATCCATTGTTCCAATTCGCTCATGACCGGAGTGACCGCGGGCGATGTGGCCAGGGGTGTAAGCCGCCTTCTGATTCAGGAGGGCTTCAGCCCGATTCTCGAGTTCACCCTCGCAAACGGGCGGCGGCTCGATGTTGCCGCTTTGGCTGGGGATGGTCGCATTCTGGGTGTGGAGATCAAAGTCGCAATCCCGGATCTCAAGGGCGACAGCAAATGGCCCGAGTACCTGGATTTCTGTGAACTATTTTATTTCGCGATTCCGCCGGATTTCCCCGACGAGTTCGTGCCGCGCGATACCGGCCTGATCGTGGCGGACCGTTACGGCGGCGCGATCGTACGGCCATCGCCTGCCTGGCAAATTCATCCAAGCCGGAGAAAAGCGCTCACGCTCCGCTTTGCCAAGGTTGCCGCGGAGCGGCTCGCTGCGGTGATCGAGCTCACTTCCGGCGGCGCGACGGTCATGGGAGAGTGAGAGAACGATGGCTCTCAGCAAAGCGCAGATGCGGAAAATTGTGCTGTCGTTTCCAGGCGCGACCGAAAGCACGTCCTACGGACACCCGTCGTTCAAGATTGAGAAGAAGTTCTTCACGCGGCTTCGCGCGGAAGACAACTCGATGGTGCTGATCGTCGATTCCATGGACGAACGGGACATGCTGTTCGAAGCCGAGCAGCGACTGTTTCATATCACCGACCATTATAAGAATTATCCATCCGTGCTGGCACGGCTGGAGCATCTGGATGCGAAGATCTTGCGGGGATTCCTCGAACGGCGATGGCGGCGGATTGCGCCGAAGAAACTGTTGAAGGAATTCGAGGCCGCGGCGTCGAAATCGGTCAGAACCGGTCGAGGACAGTCTTGACGTCCTCTCGGTTGGCGCGAAACCAGCCAAGCCGCCCGCCGCGCGAACCGATCACCGCGTCATAGGTGCCGCCGGTCGCCTTCGCGAGATAGAAATAGTCGACATCGAATGCTTTGTCGGCCGGAAAAATCTCCAGGACCTTCACGCCGGGAGGAGCGAAAAGAATGTGAGAAAGGCCTGCACCATGCGGGCCAGCAATTGCAGCCGCCTCACTAAACAGCGCGACCTGGTCGCGAAAAGAGAGATTTGCTGCCGAGACTGTCTCGAAGCCTCTCGCCGCAAAGAGCGGCCACAGCTCTGATTCATTCTTGAGTCGCCGCTTCCGCGCATCCCCGCGACTAACATAAATCTTGCGGTAAGGTGAATTCGGTTTCGGGCCATAGCCGTCGATGATCAGCGAGCGCATGAACGCAAGTGTCTGCGGGCCAAGGAAGGTGGCGCGGGTCGTGCTCTGATAATCGTCGATGCTGTACAGACTCGGCAGACGCCAGCGCTCGCTATACGGAATTTGCTGGAATCTCAAGTTCGGATAGCGCTGTTCCACAAACGCAAATATCTCTCGCTGAAAGGCGGGGGGATTCTCGTTGGTCAGGATGACCAATGATTCCCGCCCAAGCGCAAAGCGCTCGAGCAAGTAATAGAGCCGCGGCAATCTGTCGAACAGGAAGTGAAAGAAGTGCGCATGGCCGCTGTACTCGCCCATGAAATTCACATAGGCGGCTGCCGGCTTCAGCATCAGGCGCGTCGCTTCGGCTCGGAAGTCATTCACCTGGACTTCAAGTGGCTCAAGCCGCGAGCGCAACAGAACGCTGCGGCGCTCATCGATCAGCTTTCCTGTGTTGCCGAGTAATGTCGCATTCTCGAGTCGCACGAGCGCGATCCGCCGCGAGACATGCTCAGCAGGCGGATTGGGCAGGCGTTTCGCGAGATTTGCCTCTTCTTCGGTGAGGACAACGTCCTGCTCCTCCTCGAACTCTTCGATGACTTCGCCTTCGTCAATGACGCGGCGCACGTCCGAGCAGAAGGGCATGCTTGATTTGATCGCAGGGAAACTCTGCGAGAAGAGCCGCAATGCATGAAAGCGCGCGAGCCGCGAACCCAATCGCGGCCGTTTCATGGAATCGCTGTACCGGGTCTCAATCGTGGTCAACGCGGGCTGCGTTTGGCGAGAATGCGCTGAAGCGTGCGGCGGTGCATGTTCAGCCGGCGCGCCGTTTCCGAAACATTATGCCCGCACAGTTCGTAGACCCGCTGGATGTGCTCCCAGCGCACCCGATCGGCCGACATCGGATTCTCCGGCGGTTTCGGCTTATGACCCGGCGCTGCCATCAATGCCGCCAGAATATCGTCGGCATCGGCCGGCTTTGGCAGATAGTCGACGGCGCCGTATTTCACCGCGGCAACGGCTGTCGCGATATTTCCAAATCCCGTCAACACGACCACGCGCGCGTCGGGCCGGGTGTGATGCAGAGTCTCGACCACATCGAGACCGTTTCCGTCCTCAAGCTTCAGATCGACAACGGCGAAGGCGGGCGGTGCTTCCTTGGCACGCGCGTTTCCCTGCGCCACACTTTCCGCAATGGCCACCGTGAACCCACGCGCTTCCATCGCGCGGGCTAGCCGCTCGCGAAATGGCCTGTCGTCCTCAACGATGAGGAGCGTTCGCTCCTCGCTCATGTCTTTCGTCGGCATTTCATGATCCTGCGCGGCGGCGATACAGGTTTCCACGGCGCGGAACAATATATAGGCACTTAAAACGTCTGGAGAACAGCCGTTGTGCCGGGCGGAACTTCGCCGTCAATTGCGCCTCTGGGCCAGCGAGCGCTCACCCGGGCACCGCCGCCATCGAGATTCACAGCCTTCATGGTGCCTCGGGTCTGCTCGATCAGGGTCTTGGCGATGAAGAAACCCAAGCCCATGCCTTCCTGCCCGGAGAACTCGCCCGCCGGCTCGAGTTCGGTCTCTCCTGGCGTATAGCTGCCAGGGCGCGACGTGACGTAGGGCTCACCGATCCGCTCCATAATGTCCGGCGCGAATCCGGGCCCGTCATCCTCAACCGAGATGCGCAGTTCTTTTGCATCCCAATTGGCTCGCACGCGCACATTCGATTGCGCGAAATCCGCGGCATTGGCGATGAGATTACCGAGGCCGTGCAGCAAGGCCGGCGCACGCCAGACTTGAGGTTCCGGCAGGTGTTCTGGACCGGGCGCCGCATCGACCGCGATCGCCAAGTCGCCGTCCCTGTATTCCTGTGCAATGTCATCGAGCAATGCGCCGAGCGGCAGGCGCTGCATGGCGCCGATCACGCTCTCTTCCGGCCGCGCGAGTTTGGTGAGAATGCCCCGGCAGCGTTCCGCTTCCGCGCGCAGCAGGCGGACGTCTTCGGCTTCTGGCGAATTCGGGGGCAGAGCGCGTTCAAGTTCGCGTGACACGACAGCGATGGTGCCGAGGGGGGTACCGAGTTCATGCGCCGCCGCGGTTGCAAGCGCGCCGATCGAGGCCATGCGGTGTTCGCGCGCCAGCGCGAGCTGTGTGGCGGCAAGCCCCGCCGACATTCGCGCCGCCTCGCTGGCGATGCGCCACGCGTAGATGGAGGTGAACCCGATGCCAATCACCAGCGAAGCCCAAATGCCGGCTTGGTAGAGCGGCGGCAAAAGCAACGCTTCGTTCGGCGCCCATGGAAGCGGCTTGTGGACAAGCGCGATGAAGCTGATCGAGGCGAAGGCGAGAAACGCGAGGAAGAAGGTGTTGCCCAGGTTGAGCGTCGCCGCTCCAATAACCACCGGCGCGATGAACATGAGCGCAAACGGATTCTGAATCCCGCCCGTGAGATACAGCAGCGCCGCCAGCTGCAGGACATCATAGGCGAGGTACACCGTGGCTTCCCGGTTGGTCAGGCGATGAGCGGCGGGGTAGCGAAACGCAAGCGCGACGTTGAGTGCGGCACTCGCCGCGATGGCCGCAATGCAGCCGAACAGCGGCAAGGGGTATTCCAGGCCGAAACGGACGATGAACAGCGCGGCCGATTGTCCGCCGATGGCCATCCAGCGGAGATTGCTAAGGGTGCGAAGGCGGACCCGGCCACGCGCGGAGGGCGAAAGCTCTGCCGCCAGCCGTGGCCAATGACGCCACCACGTCTTCGTTTTCTCCGGCGCCGGGCCGGACGCATTGCGATCGTTCATGCCGGGACCATTCGCCGCTTGCGGCTCTTTCAACCCAGTCTATCAATTCAACAATGATCCGCACACCGGAAGCGCTGATTCCGTACATCGTGGCTGCCGCCTGCGTGGTGTCCGGCGGATTGTGGCACGCCGCCGAAGAGCTCGCGCCCACGAACCGGATTGTGACCGTCGGCGTGCCGAAGGTCGGCGGGCCCTTCGCGCTGCTCGACCAGAATGGGGAAACCAGAACCGACCGCGATTTCCGCGGCCGCTGGATGCTCATCTATTTCGGCTACACGAATTGTCCCGATGTCTGTCCGACGAGCCTCGCCCTGATGTCGGACGTAATGACCCGATTGGGCGGGCGCGCGCCGCGCGTGGTTCCGATCTTCATCACGGTCGATCCCGATCGTGACACGCCACAGGTGATGAAGCAGTACCTTGCGTCGTTCGGGCCGAAGTTCGTGGGGCTCACCGGGCCGAAGAGCCATATCGCCTCGGCCGCTTCCGAATATCGCGTTTACGTTGCGCGGCGGCCCGCGAAAGACGGTGGGTACGCAGTCGATCATTCGAACGTGATTTACCTGATGGATCCGGCCGGCAAATTCGCGGCGAATTACGACAATTCGCAAGGACCGGAGGAAATCGCCGCCGATCTCAAGAAACGGCTTTAGACACCCGGTAGAGCTACGCCGGACTGTAAGCAGGCGGCAACCAGCGTGTTGCGCATGAGGCAAACGATTGTCATGGCGCCCACGCCGCCGGGCACAGGCGTAATCGCTCCCGCGCGGTTGCTCGCCTCGCCATATTCCACATCGCCGACGATTTTCGTTTTGCCGCCTCCGGCATCGACGCGATTGATGCCGACATCGATCACCGTGGCGCCCGGTTTCACCCAATCGCCTTTCACGTATTCGGGCCTGCCGATGGCGGCGACGAGAATGTCCGCGCGGCGGCAGAGCGCCGGAAGATCGCGCGTTTTCGAATGCGCCATGGTCACGGTGGTATTTGCCGCAAGCAGCAGCTGAGCCGCAGGCTTGCCGAACAGGAGCGACCGCCCGATGACGAGAGCATGGAGGCCCGCAATGTCGCCGACGTACTTTTCCAGCAGCATCATCACGCCGACCGGTGTGCAGGACACGAGCGAAGCCCGGCCGCTCATCAGCAATCCCGCATTGGTCGGCGTCAGTGCATCGACGTCTTTCCCCGGGTCGAGCGCATCGAGCACGGCCGCTTCGCGCACCTGCCTTGGCAGCGGCATCTGCACCAAAATGCCGTGCACCGTCGGATCGTCGTTCAGCTTGCGAACACGTTCCAGCACCTCCGCTTCGCTTGCGTCGATGGGTAGATGAAAGTGCACGGAATTGAAACCGAGGCCTTCGGCCGTCTTGTTCTTGTTGCGGACGTACACTTCGCTGGCGGGATCGTTCCCGACGAGCACGGTTGCGAGTCCGGGAATTACGTTGTGCTCATTGCGGATGCGGGCCGCTTCAGCTGCGACGCGCGTGCGCAGCTCTGCCGCAAAGCCTTTCCCATCAATGATCCGCGCGGTCATCCGATCTGGTCCAATGCCTGAAGGCGAGCTTTTAGAGCGGCCGTATTGCCTGTGATCTCGACGACTTTCAACCGCGCCATCTCGCCGCTCACGATACGAATAGCGGATTTCGGTGCATCCAATTGCTTCGACAACAGTGCGATCAACGCTTTGTTGGCCTTGCCGTCTTCCGGCAGTGCGGACACCCGGGCCTTCAGATGCAAATTGCCATCGGCGTCCTTGATCCAGCCCTCGAGCGCATCGCGGCCTCCTTTCGGCGTGAGCCGCACGGAGAAACGGATAACATTGCCAAGTGTGCGAAGCGCGGACGCCGCGATCACGCCAGGTAATACGCGATCGCGTACCGGATGAACTGAAGTGCGATGAGCACGATGAGCGGGGAAATATCGAGGCCGCCCAGTGGCGGAATGATTCGCCGCACCTGGCGGAACACGGGATCGGTGGCTGCATCCAGAAAGCGGACGATGGCGCGCGCAAACTGGTTGTAGGTGTTGATGACACCGAACGCGACCAGCCAGCTGACGACCACGGCCGCAATAATGACCCACGTATAGATGTCAATGAGAGTGAGCAGGAGCCAGACGAATGGATTGGGGTACATAACAGTCCCGACGAATCGCGAACTTATCTTTTAACGATGGGCAACGCCGGAGCAAGTTTGGCGAGGCTTGGTGGAGCTGAGCGGGATCGAACCGCTGACCTCCTCATTGCGAACGAGGCGCTCTCCCAACTGAGCTACAGCCCCAAGCCATGCTTGGGCCCGCTATGTGCGCGGGCGTGGGGCCGGTATGTAGGGATGGCCCCTGAAGGGTGTCAAGGCGAGTGCGGGAAGAGGTCATTTGCCGGTGTACACGACCCGCCAGACTGCTTTGCCCGCGTCGTCGGCGATCAAGAGGCTTCCGTCTTTCGCAACCGCAAGCCCCGCAGGACGGCCGAACACGCGCGCCGGACTCGATCTGCCGTCCCAGAAACCAGTAACGAAATCCTCGTAACCGCCCGCGGGCTTTCCGCCGGAGAAGTGCACGCGCACGACCTTGTAGCCAACCGGTTTCGATGAATTCCACGAGCCGTGGAATGCGACGAAGGCATCGCCTTTGTACTCCGCGGGAAACTGTTTGCCTTCATAGAAGGCAAGCCCGAGCGCAGCCGCATGCGCCTCGAACAACAGATCGGGCGTCTTTGTCTTCGCGACGAGATCGGGACGCTTCGATCCGAATGTCGGATCGGGATGCGGGCCGATATAGGCATACGGCCAGCCGTAGAAGGCGCCTCGCTCCAGATGGGTCATGTAGTCGGGTGGAACGCCGTCGCCCAAGCCGTCGCGCTCGTTGACCGTCACCCAGAGCGCGTCCGTGCCCGGATAGAACGCGATTCCAGCCGCATTGCGCAAACCGCTCGCGAATGTCGAAAGCGTACCGTCGGCATTCACTTTCTGCACGGTGGCGCGGGTCGGCGGTTCGCCGATATCCACATTACCGCCGCTGCCGATCGCCACATACAATGCGCCATCGGGACCGAAGGCAATGTCGCGCGACCAGTGATCGCCCGCCCCGCCGAAGCTCTGCTTCGTGATCTGCTCGCGCGTGCCCGCCTGTGTAGCGCCATTCTGGTAAGCAACACGCCAAACCGCATCCGTATCGCCCACGTAGAGCGCGCCATTGTGGAATGCGAGCCCATGAGGACGGAAGAAACCCTGCGCGAAGGTGAGGGCCTTGTCGGCTTTGCCGTCCGCATTTTCGTCGCGCAGCAAGGTGACCTTTCCGGCGCGCGGCTCGCTGAGAAACACATCGCCATTCGCGGCGACGGCCATCCAGCGCGGATTCGTGAGCCCGCTCGCGAAGGCTGTAATGGCAAACCCTTTCGCCACGTGCGGCAACCAGCCGCTCGGCGGTGGCACTTTTTGCGAGCTGTTGTCCACCGCCGGTGTCGCGTAAGGCTTCGGCATGTCCTGCACGCGAATCTGGTGCTTCATGCCCGGTGCATCCGCGGCGGCAGTGAGACCCGCCGCAGCGGCGGACACGATACTCAGCGCGAAAGCACGCAAGCGCATGAGAAGAGAACGCGAAGGGAAAGCCGATTGATCCTTAGGGAATTGTGTTAGCGGCACCGATTGCGGAGCACGGCTTGCGATTTCGCGCGAGCGCGCGTGCAATCTCCGCTTGCGCTTTCGGATTGAAGCCCATGGCGCTGTGAGCGCCCGAGACCTCGACATTCGCGCAGTGCGGCGCCTCGTCCTGCAAACAGCAGCGCCAGTCGATGATTCCATCATCTTGGGAATAAAGCGCCGTCAGCGGCACTGGTGGCGCGCGCTCGATCTCGTCCCGTAGTGCCGAGACGTCCGGCCCGTGCAGCGGCGCAAGCAGCTTCACGATGCTTTCCAGTGGCGTCGCCACGGGAAAACGGATGGGGCTCGCCAAGGTCACGATATGCGCAATTTTTTCCGGATGACGATGCGCCAGCACCCGTGCAAACGCGCCGCCCAAGCTCTGCCCGATCACAAGAATAGGCGCACCGGCCTCGGCATGGAGCCGTTCCACGGCCGCTTCCAACTGCGGCAACAAACGCGGCGTTGGGCCGAGGTTCAGGGCCACGCCGGCGAACTCCACCCGGTAATCGAGATGGCGCAGGAAATCGCGCAGGGGATGCATCGTCCAGTCGCCGGCGAGAAAGCCCGGAATGAGCAGCACGGTTTCGCCATGTCCGCGCGGCATATCAGCCGGATATTCGGGCGTGGCCAGCGTTGCGCGTGCCGCCTCCATGATCTCGCGCACCCAGCTCGCCAGCCCGAGCCCGGATTCCGGGGTGGGCCGCACGACAGGAACAGGGGACGATTGATTCATGTTGATGCTCACATAGCGGATATGCCGCCATCCACCTTCAGTTCCGCGCCGGTGACGAATTTCGATTCGTCGCTGGCAAGATAGAGCACCGCATACGCAATGTCGTCCGGCTCTCCGATCTTGCCGAGCGGCACCTGGCGCGCCAATTTCGCGTACGCCTCCTCTTTGCCGAAGCGCGCAACCAGCGGATCGAGAATGGGCGTGGCGATGAACACCGGGTGTACCGAATTCGAGCGGATACCATACCCCTTCCGAGCGCAGTAAAGCGCGACCGATTTGGAGAGATGCCTAACGCCAGCCTTGGCGGAGTTGTAGGCCGCCATGTTGTGGCCCGCGATGATGCCGGAAATGGATGAGATATTGACGATGGAACCGCCGAGGCCGGTCGCTTTCACCGTTTTCGCGATCAGCGCGATCGAGAGCTTGCAGCCGAGGAACACGCCGTCGAGATCGATTTCATGGACCCGCCGCCATTCCTGAAGACTGACATCTTCGAGGTCTTTCGTGAGCCCAATTCCTGCGTTGTTCACGAGGACATGCAGCCCGCCGAACGCGCGCTCAGTGATATTCAGCGCATTGACCCATTCAGCTTCGCTGGTGACGTCGTGTTTGATCGCGATGGCCGCGTCCGGCCGCGTCTCATTCAGACTCGCCGCGAGCTTCTCCGCGCCTTGCAAATTCACATCGGTGATTGCGACGCGGGCGCCTTCGCGCGCCAGCATGCGCGCCGCGGCTTCACCCAACCCCTGCGCGCCGCCAGTGATCAGCGCGATCTTGCCCTCAACTCGCCCCGCCATTGTTGTGCTCCGTTTCTTGTTCGATATGACCCTAGCACAGCCCGGAATTTGTGCGGTGCCCTCGCCCTTTAAAACAGGTCCGGCTGCGCTGGAGCCGGACGCGCTGGCGGAGGCTTGCGGCGGACAGGCGCAATGCTCATGGGGTCCTCGCACGGACGGAGTAGCGCCTTCAGCTCCTCGACAGACGCGGGGACTTCGCCCAGCCATTTCGGCCAGTCGGATTCCCCGATGACGGCGGGCATGCGGTCATGCACCGGGGCAATGACTGCGTTCGCCGGCACCGTTACGATGGCGAAGGTTTCGAGCGGCACATCGTGCGGCTGCCGCCAGCGCTCCCACAGACAGGCCAGCGCGACAGGCTTGCCGTCATTCGGCCAGATGCG
Organism: Rhizomicrobium sp.; assembly: GCA_035494695.1. Classification (GTDB taxonomy): domain Bacteria; phylum Pseudomonadota; class Alphaproteobacteria; order Micropepsales; family Micropepsaceae; genus Rhizomicrobium. The sequence goes on along the minus strand of DATJGT010000061.1, from coordinate 7,169 downwards.
ATGCGGCTCGCGCTTCGTCTCCGTCACGTGTCGCGATTCATAAAACTCCGACACGATGACAAGCCCGCGGCGGGTGCGGAACGCGTCCTTGTAGGCGTTGGTTGTGTCGATGGTTTCGGCGCGCGCATGAATACAGCGCGTGCCGATGCCGGGATCCTTCGCCCAGTAGGGGACGAGACCCCAGCGCATCCGTGCCGTCTCCCGCGCGCCGCTCCGGTTGAGCCTTACGACGAACGCCTCACGCATTGGCGACACGATTTCCGCGCGATCCGCCAACGTTTGGCCACTGCCGCCGGGCGCATTCGTGCTGTTCAGCAGCTCCGCGAGGCTGACGAACTCGCCCCACGACATCATCTGGGTGAACTTCCCGCACATCTCTGCTGTGATCTATGTTGCCAACGCCGAGACGGCAACGCCAAGCGCCCGCGATATAGCCTATTATTCCGCCGCCAGCGCGGCGGGGGTGATCAGGGTTTTGCCGCCATTGAGGCTCATCAGGTAGCGGATACCGTCCTCGGCGATATCGTCGCCTACCATGCGGTCGCCTTCGCGCCTGAGCTCGCTCATATCGATGTACATGGCATAGAACCCGCGCGTGCGGTCGGTAATGATGCCGGCATTCAGCAACGTCTTCACCAGCACACGGAAAATGTTGGACGAGCGTTTCATCTGCTCGCGGCGGTCGTCGTCGGTGAAGGCTTCCATGATGGCGGCCCGCGCATCCTGCCAGTCGATGCCGACGCTGGCATACACCACCTGCATCTGCTCGGGATTCACCAGATTGAACAGCAAGGTCTGAAAACACTGCGCGGCCCAATCCTCCACCGTGTTGTGCTCTTCCTCGCTGAGCTTCGGGATAGTGCGGTCGGCCCAGATCTTTCCGAATTTGTGGTGGAAGGCCTCATCGGTCATGACCAGCTGGCAGAGCTTGACCAGCAATGGATCGTTCGACTTCTGATAGAGCGTGGCGAAGGCACCCATGGCGAGCCCCTCCACCAGCATCTGCATGCCCACGATCTTCTTGTAGACCTCCGGCGCCAGCACGATTTCGGTGAGAAGGTTCTGCAGCGTGGGTCCGGCCGGCAGCGGCGTGCCCCAGCGCGCCTGGATGTATTTCGAGAAAGCGGTGACGTGGCGCGCTTCTTCGCGCGTCTGGTTGGCGGCGTATTCCTGCGCGCCAGGGTCCTTCAGAATGTGGCAGAGCGAAGCCGACAGCGCGAGCGCGCCTTGCTCGCCATGCAGGATGGACGAAATCTGCCAGCGCGCCGATTGCGATGCGAACCTGATCTTCTGCTCGCGCGACATGGCATCGCCGATGCGGGTGCGGAAGATGACAAAGAAATCTTCCGGCAGCACCATTTCGGTTTCGAGATCGAACCGCTGGCTGAAGTCGATGTATCTGGGATCGAGCGGATCCCAGAAGTGATCGTGCGTGGCGGAGATGATCCTGTCGAAGGCGGTGGAGCGGCGGCCGTAACGGTCGACGTCGAGCATCGCCGGAAAGTCATGCGGATCGGCGGCGTCGTAGGCCGGGTCCTTGGTGATGTTCCGGTCCATGCGCCGCTCCGCGCTACTCGGCCGCCATCAGGGATGGAATGGTCATTTTCCCGCCGTTCAGCGCGACGAGATATTTGATCCCCTCTTCGGCAATGTCGTCGCCAACCATACGGTCGCCTTCGTTGTAGAGCTCGGCCATGTCCACATAGGCCGCGTACACGCCGCGCGTTCGGTCCGTGATGATCCCGGCCTTGAGCAGCGTCTTGATCAACACGCGAAAGATGTTCGTCGCCTCTTCCATGTCCTTGCGGATGGCGGCATCGGTGAGCGCTTCCATGAAGGCCTGCTGGCACCACACTGGATCGAGACCCACCTCGCGATAAATCCATTCCTTCTGGTTCGGCGAGCCGAGATTGAAGAGCAGAATCTGGAACACCTGGGCAGCCCAATCCTCGATCATCTCGTGCTCCGCTTGCGACAGATGCGGAATCGTGCGGTCGGCCCAGATCTTTCCGAATTTGTGGTGGAAGGCTTCGTCCGTCATCACCAGCTGGCAGGTCTGGCGGAGCAGTGGATCGCGCGCTTCCTTCCACAACGAGGCAAACGCCCCCATCGCCAGTCCCTCGATCAGCATCTGCATGCCGACAAGCTTTTTCCACACGAGCGGTGAGCCGACGAGCTCGTTCAGCAGGTCGCCCAGCGCAGGGCCAACCTGCACCGGTTTGCCCCAGCGCGCGCGAATGTAATTCGTGAAGGCGGTGACGTGGCGCGCTTCTTCGCGCGTCTGGTTGGCGGCATATTCCTGCGCACCGGGATCGCGCAGGATGTGGCAGAGCGATGCGGACAACGACAGCGCCCCCTGTTCGCCATGCAGAATGGATGACATCGTCCACAACATGTCGAGATTGGCGAGCTTGATCTTGCCCTTCTCGTCGAGGCGATTGCCGATCTCTGTTTTGAGATCGCCATTCAGCGCCGGATTGACCAGATAGTCCTCCTCCATATCGAAGGACTGACTGAAATCGATGTATTTCTTATCCAGCGGATCCCAGAAATGATCGTGGGTGGCGCTGATGATCTTGTCGAAAGCAGTGGAGCGCTGGCCATAGCGGTTCACGTCCAGCATGGCGGGGAAATCGGCAGGGTCCACGGCGTTATAGGCGGGATCCTTGGTGATGTTATCCACAGGCTTTCTCCCGAAAGGCGGCCCGCGACCATACGCCCGAAGGACCGAAATGGCAATAAAAATGACGTTAGCGTCACTTATGTGATGGCGTTCTTATTGTGTGCCAACATGGCAGACGCGCCGGCGCTTTCTTTGCGCTAACCTTGGCCATGACCAAACCTGAGGATCATTTCCCTTCCGACTACCGCAGCGCCCGGGCGGCGTTTCTCGAGGCGTGCGAGTTCTCTGATCTTGGCGTCCGGACGCACGTGCATCCGACGGCGCAGGGCAGCGATGGCAAGCCGCTTTTCCTTGACGTGGCGACGGTCGGGCCACGGAAGGCGACAGCGGCGCTGCTGCTGATTTCCGGCACGCATGGCGTGGAAGGCTATTTCGGCTCTGGCGCGCAAACGGGTCTGCTGCGCGAAGGACTTGCGAAACGCGCGTTCAGAAAAAGCAAGATCGTGCTCCTGCACGCGCTTAATCCGTTCGGCTTTTCCTGGAACCGGCGCGTCAATGAGGACAATGCGGATGTGAACCGCAATTTCGTCGATCATTGTAACCCACCGCCGAACGAGGCGTACGATTCTCTGGCGGACGCTATCGCGCCGAACGATCTCTCCGACGAGAACCTGAAAGCAGCGAACGCGCGGTTGAGCGCGTATGCAAGAGAGAAGGGTCCATTCGCCTTGCAGGCGGCGATCAGCTCGGGTCAGTGGCGCCACGACAAGGGCGTGTATTACGGCGGCGCGCATGACAGTTGGTCCGCGCGCATGCTCAGAGACGTGTTCCGCGAAGAGCTCGCAACCGTGGAGCAGCTGACCGTGATCGATTTCCACACCGGCCTCGGCGACTGCGGAGCCGCGGAGATGATTACGGAAGATATTCCGGGTAGCGCGGGGTACGAACGTGCGAAATCGTTGTGGGGTGAAAGCGTCGCCTCAAGCGAGGCGGGTGAATCCATCTCCGCCCCGCTCAAGGGGACCATCGATAAGGCGGTCTCCACGTGGACCGCGGGAAAGACTCTCACGTTCGCCGCACTGGAAGTCGGCACCGCGCCCGTGCGCGAGGTGTTCGACGCGTTGCGAAGAGATAACTGGCTACACGCCTATGCGGGCATGACTCACGCGCAGGCCCAAACTATCAAGCGGCAGATCCGCGACGCCTTCTATCCTGACACGCAGGACTGGAAGCGGAGGGTCTGGGACCACGCTGCCGGCGCCGTGGAGCGCGCGCTTGTCGCAATTGCTTGAGCGCCGCCGCGCGGGATAGCTTCGCCACCGCTTAGCTTGAAGGGAATTCATGTCGCTTGCACCACGCGCGCTCCTCGGCAGCGCGGCCTTTCTCTTTCTCGGAATACTCGCAACGGTCGCCGATACCTCTCCGCCGCCCCGCGCGCCGATGCCGCCCGCGGACAATCAGAAGCTCGCGCATGATATCCTGGCCGAGATCGTGGCCGTGCATTCCGTACACGCTGTGGGCACCAAGGGCGTGGAGGATATTCTGGTGCGCTATTTCAAGGCGAACGGATTTGCGGACAGCGACATCCACGAGCTCGCCGATCCGAAATATCCGCATCAAGTGAATGTCGTCGTTCGCTTGCACGGCAAAGGCAAAGGCAAACCGATCCTGTGGTACGGCCACATGGACGTGGTCGAGGCAAAGCCGGAAGACTGGTCGCTGCCCCCGTTCAAGCTGACGGAGAAAGACGGCTATTATTACGGCCGCGGCACCAGCGACATGAAGGATCAGGATGCCGCCGTCGCCGCGGCACTCATTCGTGTCAAGAAAGAAGGCTTCGTTCCCGATCGCGACATCATTGCTGCGTTCACGGCGGATGAAGAAGTGGGCGAGGAGCAGGACGGGCTCTGGTATCTGCTGCGCGCCCACCGCGATCTCATCGATGCGGAAATGATGATCAATCCGGACGGTGACTCCGGCGAGATCGTCAACGGCAAGCGGCTCGATTTCGGGGTGGAGACCTCCGAAAAGACCTACGCCACCTTCACCATGACGGTGACGAACAAGGGCGGGCATTCCTCCGAGCCGCGGCCCGACAACGCCATCTATCAGCTGGCGAACGCGCTGGTGCGCCTGTCGAAATATCAGTTCCCGTACGAAACCAATGCCACGACGCGGCTCTACTTCGCCAAGCAGGCGGAAAAGGAAAAGGGCCAGCGCCGCGCCGACATGCTGACGCTTGCCAAAGGCGGCAACAACGCCGATCAGGCGGCCGCCGCGCGGCTCGCGCACGATGTGCCGCTCAACGCGATCCTGCACACGACCTGCGTGGCCACGATGCTGTCGGCCGGCCATCAGGAGAACGCACTCGCGCAACGCGCGCAGGCAACCGTGCAATGTCGGATCTTTCCGGACGAGAGCGTTGAGCGCACGCGGCAGACGCTGATCAAGGTGATTGCCGATCCGGCTGTCGCCGTGAAAGGGCTGGGGCTCGTGACCTTCGCGCCGGAATCGCCGCCGCAACCGAAGCTCATGGCCACAGTCGAGAAGGTGGTGCACTCGATGTGGCCGGGCGTGCCGGTGATTCCGAACATGTCGGCGGGCGCAAGCGACTCGATTTTCGCGCGTAACGCGCACCTGCCGGCTTACGGAATCTCCGGTAGCTGGATCGACATTCACGACATCCGCGCCCACGGCCGCGACGAACGGCGGGAGAAAGGCGCCTTCTACGAGAGCGTTGAGTTCACCTACCGCCTGATGAAGGAGCTATCGAAAGGACAGTAGTGAGGACGCATGCTCTCGATGCGCGGCGGTTCCGACTGACCGCTGTCAATCTTGCGTCACTGCAGCGCTCCCATCACCATCGAACCGCTCAGCCAATCTTCACGGGAGATGACGCGATGAGACTTTCGGCGTTGGCAGGCGCCGCGATTGTGCTCGGCATCACCCTGTTTCGCGCGGCAGTCGGTCAGGGCCAGCCAACGCCGATTCACACGCTGGAATACAGGGCGCAAATTGCCGAGCCTCATCCGCCACGCCTCATCCTTCCCGTCAAAGGACGAATCCGGGTGTGGGATGGCCACGATCCTTATTCGCACCATCGTCGCTGGGACTACAGCAACCCAATGCTGTGCAACCTGGGTTACACCGCAAATTTTCGGCCGCTATTCGTATGATTTCGTCGTCGTCGGCGAACAGAACCGCATGATGCGCAGCGACGAAGACAGAAACGAGACTACTTCGGCTTCGGCGTGCCGATCTATGCGCCCGGCGACGGCGTGGTCGTCGAGGCGCGCGGCAACCAGCCGGATAATCGGCAGTTCGACATGGAAGAAATCAAGGCCAACCAGAATTCGGATTTTGGCAATTACATCATCATCGATCATGGGGGTGGCTATTACAGCCTTCTCGGACATCTACGGCACGAGAGCGTCCGGGTGCGCTTGGGCGACCGCGTGAAGGCCGGTCAGGAGGCTGCGTTGCGGCGATGGGTGCCTCGGGCAGCTCGCTGTTTCCCCATCTGCATTATCAGTTGATGAACGGCTACCGGCGTGGAGTAGAGGGCGTTCCCAGCTATTTCGACGGAACCGTCAAGCTGCGTGGCGCCGCGCGCCTGCCGGTGAACGGGAGCAGCATCGATTCCGGCGATATCGTTCTGACCGAGTAGCAACGGCCTACTTTGCATCCAGCATTTGCGGCTTGCAGGCGTGTGGGTTATGACGAGCCATACGCACCCGTAGCTCAGCTGGATAGAGTGCTGCCCTCCGAAGGCAGAGGTCACAGGTTCGAATCCTGTCGGGTGCGCCAATTTTCCGGTGCGCCATTCGATTCCAGCAGACGAAAACACGACTGACAGCGGGTTCGTCACTGCCTTGTCGGATGAGCCGCGCGCAGAAATTGGCTTTGGCGGGTCACACGCCAAGCGCCGTCTTGGGCACTGCCTTCACGGTTTGAGCTTGAACACCTCGCCCTCTCCGACGCCGCCGCCGAAGACCGTCGTACCGAACAGAGTGCCTGCGCCATCGGTGACCAATGTGCCCGCAGGCGCCCAACCGTCGGCGCAAAGCCCGCCGCCCGCACAAAAGCTGTAGAGCACATTGAGCCTGGACCCGGTGAACTCAAAAACAACACCGGCGCCGGCATTGCCTTGCTGGTTGTCATTCCCACCACCGTGGACCGTCGTGCCAAACAGGTTACCGGAGTTGTCGATCAGCAATCCACCGTCCGGAATTGCCCCGTCCTTGCAATCATCCTGAGAACAGAACTGATAGAGAATCGTCTCCTGCGATGCATTACCGTTCGGAACTAGCTTGAAGATGACGCCACAGCTTAGCCCCTGAAGCCCGGCATTGCTGCACGCCAGTCCCCCTTCCTCCGTCGTGCCGTACAAGTTGCCCGAAGAATCCTGGACCATTGGTGCAGCAGGGTAAGCTCCATCCGTGCACTCCGCCTGCGAACAAAAATTGTAAAGGATCGTCTGGTTCCAGACACCGCCCTTGAGACTTAGCTGGTAGGCCGTACCGTATCCGGAGCTACCCCCATCGAA
>DATJGT010000060.1:0-55873 GCA_035494695.1 Rhizomicrobium sp. | reverse complement strand
GGAGCAGGCGGACCTCTGGAATGATCGCTGAAGCACAGATGGCCGGGGAGTGCGGCGCCATGCGCTAGTCGCCCGCGAGAACATACAGGGCAGGATGCGAGCTCGCGCGCATCATGTGCCGGGTGTGGCATGAGGCTCATTCCCTGTGGCGGAAAATGAAGCGCCGAGGGAAGTCCGCCGCTGACCGGAAATGCCTGTGGACGAAGCGAAGGTGCCTGTCCACTTCCGTGCAAACCGGGTTTGGCGTGGCCTGCCGGAGTTTCGAAAGCGGACCGGATGGTCTTCCGCAGGTTGCGGCGAGAAAAAAGAAGCCGCGCCTGCGAGGAGGCGCCGGTCTTTTGCTGCCGGGCCGTTTGCCAAAGGCGAGGAGCTTGCCGAGGATTCATCCTCGGTTCAGGTAGCCGCCCTAGAAGGAGCCAAGGTGTCAGGGGCGCCCTACAAGAGGACCACGATGAAACGATCTCTGAAACTCTGGACCATGGCCGCGGCGCTGTCCGCGGCGACGATTGTGCCGACACTCGCAGCCGATGGTGGCGGCTACGATCCAAATTACTGGGTCCGGCTCGGCACCGAGCGATTCCAGGGACCAGTCGACCGCGAATCGACATTCCCCGGGTGGGGCGGCCGCAGCGTGGACCGCATCGGCCTGCGGTCTCTCAACGGGTTTGCGCGATGCATGCGCGTGCGCGCAACCTTCGGCAACGGCAATACCCGCGATCTCGACACGAGCGGACTGTTCCGCATGGTGCCGGGCCGCGTCTATCGCGTGGACCTGCCGGGTGCGGATCGCAACGTCGTGCGGCTCATGTTGAAGTGCCGCGCGCTCGGCAAGTATGCCGTTTCGGTGGAAGTGTTGGCACGGAAATAGCAGACCAATGGCGAAAAGGGCCGGCAGCGTGTTTGGCCCTTTTCGTTTGATTCAAACTCTCTTGATCCCGCACGCGTTTGGCCGTTCATTGCGCGGCCCCTTCCAATGGAGCCTCCCATGGCGTTCACGATCTACGAAGCATCCATCCCGCCGCTGATCCGCACGCTCGAGAACCTCTCGAAAATTGTGGACAAGGCCGTCGCGCAGGCAAAGACCGAAGATAAGGACGTGAACACATTGCTCGAGGCGCGGCTTGCGCCCGACATGCACCCTTTCACGCGCCAGGTTCAGATCGTGAGCGATGTCGCCAAAAGCTGCGCCGCGCGGCTCGCCGGCATCGAGCCGCCGAGCATGCCGGATACCGAGACCACGATCTCCGAGCTGCAGCAGCGCATCGCGAAGACGATCGATTTCCTCAAAAGCGTCAAGCCGGCGCAGCTGGACGGCGCGGAAGACCGTACCGTCACACTCAAATTTCCGCAGGGCGAGACGGAATTCTCCGGCCGCGATTTCCTCACCGGCTTCGCGCTGCCGAATTTCTATTTTCACGTGACGACCGCGTATGGGCTGCTCCGCCACAAGGGCATTAACATTGGCAAGATGGATTATCTCGGCAATGTCTGATCCCGCGGTATAATGAATCCGCATTAACGCAAATTCCGTTTGCGTCTCTGCGGCGAATCTTTTCAAGTTCGCGTGTCAGGTATCCGCGTCTGCGGAACTGTCTGCCGAGCAGAGGGATTATCTGGGTGCCATGCAGATCGATCCCGTCATCGCGATTTCGGAAGAACTCCGCCGTGTGGAAGGGCTGCTTCGCCGCGCGCGCGCGCAAGGCGACGACGCGCTGTGCCGGAAAGTCCTTGCCGAGATTTCCGTGTTGAGCGAGCGGCTGTTCAGGACGACGCCGACCAGTACCGTCGGCGCCGCCGAGATCCTGGATCGTACCTCGCAGCTGCTGGCGGACAGCTTCGCCTATTGCGCCGCCAGGATGCATGCCATTGCCGAACGTTTCGCCTGTGGCCATCGCACGCTGGCCGATTTTGTCTGGCTGCGCACGACCGCGAAGGATCTGGCCGATGGCCTGTATGGAGAGGAAGGCTTGATCGCGGCCCCGCTGGTTGCCTCCGCACTCGCCGGCGCCTCCCGACCCGTGCTTGTTTTCCGCGCCGCCAAACCACCACGCGCCATGCATCGCAAACGCAGCGCTTCCTGATCTGGACTGCCAGCGCGAGCTGAAAAAATGGGCCGGACGAGATGTCCGGCCCAGATTGATTCATTCATGACCTAGTTTCCACCGGGCGGGTCGAGCACGCGCACCTGCTCTACGGTTGAGCCATGGCTGCTGATCCCATCAATGGTCGAGGTGTTGCTGCCTATGCCATCGATGGTCGAGTCACGATTGCCGACGGTGCCGATGCTCGAGCCGTGGTTGATGCCGTCGATGGTCGACGTGCGGCTGCCGATGGTACCGATGCTCGAGCCGTGGTTGATACCGTCGATGGTCGACGTGCGGCTGCCGAGGGTGCCGATGCTGGAGCCGTGGTTGATACCGTCGATGGTCGACGTGCGGCTGCCGATGGTACCGATGCTGGAGCCATGACTGCTGATCCCATCGATCGTCGATGTGTTGTTGCGGATGCGGTCGATGGTGGAGTCACGTTCACGCGTCATATCGAGTGGATGGGAGGTCGCCGTCGGCTGAACGGAGCTCGCCGATGGAAGTACGGAACGCGCCGTTGGAAGCGCGGACGTCGCCGTTGGTAGTGCGGACGTCGCCGTTGGTATTGCGGACGTCGCCGTTGGAAGAGTGGACGTCGCCGTCGGTACTGCGGAGGCCGCCGTCGGCTGAACGGAGCTCGCCGTTGGAAGCGCGGACGTCGCCGTCGGTAGTGCGGACGTCGCCGTTGGAAGTGCGGACGTCGCCGTTGGAAGTGCGGACGTCGCCGTTGGTATTGCGGACGTCGCCGTTGGTATTGCGGACGTCGCCGTCGGAAGCGCGGACATCGCCGTTGGATGTACCGAGGTTATCGCGGGGCGTCCGAAAATTCCGCGAATGGTCGAAGTCCCCCGATTCGACAGACTCCCAATTGTGCTGCCGCCGCTGCCAATGCGGGTCGCAAAGCCGCTGCTCATCCTGAATGATGCTCCAGGTGTAGCCGCGGAGATTCTTCCCTCCGTTTCTCGGCCACCAAAGGCACTCCCGCCCCGCATCCCGCCATGGCTCGTAGCACTTATTCCAGCCCCGCTGCTTTCTCCGCCGCCGCGTGCGAGTGTCGAACTCGGCGCCAGCACGATTGCGCTGGCCGCGATCAGCGTCCCGGCCATCAGCGCCTCTCGTATATGAGATAAAGACACGCGTTGCATTGTGTAACTCCCGTCGCTTGAGTTACGGACCCGATCAAGAGTCCATTGCCCCTGGGTATATTTTTGAACTCGCACGTCATGCGCCAGTTCCAAAACACTGCCGCGCCAAATCAAAGCACCAAACGAACTCGCAAAAGCAATTTTCATTGGAGAAGAGAAGAGCGCGTGTGCACCTTTTAACTGTCTCATTTCCTGCTTCCATTTGCATCTGCGCGTTTCCGCAACGCAGATGAAAAGTGAGATACAATTGGGTCGATGCTGCTCTTCAACAGGCGCTGCGTAGTGGTTTATTACCGGCTGAATGTGCACGGAAATTGGATGAGGAATCCGCAACCTCATCCTTCGCGGGAACGCGCACACTTCATCACGGCCGAACAACTCTTGGACCGCGGCTTATGCCGGCGATCTCAGCAGGAAATTGAGATGTGGGGACGAGCCTGCGAACGTCGCCACCGCAATTCGGATTCCGCACGCATCAAATATGAGGCCGATGCACAATAGCCAAAACAGGTGCGTCAGGCGGCGGCTGCGCTTGCAACCGCGATTGAATTCGAAAGCATTCAGGCGCGCGTCTACGATTTGCATTCGATCTCCCTGGCGCCGCTCTGGAGAGTCGACGCCAGAAGATCATCACCGTGGATTATGGAAAAAGGGCCGGACACTGTCCGGCCCGAGGAAAGCTGTGACGGCTGGTTACCGAGCAGAAGCGTGCTGCGGACCTGCATACGGGCTGAACTGTCCGAGCGCGCACACTTCGCCCGTGCGGATCACGCGAATGCCGACGGCATTCGAACATATCTGATCCGACCGGGAGACGAAGCTGAAGCCGTGAAATTCGAGACCCGGGCAGGGACTCTTCAGGTCGTTCCGCCAGACGTGGCCGTCTTTCGTGTAAAAAAGGACTGTGTTCCTGTCGACTACATGCGTATGGTCGATCATGTATGTCCACAGACACACGTTGCCACCTCCGGTTGTCGTGCCGGCACCCGCGCCGTCCTGGGCGAACGCCGCGCTCGCGACCCATAGTAGTGAGCCAGCCAAGGCTGCTATGATGGCTTTCGTTCTCATCACGGATCTCCTTGCCACGAGGCGCCCCTCGCGCGATTGATAATGTCCCCAATTCACGTTCGTCCGCAATCCGAACACAGCAACGTGAGTGGCTAGTAGCTACCTCCTGCTTTTGGGGTGATGGGCACCAGAGGCCCAAGCATGCAGACCGAGCCCGCGCGAATCACCCGGATCGATTGCAGGTTGCCGCAAATCTGGTCAGGCGGGGCGGGCATGTATGAAAAGCCATAAATGCTCAACTCCGGGCAATTGCTCACCAGCGTGCTTTGATAGGCCGCGCCGTTCCTCATATAGAAGATAAGCGTTCGGTCGTTTGGCGCTTTCGTATGATCGATCTGATAGGACCGGATGCAGATGTTGCTCTTGGCTGGCACCGCGGGCTGAGAAATCGCGGGACCACAGACGAAAGAACAGGCCACGGCCAAGATCGCAAATACTGAGAGTCTCATAGCGATTCTCCTCGGCGCCTCCTTGTCAATAACGCGCATCGGCTGGTCTTGCCGTCAAGCTGCCAATCCATAGACGGATGCCCGAAGCCCGCCATTCCATGGGTGGAATCGTCTTCTTGACTTGGCGCATCCGCTTCCGGATGGTCGATCTTCCTTTGGAACTGGAGAGATCGTGTCAGCGCCCGCCGCCGCATCCAACGTATCAGTCGCCTTGCCGGATGGCAGGACGATGGCGTTCGCGCACGGCGTCACCCCGAGCGAAATCGCTGCCGCAATTGGGCCAGGACTGGCAAAGGCGGCTCTCGTCGCGGAAGTCGACGGGCGGCAATGGGACCTCTTTCGGCCGATCGACGGCAATGCACAGCTCCGCATTATTACCCGAAAGGATCCGGAGGCGCTCGAGCTCATCCGCCACGATACGGCGCATGTGCTGGCCATGGCCGTACAACAACTCTTCCCCGGCACACAGGTCACCATCGGACCGGCGATCGAGGACGGGTTCTATTATGATTTCGCGCGCAATGAGCCTTTCACACCCGACGATTTGCCAAAGATCGAAGCGAAAATGCGCGAAATCGTAAAAGCGGACTTGCCCACCCGGCGCGAGGTGTGGCCGCGGGACAAGGCGATCGAGCACTTCGAGCAGATGGGTGAGCACTACAAGGCGGAGATCATCCGCGATCTGCCGCGGGACGAAGAAGTTTCCATCTACTGGCACGGCGATTGGCACGACCTCTGCCGTGGTCCGCATTTCGCCTCGACGGGCAAGGTCGGCGATGCTTTCAAGCTGACCAAAATCGCGGGCGCCTACTGGCGCGGCGATGCGCGCAACGCGCAGCTCCAGCGCATCTACGGCACGGCCTGGCGCGACCAGAAGGAACTGGAGGCGTATCTCCACAAACTGGAAGAGCAGGAGAAGCGCGACCACCGCAAGCTTGGCAAGGAGCTCGAGCTCTTCACCTTCTCACCTGATGTTGGCGCAGGCCTGCCCTTGTGGATGCCCAACGGCATGGTGATCCGGCAGGAGCTGGAATTCCTGGCACTGCAGGAAGAGCGCAAGGAAGGCTACAAGCGCGTTGCCACGCCCCACATTACCAAGGAGGCGCTGTTCTACCGGTCGCGCCATCTACCCTACTACAAGGACGACATGTACGCGCCGCTCGATATCGACGGCGAGAATTACTACCTGCGGCCGATGAACTGCCCGTTCCATCATCTGGTGTACGGGGCCACGCGGCATTCCTACCGCGAGCTCCCCTTGCGCATCACCGAGTACGCGCAGGATTACCGCTACGAAGCAAGCGGCGGCCTGTCCGGCCTGATGCGCGTGCGCGGCTTCTGCATGAACGACGCGCACATCTACTGCCGCTACGACCAGGCGAAGGACGAGTTCGTGCGCGTGATGCACCTGCACGCGCACTATTACGAGCTGATGGGCATCAAGAACTATTACATGCGGTTCTCGCTGCCCGATCTGAACAAGCTCGAAAAGTATATCGACCAGCCGGACAAATGGATAACGGCGATGAACATCATAAAGGAGGCGATGAAGGAATCGGGATATCCGTATGTGGAAGCCGAAGGCGAAGCCGCCTTTTATGGACCTAAGGTCGATTTCATGATCCGGTCGGTGATCGGCACGGAGTACGCGATCTCGACGAACCAGCTCGACTTTCTTGCAACACAAACCTTTGATCTCACCTATATCGGCGAGGATGGGGCGGAGCATCCGGTCTATGTCATTCACCGCGCTCCGCTCGGAACCCACGAACGCTTCACCGCCTTCCTGACCGAGCATTATGCCGCCGCGTTTCCGGTCTGGCTTGCGCCGATCCAAGTCCGTGTCATTCCGATTACGGAGCGCGTCAACGAATACGCACAGAAGGTTGTGAACCGATTGTTCGAAACGCCCGTCGTGAACGGGACCGCAGGCCTGAGGGTCGATATCGACACGAGCAACGAGCGTATGCAGAAGAAAATCCGCGACGCGCAGCTGAAGAAGATTCCCTACATGCTCGTCGTCGGCGAGCGGGAGGCGGCGGAGGGAAGGGTCGCGGTCAGGCTGCGGTCGGGCAAGGATTTGGGGGCCATGCCGCTGGACGCGTTCGTAAGCCGAGTCAAGACCGAGGCTGAATCCCGCATCGATATGCCCGATTAGACCTTGCGAAAAGCGGCGAGTTACTTATCCTTAAGCAGAACTCGGGCAGGACATCCTCCCGGCCGGGTTCGCTTGCCAAGGCTTTGTCGAAAACCGGCCTTGCGCGTCCACCGAAAGGAATCTGCTGCGCCAATGAATCGAAATACGTTTCGCGAGGCCGGCAGGGAACCGCGGGACGCAATTGCGCATGGGCCAAACGGAAGGAGAGAGTCATAGTCCCCAGAAGGTCTCAATCGGTCGCCCCGGCTCCGGCCAAGGACGGCCCGCGGGTCAACGAGGAAATAGGCGCCCGCACAGTTTTGCTCATCGGCGACGATGGGCACAAGTTCGGCGAAATCGGTATCGATGAGGCTCGCGCGATCGGCGAGGAGCGCGGGTTCGATCTTGTGGAGGTCTCCCCCGAAGCACGGCCTCCGGTCGTCAAGTTGATGGATTATGGAAAGTTCAAATACGAGCAGCAGAAGAAGGCTGCCGAGGCCCGCAAGAAACAGAAAGTCATCGAGCTCAAAGAAATCAAGATGCGCCCGACCATCGATGATCATGATTATGACGTGAAGATGCGTTCCATGCGGCGCTTCTTTGAAGAGGGTGACAAGGTAAAGGTGACACTGCGCTTCCGCGGTCGCGAGATGGCGCACCAGCACCTCGGCATGGAACTCCTGAGCCGTATCCAGAAGGATACCGAGGGGTTCGCCAAGCTCGAGCAGTTCCCCAAAATGGAAGGCCGGCAAATGATGATGGTCTTGGCTCCGCGCTGACGGGCGCTCGCCTATAGACCGGGTTCGGTTCTGCTTCGCAGTCCGGCGTGAAAGAATTCCTTAGATTGGGCCGATTCGCGCGGCTATGGTGTGGCGGTTTGCCGAGCCGCTTTTCGGCCCGACCTTGATTTGGATTACCCCTCGGGGCGCAGGATGTTGAAAATCTACCAGCTTCAGAACGGTGGACTGCGCAGCGCGACTATTTCCGAAGGCGACGAGATTCCGTCCGGCAGCATCTGGATCGATGTGCTCAACCCCAGCGTAGAGGAACGGCGGGCGGTGGACCGGTATCTCGGAATGGAGATGCCGACCCGTCCCGAAATGGAAGAGATCGAAGTCTCCAGTCGACTGTATCAGGAAGATGGCGGCGTGTTTATGACGGCGCTTGTGCTGTCCCATACGGAATCGGATCACCCGGTCGCCGATGTGGTGACATTCGTGCTCGCACACGAAAAGCTGATCACGGTTCGTTATATCGATCCGCAGCCGTTCCGAACGTTTGCCGCGCGAGTCGATCGCGGGGCAGTCGTGGCAAACAAGGCGGAATCGATCCTGATGGCCATCCTGGACGTCACCGTGGATCGGATGGCAGATATTCTGGAGAGAGTCGGATCCGAAGTGGAGGCAGTCTCAAAGGACATTTTCGATGTCGAGACCGCGGCCGCGCTTGGCAGGCGGGATTTTCAAAGCGTGCTGCGGACGCTCGGGCGAAAGCACGATCTGGCCGGAAAAATGCGCGAAAGCCTGCTCACGATCGGTCGCATGCTAACATTCCTCACGCAGGCTCTCGATACAAAGCCCAATAAAGAAGTGAAAGGGCATCTAAAGACGCTGACCCGTGACGTGCAATCACTGCAGGATCACACGTCCTATCTGACCGGGA
This sequence comes from Rhizomicrobium sp., assembly GCA_035494695.1. Classification (GTDB taxonomy): domain Bacteria; phylum Pseudomonadota; class Alphaproteobacteria; order Micropepsales; family Micropepsaceae; genus Rhizomicrobium. The sequence continues at coordinate 47,325 of DATJGT010000060.1, read as the reverse complement.
AGCTGAGTTATCTGCAGGATGCCACGTTGGGGCTCATCAATAACGAGCAGAATAACATCATCAAGATTATGTCAGTGGCGGCAATGGTCTTTCTGCCACCGACGTTGTTTGCATCCATCTGGGGCATGAACTTCACTTATATGCCGGAGCTCCATTGGCCGCTCGGCTATCCCATTGCTGTCATCATCATGATTATCTCCGCAGTTGTCCCGTACATCTGGTTCAAGCGGCGGGGCTGGCTGTAGGGCCGCTGAACATCGGCGAAGCCGCTAAATCGCCTCGATCATTTTCAGCCAAGCATCCTCGTCTATCACTTTCACATTGTGCTTTTTTGCATCCGCAAGCTTTGAGCCGGCGCCTGGGCCGGCCACAACAAGATCGGTTCTCGCGGAAACAGAGCTTGCAACTCTCGCACCGAGCGATTCCGCCCGCGATTTCGCTTCGCTGCGCGTCATCTTCTCAAGCGACCCGGTGAAGACCAATGTCTTGCCGACAACCGGTGAACCAGCTGCGCGGGTTGCAGAGACAGGCATAACCGTAACATCCTTCAGGAGGTGATCGACCGCCCTACGGTTATGCGGCTCGTCAAAGAAATCGTTAACGGCTTCGGCAACGGTCAGGCCGACGCCTTCAATGGAGTCCAGTTCCTCGACAGCATTATCGCCTTCCATCGCTGCGATGAACGCCTCGATCGTGTGATAGTTGCGGGCGAGCACCTTCGCCGTCGTCTCGCCGACGTGACGAATACCGAGCGCATTGATGAAGCGGTCGAGCGAAATCTCGCGGCGGCGATCGATCGCTTCGAACAGTTTCTGCGCGCTCTGCTCGCCCCAGCCTTCGCGATTCATGATTGCCTTCTCGCCCCTGTCGTACCGTTTTCTGAGAAGAAAAATGTCGGCTGGTTCCTTGATCAGACCGTCCTGATGGAATGCAATGATGTGCTTCTCACCCAAGCCCTCGATATCGAACGCATTTCGCGAGACGAAATGCCTCAGACGCTCTACGGCCTGGGCCGGGCATATGAGTCCCCCAGTGCAGCGCCGCGCCGCTTCCGCCCTGCCCGTTTTTTCGTCCACTTCGCGGACGGCATGGCTGCCGCACGCAGGACATTTCTCAGGAAACTTGTATGGCTTCGCGGCCCGGGGCCGCTTTTCTTCAATGACTCGCACGATTTGCGGGATGACATCACCCGCCCGTTGCACCACGACCGTATCGCCGATGCGAACGTCCTTGCGCGCGATCTCTTCCTCATTGTGCAAAGTTGCATTCTGCACCACGACTCCGCCAACGGTGACAGGCCTGAGTTTCGCCACGGGCGTAAGCGTGCCAGTACGCCCGACCTGAATATCGATATCCTGCAGGATCGTCTGCGCTTGTTCAGCTGCAAATTTGTGGGCAATCGCCCAGCGGGGGCTGCGCGAAACAAGCCCGAGCCGCGCCTGGAGCGCCAGCTCATCCACCTTATACACAACTCCGTCAATATCGTACCCCAAGTTCGCGCGCTTGCCCTCAACTTCTCTATAGAAGCTCAAAGCCTCATTGATCGTACGGCATCTTCGCGTCAGCGGATTGACCTTGAATCCCCGCTGCTGGAAGGCCTGCAGCATGTCCCACTGCGTGCTGGCGGGAAGCGTGGTTGTCTCACCCCAGGAGTAGGCGAAGAAATGTAGCGGCCTTGAGGCCGTAATTGCTGGATCGAGTTGGCGGACCGAGCCGGCAGCGGAATTGCGCGGATTGGCGAAGACCGGCTTTCCCTCCTTCTCCTGCCGCCTGTTCAGCGCCGCAAAATCGGCGTGCGTCATGTACACCTCGCCACGCACCTCGACCACCTTCGGTGCGGTCCCATGCAGGCGCAGCGGGACATCTTTAATCGTGCGCAGATTGGCGGTGATGTCTTCACCCTCCGTGCCGTCGCCGCGCGTTGCGCCCTGCTTGAAGACTCCATTCTCGTAGCGGAGCGTGGCGGAGAGCCCGTCAATCTTTGGCTCCGCCGTAAGGACGAGCTCGGCCCCTTCACTCAGTCCAAGAAAGCGGCGGACGCGCGCAATGAAGTTAACGACATCCTCATCGCTGAAGGCATTGTCCAGCGAGAGCATCGGAACGCTGTGGATGACTTTGGCGAATTTGTCGCTGGGTTTCGCGCCAATACGATGACTTGGACTATCGGGGCGGACGAGATCGGGGAAGCGTGCCTCGATCGTCGCGTTGCGCTTTCGCAGTTCATCGTACTGAGCGTCCGAAACCGAGGGTGCATCTTCGAGGTAGTACCGCCGGTCATGCGACGCGATCTCGTTCGCCAGCCACTCAAGTTCGCTCGCGGCTTCGGAAATAGAAAGTTTCTCAACCGGTTTTCTTCTAGCGGTTTTCATGCGCGCTTGCGAAGCTTTTTCGGGGACGACAGTGCCTCCATCAGAAGCCGTCGTGCCGCAGCCCTCGCTTCATCGGTGACGGCAGCCCCGGACAGCATCCGCGCAAGTTCTTCGATGCGATCTTCCGGGGAAAGGAGTTCCACCTGCGTCCGATCCCGTCTCCGCGTGATCCGGAAGTGGCGCCCGGCGCGCGCGGCCACTTGTGGCGCGTGCGTGACCAGCAGCACCTGCATGGACTTTGCCAGACGCTGAAGCCGCTCGCCGACGGCATCGGCAACCGCGCCGCCGACGCCCCGATCCACCTCATCGAAGACCAGCGTCGCGGGTGGGCTGGCTTCTGAAAGAGCAACTTTGAGAGCAAGAGAAAATCGCGCCAGCTCACCGCCGGAAGCAATTTTCGCAAGCGGTCCAAACGGCGCGCCTCCGATCGTTGCAACTTCGAACGCGACGCGCTCGAGTCCATTGGCGCCGGCATTATCGGCATCGAGCGGCTCCAGAGACACGCGAAAGTTCGCGTGTCCCAGCTTGAGCGGCGCGAGTTCTGCCGCAACTACCGCCTCGAGATCGCGTGCCGCCTTCCGGCGCGCTGTCGAGAGCCGGTGTGCAGATTCCATGTAGGCCGCTTCCATGCGCGTCACTTCTGCTTCTGCGCTTTTCAAACTGTCACCGCTGCCGGCAATCGTTTCGAGTTTCGCCCGGGCGTCTTCCAGAACATCCGGCAGGGCATCGACACCGACGGCGTACTTTCGCGCGGCAGCGCGCAAAGTAAAAAGTCTCTCCTCCTTTTTCTCGAGCGCTGCCGGATCCATGTCCACACGTGACAGCAGCAACTCGAGTTCCCGCCGTGCCTCCTCGGTTAGCGCAAATGCCTGCTCAAGGCTGCGCTCTGCCGGGGACGTCAGCTGCCGGGCTTCATCTTTCATCCGGTTCAAGCGCCTCAATGCCGCCGCCAAGGATTGTTCCGCGCCGCGTTCGCCACCCAGGGACTCCACGGTCGACGCGATTTCTTCACCAATGCGGGTTGCATTCATCAGCAGGGCGCGTTCGGCGGCAAGCCTCGTCTCCTCGCCGGGTTCTGGGGACAGAGCCGAGAGCTCATCGACCGTGTATCGAAGGACTTCGATCTCGCTCGCCGCCTTTTCGGCTGTGCGCCGTAACATTTCCGCCCGCTCGCGCGCTTTCTGGAATTGGGAGAATCGCGTCGCCACATTTTGCGCGAGCGCTTCGTATGCGCCGAAGGCATCCAGCAGCTTGCGGTGCGTGGCTGTGTCGAACAGTCCGCGATCGTCGGCCTGCCCGTGAATCTCCACCAGGAGAGCACCGATATCACGAAGCAGAGCGATGCCTATCGGCTCATCGTTGACGAACGCCCTGGTACGGCCGTCCGACGTTATGGCGCGGCGAAGCAACGTCTCGTCTTCGGCGAGAATTCCGTTGCCGGAGATCATGGCTCGCGCACTGTGGCTTGGCGGAAGTGCGAAAATCGCAACCGCGGAACCCTGCGGCGCGCCGCTGCGCACAGTTGATTTTGCGCCTGCGCGCGCTCCCGTTGCGAGTCCGAGCGCATCCAGCAGAATCGATTTTCCGGCGCCCGTCTCGCCGGTTAACACATTCAGACCGGGCGCGAACTCCAGCTCAACATTCTCGATCAGAACGAGGTCGCGGATCCTGAGCGTCGCCAGCATTGGGCCAGCCTTACAGGGGTGACCTGAACAGTTTGCTGATCCAGGACTCGGGGTTCTCCTTAGGCCTCATGTTGTGCGCAACGAGAAGATTGTACGAATCCTGATACCAGCGATTTCCGGGATAATTTGCCCCCAATACCGCTGCAGCCGTTTTCGCTTCGTCATAGACGCCCAGCGCGTAGTACGCTTCCGTCAGGCGCTCCAGGGCCTCCGCAATTTGGGGTGTGCGCTGATATTTCTCGACCACGACCCGAAAGCGATTGATGGCGCCGATAAAGTCGCCTTGGCGAAGGTAGTATCGCCCGACCGCCATTTCCTTGCCGGCGAGGTGATCCATCGTCAAATCGATCTTCAGGCTGGCATCGCGCGCGTATTCTGTGTTCGGAAATCGCTGGACAACGTCTTGCAGCGCGGTCAGAGCCTGCTCCGTGTTCGACTGATCCCGCCCGACGTCCGTGATCTGCTCGTACAACGACATGGCCTTCAGATAGAAGGCGTAAGCGACTTCCTTACTGCCCGGATGCAGCGAGATATACTGATCCGCGGAGTTGATGGCCTCAGTGTATTTGTTTGCCTGATAATAGCAAAAAGCGCTCATCAACATCGCGCGTCGCGCCCAAATCGAATAAGGGTGTTGGCGCTCCACCTCGTCGAATTGTTTGGCCGCATCAGACCACGCACGTTCGCGTATCCTCTTCCAAGCATCGGCGTAGATTTGCTCGACCGGCCGTTCGACGTACTTGGTGTCTTTATCGTCGTCGCTTCCGGAACTGCTGAAGAGCGAACAGCCCGACAGCACCATTGCACCAACAGTCGCACTGAGAAGAAACGGTATGCAGAACTGCTTCGGCCAAGCGGCCGCTTTTCGAAAAGGCTTAAAAGACAGCATCTTGCTTCCGGTCAGGGTTGTGGTGCGCCAGCCGCGCCGCCGGGTTCTTTATGCCATTGCCGGGGCACTTGGGTCCAGACGGGACGGCCGCGGAATGGAAGCCTAATTTACCGGCACCCGCTTGTACTGCGCCGAATCGGAAAAAAGAGCCCGCAATAGCCGGTTGTTGAGGGCATGACCTGAACGACGCCCTTCGAAACGGCCGATGACCGGGGACCCGGCGAGCGCCATATCACCGATCGCGTCCAGGATCTTGTGACGCACGAACTCATCCGGAAACCGCAGGCGCCCCGGATTGACAAGCATGTCTCCATCGATTGCCAGCGTGTTCTCCAGCGTGGCACCGCGCGCGAGCCCGACTCTGTTCAGCGCATCGAGTTCATGAAGAAAGCCGAACGTCCGCGCAGGCGCGATATCGCGATGGAATTCCGCGGCCGAATAACGCCAGAGCAGATGCTGCCGGCCGATGGCCGCAGATTCAAAGTCGATGTCGAAATCGAATTCGCGATCGGCGCACGGCTCGAGCGCGGCCGTCGCGCCTTCCTGGCAGACTTCGACGCGCTTAAGGACTTTTATAACGTCGCGAGCTTGCGAGCTTTCGGCGATTCCGGCGGCTTCGATCAGTTCAAGGTAACTCCGCGCATCGCCGTCGAGAATTGGCGGCTCCGGTCCATCGACGGTGATCCGCAGATCGTCGATTTCGGCACCGGCGACCGCAGCCATCAAGTGCTCGATTACGCCCACGCTGGCTTCGCCTTCCGAGATCACGGTCCCAAGGCGGGTTGCCACGACTTTGTCGTAGCGGGCCTGAATCGGGCGGCCGCCGAGATCGGCACGAACAAAGACAACTCCCGTGCCTGGCGGCGCAGAGGTGAGCCTCATCCGAACCAGTACGCCCGAATGAAGCGTCTTGCCTTCTGCACTCACCTCTCGCGCGATTGTGCGCCGACCCATGCGGTGTTCCCGTCGCCCGGTTTGGTCGGGCGAGGGACGACATGACCTCAGTTCGTCTGCCGGCGCAAGAATGCCGGGATCTCGAATTGATCGTCTTTCCCGTGCTCCGGAAACAGATCGTCCGCGCTCACTTGTGGCTGCGCCCGTTGAGCATCCGACGCCGGGCCACGCGACAAAATCTGCGCGGTTGCTCGCGGCGGCATCGCTGCGGCCGGACGCGCCGCAGAACTTGGCTCTGTCCGGGTTTCAGCCCTGCGCTCGGCCCAGCCGCCGAACAACCGACGGCGCCGGGGCTCCGGAATCGGCTCCGGCAGTGGCTCGCGCGGCACCGGGCGAACCGGGACAGGCGGAACCTCCTCCGCGATTTCCGGCGTGTCTTCCGTTCCGAGGATCAGCGGCTCCACGGGCGAGATCGCCGGACGCGGAGGCGCGTCGGTTTCTACGTTAAGCTGATCGGCCAAGGCTTCCATCTGCGACCGGACGGGGTTGACTGCGTGTGCATGAACCACAGCAGCCGGCTTTAGCGCCGGCGTCATCGGCACAGAGAGGGGCTTTTGTCGCGGGCGCAACGTCTCCACATTGGGCGGCAGCTTCGCGAGGGCCTCCGCTTCGATGCCGGTGGCGACAACGGATACACGCAAACGGCCCTCCATATTTTCGAGCAGAGTCCCGCCAAAGATGATGTTCGCGTCCGAGTCGACTTCCGCCCGAATGCGATTTGCGGCCTGATCCACCTCGAACAGCGTCATGTCCGGACCGCCGGTGATATTAATGAGAACCCCGCGGGCGCCTTTCATAGAGACTTCATCGAGCAGTGGATTGGAAATGGCCGCTTCGGCGGCTTTCAGCGCGCGCTCCTCTCCCTCAGCTTCGCCGGTGCCCATCATGGCTTTGCCCATTTCGCTCATGACCGTCTTGATGTCGGCAAAGTCGAGATTGATCAATCCAGGCATGACGATCAGATCGGTGACGCCGCGCACGCCAGAATGCAATACGTCGTCCGCCATGCTGAAGGCCTGCGCAAAAGTCGTGCGGTCGTTCGCAACCCGGAAGAGATTCTGGTTGGGAATAATGATGAGCGTGTCGACGAATGCTTGCAGCTCCTCGATCCCCCGTTCGGCGATACGCATGCGGCGTTCGCCCTCGAAGGCGAACGGCTTCGTCACGACACCCACGGTGAGGATTCCCTGCTCGCGCACCGCGCGCGCTATGACCGGCGCGGCGCCTGTTCCGGTGCCGCCGCCCATGCCGGCGGTAATGAACACCATGTGCGAACCGGAAAGTTGCTCCAGAATCTCGTCGAGTGATTCTTCCGCGCCTGCCCGCCCGACGTCCGGTCTTGCACCCGCGCCCAATCCCTGGGTGATCCGCGCGCCGACCTGAATTCGGCGCTCAGCCTTGGCCAAGGCGAGTGCCTGAGCGTCCGTGTTGGCGACAACGAACTCTACGCCTTCCAGCTTCGATGCAATCATATTATTGACGGCATTGCCGCCAGCCCCGCCCACGCCAAGAACAGTGATGCGCGGCCGCAACTCCGTCTTTTCGGGCACTCCGAGTTTCATCTCACTCTCCGTTTCTCAACCTATCCCCGCGACCTGAAGTCCCCACTCGATTCCGGCTTTTTTATCGGCACGCGCGAATCACCCTAGAATACCCCCGACGAGTCGCCGGAAGAATCCACTTTGCGGCACCTCTTCGGTTTCTGCTGCCATATCCGGATTGAGAATTTCCGGTGCCATTGTGGCCCCGGCGATGAGCAGGCCCAGTGCCGTCGCATAATCCGGCCCAGCGCCCACTGCCGGAAGTCCCGGGAACGTCTGAGGCCGCCCAAGGCGCACCTGCTTGTTTAGAATCCGCTGCGCCAGCTCGCGTGTTCCCGCGAGCTGACTTGCGCCACCTGTCAGTACAGCGCGACGTCCGGCCGCCACATCGAAACCGCTGTCGCGCAGGCGCGTCTGCACCTGAAGAAATATCTCTTCAAGGCGAGGCTGGATAATACGGGTCAACATAGAGCGGGGAACCCGAAATATAGATTCATCGCCGTCTTCGCCCATCTGGGGAACAGCGACGACATCGGTGCTGGTCTCGATGTCACCGAGGGCCGCGCCATAAAGCGCCTTCAATCGCTCGGCAGCCGAGACCGGCGCAGCAAGCATTCGGGCGAGATCAGCGGTAACATGATTGCCACCGAGCGGCACCACATCCGCAAACACGAGTTCGCCTTCCATAAAGACCGCAATCGAGGTCGTGCCTCCGCCCATGTCGAGCAGTGTAGCACCGAGGTGCATCTCGTCAGGCGCAAGCGTTGAAAGCCCGCTTGCGTAAGCCGACACGAGCGTGCCGCTGATCGTCAGATGACAACGCTCGATTGCCAATTTGAGATTGCGAAACGGAGCTGGCTTCACGGCGACGGCATGCATGGAGACGCCAATTCGCTGACAGAACATGCCGCGTGGGTCCCGCACACCACGCGCCTCGTCTACGACATAAGAAATGGGTGCGGCCTGGATGATTTCATGATCGTCCGCCTGGCTCGATTCGCGGGCCTGCCGCAGAAGTTCCTGGAGATGCTGGTCGGTTACCAAGGCACCGTCGAGCGACATCGCAGCGCGTGTCGTGATGCTTTTCGGCGATCCGCAGCCGACGGAAATCACGACATTCTGAATGCGGGTATCCGCATGATTCTCTGCCGCCGCCACGGCCTCACGGATAGAGTCCTCAGCCTGCTGGACATTGACGATTGTGCCGGATTTCACGCCTTGCGATTCGCGCAAGGAGACGCCGATGACACGCAGCGAACCGGGCTCTGCCCGACCAATCAGGCAGACGATCTTGGACGATCCGATGTCGAGGGCTGTAACGAGGCCGCTTCGAAATGGCGTCGGCTCGGCGCCGGCGATTCGCATTTTGATCGCCTCCCCCATCAAGCTCTACTCCCCCTCGCGACTTTCTGGCGTACGGCATTACGCAGTACAAAGAAATAGTTGTCGGGCGACCTGAGGTCGATTTCCGCGATATCGCGTTCCAAAATTCCTGTATCTATGATCAGGTGTTCAAGCGCGTCGATCTGCTTGGCCCAATTCTGCTCAGGCAGCTTCACCAGCACGCCGTCATCCAGAATCAGATTCCAGCGTCGGCCTGATACGCGCTGCATGGCCCGAACCCGGACAGATACCGCACGATAGAGATTGATTGTTCCGACAAGGCCGGATGCACCTTCTGGCTGTTCGCCAATGAACACGGGCAGCTTTGAAAACCGAGCGGCATCGATTCGCGCGATCGGATGACCGGCCCGATCGACAACACTGACCCCACGACCAGAGCTCCAGACAGCGAACGGCACCTTCTCGACTACCCGAACGTAAATCGAATCGGGATAGCGGCGTGCCACCTTGGCATCGGCGGCCCAATCCAGCTTCAACAGGCGTTCCCTTGCGGACCGGACATCGGCATCGAAAATGGATTGTCCGGGGGCGAACCCAAGCGCATTCAGAATGACGCTTGGCGGGATATGCCGATTTCCTGAAAGGTGAATCGCCGAAATTCCGAACCCGGCATCCGCCACGAGAGCGCGCATCGCTCGATCGGCACCGGCGAGCGCGCGATTCGAGTATCCGGCCGCCCAAGCGCTTGCAATCACCGCAAGCACCAGCAGACTGAAGGTCGCGAGCACGACGGGCCTTCGGAGCGATAGCGCGTTCCGCACGTTCCCAACGAGCCGCGAGACGGGACTATTCCGGCTCTTCTTTCGCTGACCGAATGCGGGCCGTTCCGCCGCAGCCCGTGCGCTGGTCCGCCGGTCAACGCCGACGCGGCTTGACTCGCGGCGTTGCTTTCGGGTGGCGCTCACCGGTCGCATGAGGCGTCCTCCACGATCCAGCGCACAAGTTTTCGGAAATCCATTCCCCGGTAGGCCGCCTGTTCGGGCACAAGCGACGTGGGTGTCATTCCGGGCTGCGTATTGACCTCAAGCAGAATGAGCCGGTGCCTGGCGCCGGTATCGTCGTAGCGGAAATCCGTGCGGCTGACGCCTCGGCATCCAATTGCCGCGTGCGCTTGCTCCGCGATCCGCATCGCTTCATCGCTTACCGGAGCGGGGATCTTCGCGGGAATAACGTGCGCCGAGCCGCCTTCGGCGTATTTGGCTTCGTAATCATAAAATTCCATCTTCGGCACGATTTCCGTGACCGCAAGCGCCTTGCCGCCCATGACCGCCACGGTCAGTTCGCGGCCGGGGACGAACTCTTCGACCATCACGTCATCGCCCAAGCTCCACGTATCGGCGCCGAGTTCTCCGGGTGGACGGTTGTCGCCTTTGCGGATGATGAAGACGCCGACGCTGGAGCCTTCGTTCACCGGCTTCACAACATAAGGCGGCTCCATCACGTGACGCCTGCTCGCCTCGTGGCGATCTACGACGATACTTTTCACCAGCGGCAGCCCCGCTGCACGAAATACATCCTTCGCGCGCTGTTTGTGCATGGCGAGTGCGGAGGCGAGCACGCCGGAATGGGTGTATGGAATTCGCAGCAGCTCGAGGACGCCCTGAACGCACCCGTCCTCGCCCCAGCGACCATGAAGGGCATTGAAGGCCATGTCGGGACGCAAGCCAGCAAGTTCCATTGCCAGATCGCCGCCTGCATCGATTTCGATCGCTTCGAATCCTTCCTCGCGTAGCGCTTCAGCGCAGGCGCGGCCGGAGACGAGACTCACCTCGCGCTCCGCGGAACGTCCGCCCAGCAGGACGGCTACGCGCTTGAACTCAGTCACGCCACACCAACCCTTTTGATTTCCCATTCGAGTTCGATGCCGAACTTGGCCTTCACGCGTGCGCGAACATCCTCGCCAAGTCCCTCAACGTCAGCTGCGGTTGCATCGCCAGTATTGATCAGAAAATTGCAATGCTTTTCAGAGACCTGCGCGCCGCCGCGCGTCAGACCGCGCCCGCCGGCCTGCTCGATAAGCTGCCAAGCCTTGTGACCCGGCGGATTCTTGAAGGTCGAACCACCCGTTTTTGTTTTCACCGGCTGCGTTGACTCGCGCTGCTTGAGGAACGCGTCCATCCGGCCACGAATTTTATCTGGATCTCCGGTCTGTCCCTCGAAAACTGCTTCGACAAACATCAGATCGGCGGGCGCCCGGCATTTGCGATATGCAAATGCCATTTCGTTCGGACCAAGCTTCACGATAGTGCCACGACTATCCATCGCTGTCGCTTCCACGAAAACATCCTTGATTTCACGACCATAGCAACCGGCATTCATTCGCAAGGCGCCGCCTATCGTTCCGGGGATGCCCCGCAGAAACTCCAGCCCGGCAATACCGGCGTCTGCCGCCACGCGAGCCACAACTCCATCGAGCGCTGCTGCCCCAGCGCGAACACGTGTCTCTTCGATCACAATGCGCCCGAAACTGGAAGACAACCGGATCACGATACCCGGAATCCCTCCGTCGCGGATCAACAGGTTGGACCCGACGCCGATCGCCATGATTGGAAGGCTTTCGGGCTTTGCGTAGAGAAAAGTCGCCAGATCGTCCACATCTGCCGGGCGAAAGAGAATCTCGGCTGGGCCGCCCACGCGAAACCATACGAGATCTTTGAGAGGCGCATTCTCGACATACGTGCCGCGGACCGGTGGAAGCGCATAACACGGACGAGAATGCATCACGCCCTGCCCTCCTGCGCTCGAAGTACCGTTTCGAGGCCGCCGGCCCAGTTCGTGATTGAGCCCGCGCCAAGGAAAACGATCGCGCCGCCTTGCTTGAGCAAGGGTGCCACCATGCTCGGAAGCTCTTCGGCACTCTCGATTGTCAGAACATTGCGATGTCCGTGCGCGCGAACGGCATCCGCATAAGTCAGATGTGTGATGCCCTCGATCGGCGACTCGCCCGCGGGATAGATCGGCGCGATGACGGCAAAGTCGGCATCGTTGAGACAGGTGCAGAACTGTTCGAACGTATCGCGCAATCGCGTGTAGCGATGCGGCTGAACGACTGCAACGATAGGCCCAGAATAAGCATGCCGTGCCGCCTTCAGGGCTGCCGCAATCTTGAACGGGTTGTGCCCATAGTCATCGATGATAGCCGCGCCGTTCCATTCCCCCACCCGGCTGAAGCGGCGCTTTACGCCTTCAAAGGCGCTCAGGGCTGTTCGGATCCGATGATCGCTGACGCCGAGCCCTCTGGCCACCGTAATCGCCGCGAGCGAATTCAGAACGTTGTGCTCGCCGGGCATCGGCAGGGTGACATTCTCGATCCGCGTTTCGCCGCCGCCGTTGTTCCGGTCGGTCACGGTCACATCGAATCGCGAGCCGCCTTCCAGAAAGGAAATATTTGTCGCCCGCACGTCTGCCTGGGGACTGAGTCCGTAAGTAATGAGGCGGCGATCGGTAATGCGTCCGATCATCGACTGCACTTCCGGGTGATCTAGGCAAAGGACCGCGAACCCGTAAAACGGAATATTCTCGATGAAGCGCTGGAAAGCGTCGCGCATACGGTCGAATGTGCCATAGAAATCCAAGTGATCGGGATCGGCGTTCGTCAGGACGGCGATCGTAGCTGGCAACCGGAGAAACGTGCCGTCGCTTTCGTCCGCTTCGACGACAACCCAGTCGCCCGCACCAACCCGCGCATTCGTCCCGTACGCGTTGATAATGCCGCCGTTCACGACGGTTGGATCGAAGCCGCCGGCGTCGAGGAGCGCGGCCACCATGGTCGTCGTCGTGGTCTTGCCGTTGGTGCCGGCTACTGCCACGCACCATTTGAGCCGCATAATTTCGGCGAGCATTTCGGCGCGGCGCACGAGCGGAACGCCGCGCCTGCGGGCATCCTCAATCTCCACATTATCGGATTTCACGGCAGAAGAATAAACGATCGCATAGACGCCTTCGATGTTCTCGGCGGCATGACCGATCCTGATCGGGATGCCGAGCTTGCGCAGGCGCTTGACATTCGCATTCGCCGCGGAATCCGAGCCCTGCACCTTGTAACCGAGATTATGCATGATCTCGGCGATGCCGCTCATGCCGATCCCGCCGATGCCGACGAAATGAATGGGTCCGATATCCAGCGGAACGCGAGTCGAGAGGGAGATGTTCACGATAACCCTCCCCCGATGCTGTCCACAAGATCCGCCAGACGCTGCGCAGCGTCCGACTTACCAAGAGAGGCCGTAAGCTCCGCGCGCCGGGCGAGTTCGACCGGATCCGTGAATATCTGCTGCAGGAGCAGCGAGAGGGTTTCCGGCTTCACCTCTCGCTGCTGAACGAGCCAGGCCGCGCCCGCATTGGCAAGCACGCCTGCATTTGCTGTCTGATGATCGTCTGTCGCGTATGGGTACGGGATGAGGACCGCGGGACGACCGATGACGGCCAGTTCGCTGACCGTTGACGCGCCGCTGCGACAGATAACCAGATGCGCAGTCCGAACGCGCTCCGGCAAATCTGTAAAAAAGGTTGAAATCTCTGCCTGTATATTCGCGGCAGCATAGGCGCTGTTCAGTGCGTTCAAATCCTCTGGTCTGGCTTGCTGGACGACCCGCAACCGGGAACGCAGCGAATCTGGCATCGACGCAATCGCGGGCGGGACCAGTTGGCTCAACGCGCGGGCGCCTTGGCTGCCGCCGAAGACCAGCAACCTGATTTCGCCCTCCGGGCCTGGCGGCTCGTACGGCGAATGCGCCAACGCTACGGCCTCGGGTCGCACAGGATTTCCGGTGTAATTCACACGCCCAACATTCTTGGGCGCGAAGCGCGCCAACGGGAATGACACCGCAATCGCGCGCACGTTTCCGGCGATCAGTCGGTTCACCCGACCGAGTACGGCATTCTGCTCGTGTACCGCCGTGGGCAAACCGGCGAGCCACGCCGCAATCATTACCGGCAGACTCGGATATCCCCCGAAACCGATCACCGCCGCAGGCTTGAGGCGAAGCAGCTTTACGAAGCCGATCAGAATACCCCGGAGAATTTCAAATGGCGCGAGGATTTGTCCCGCGACGTCCGTGTTGCTCGGGGAGGCCGAGGGCACGGTATCGATCGTTACGCCGGGAAACACGGTATCGTAATTGCGGCCGCGCGTGTCTGTCATCACCACAATGCGCCGCCCGCGCCGCAGCAGTTCCGTTGCCAACGCCTGCGCGGGAAACAGGTGCCCACCAGTTCCCCCTGCCGAGAGGACGATTGTGCTCATGCCCGAGCGGCTCCTCTCTGCGGGGCATATAATGGTGCGGCGCGTTCGATGACTTCCGGACGCTGGCGCGTAACAGCGAGCGCCAATCCCATTGTCAGGGCGACGGCAAAAAGCGACGAGCCCCCGTATGAAATGAACGGAAGCGTCATTCCCTTCGCAGGCAGCAGGTTCACGGCCACGCCCATATTGATGAAGGCCTGTAGGGCGACAATGACCGAAAGTCCCGCGCCGGCAAGTTGCGAAAAGCGATCCCGGCACGAGGCGGACCGCAGGAGCAGGCGCACGCTGAGCACGCAGAACAACAAGGCGATGAGCCCGCAGAGCACGAGTCCAAACTCTTCTCCAGCCACAGCGTAGATGAAGTCAGAGTGGGCATAAGGAATCCGATATTTGATTGTGCCGGCGCCAGGCCCAACACCTGCAAGCCCTCCCTGCTCAAAGGCCCTTAACGCGAGCGCTGACTGGTATCCCGGCTTACCTGGCTCGAAAAACTGATCGATACGGTGATGCACGTGCGGAACAAGCAGATATGCTAGTCCCCCCAGAAGAGTGCCCACGCCCGTGATTGCCCCCACCCAGATCAGCGAAATGCCGTCCAGAAACAACATCGCGCCCCAGAGCGCGAGCAGGAGCCCCGATTGCCCAACGTCGGGCTCGAGAATCAGAAGCACCAGCGGCAATATCACGAGCAGGAAGGACGATATTTCCCTTCGGATCGGAAGAGGCGCGTTCTCGGCGAGAATGGCTGCGCAGAGGACGGCAAAGCTGGGTTTGAGAAACTCCGATGGCTGGACTGTCAGCACGCCAAGATCAATCCACCGCCTTGCGCCAAGGACCTCCGCTCCCGTCACGAGCACAAGACCGGAGCCTATGACCCCGAAAGCGAATACTGCCGCCGCCAGCAGTTTGATGCTCTTCACGGACATGAGAGACGTGCCGCCCACAACGGCGCCAGCAACAAGTGCGAACGCGATTTGTTTGGCCGCAAATCGGAAATCGCCGGCCTGTGCGGAACCATGAGCGGTGGCGGCTGGACTGGCGGCGAATGCCAGCATCAAGCCAATAATGATCAGCGCCAGCATGGAAAATAGTGCGACGCGATCGATCGTCCACCACCAATCAGCGAAGCTGGTTCGATCCGTACGGGAGATCATGAAGCCTCCCGAACAGGTTCGGCTGCAAGATTCCTTACAAGGGTACGAAACTCGTCCCCCCGCTGCTCGTAATTCTCGAACTGATCGAAAGAGGCGCAAGCCGGCGCCAGAAGGACAACAGGTGCTGCACAATTCGAAGATTGTGCGTCATGCCATGCCGCGAAGACGGCGTTCTTCAGCGTCCCGCATATTTCGTGCCGCACGCTTTGCAGCGTGCGCGCGAACTCGTCTGCGGCTTCTCCGATAAGATAGGCCTTGCAGACACGCTCGAAGTGAGGCGTGAGCGACCCGATGCCACCTTCCTTTGGCCGTCCTCCGGCAATCCAGAAGATATCCCGGAAACACTCCAGAGCCCGTTCCGCAGCGTCCGCATTCGTGGCCTTGGAATCATTGACAAACCGCACTCTGCCGACGCTGCCTACATCTTCCATCCTGTGCAGAAGTCCCGGAAAGCTCGCCATGGCTTCTGCAATCGCGCGGATATCCCGCACGAAAGGCCGAACGGCGGCATAGGCAAAAGCGGCATTCTGCCAGTTGTGAGCGCCGGGAAGCTTTGCCACGCCAGCGAGTTCCATCACGCGCTCGGCACGCGATCCCAAGGCATCGTAAAGAATCCCGTTGAGAACAAAGATGCCGCGCCCAAGGACTTTTCCGACCGAGAGCGGAATCGCGTCCGCACCGCGAGAAGCCGTCAAGCGTGAGTAAATGGCGGCGCAATAGGTATCATCCACGCTTACGCAAACGCGTCCGGAGGGAACGGCTTGTTCCAGGAGCCGGGCCTTGATCGCCGCATAATTCTCCATTGAACCGTGCCGGTCGAGGTGATCCGGCGTGAGATTTGTGAGAAGCGCAACATCGGGCGAAAGACCTGGCGACAATTCGATCTGATAAGAAGACACCTCAAGCACATAGATTCTGCTGGCAAGGGGCGGTTCCAGATCGAGAACCGGATTGCCGATATTTCCTCCGGCCTGGGCATCGTAGCCGCACGACGATAGGATATGTCCAATCAGCGCGGTCGTCGTTGATTTTCCATTTGTCCCGGTAACGGCAATGATCGGCGCGGCATTCGCCTCCCTCGACTCCGAACGAAGCTCGCGGGCGAACAGCTCGATATCTCCAACGACTTCCACCCCCGCTTTCCTGGCGAATGTCACGACATCATGGGGAGCCGGATGCGTCAGCGGGACACCGGGGCTAAGGACGACCGTCCGAAGGCGATCCCACGGCCAGGATTCTATCGGCACGATCTGAGCGGTGCCTTGGGCAGTAGTTTCGCGGCCCCGTTCCGTATCGTCCCACACGAACACGTGCGCTCCACCTGCCGCCAATGCACGCGCTGCCGAAATACCCGTGCGCGCGAGCCCGAAAACACCCACATCCTGGCCCGCGAAAGTACGTGGAACGATCATCGCGTCACCGCAACTTCAGGCTTGAGAGGCCAATCAGCGCCAGCACGACGGAGATGATCCAAAACCGGATCACGATAGTCGGCTCGCGCCAGCCGAGTTGCTCGAAATGATGATGGATTGGCGCCATCTTGAATACGCGTTTGCCTGTCATTTTGTATGAGGCGACCTGCACGATTACGGATACCGCCTCCATGACGAACAGGCCACCAACAATCGCGAGGATGATCTCGTGTTTGGTTGCCACGGCAACCGCCCCCAAGGCGCCGCCAAGGGAGAGTGAGCCGGTATCTCCCATGAAGACCATGGCTGGCGGAGCGTTGTACCAGAGAAAACCAAGCCCGGCGCCGAGCAATGCCGCAAGGAAAACGGCGAGTTCGCCGGTACCGGTCACGTAATGGAGTTGTAGATAGTCAGCAAACCGCACGTTTCCGACGAGATAGGCGATCAGCCCAAAGGCGAGCGCCGCAATCATGACAGGCACGATTGCCAAGCCATCAAGCCCATCCGTCAGATTCACGGCATTTGACGCGCCAACGATCACGAGCGCGCCAAACACGAGAAAGCCCCAACTGAGCGGGATCAGCACCGCCTTCAGGAAGGGCACCGCAACGGTTCCGGACAGGTCTGGCGCCTCGAAGCGCATGACGGCGAGGCACGCGAAAATTGCGACCGCGAACTGTACAACCAATTTCATCCGGCCGCGCACGCCTTCCGGCGAACGCTTGACGACTTTCAGGTAATCATCGGCGAACCCAAGGAGGCCGAAACTCAAAGTGACGAACAGCACGACCCAGACATAGGCATCCGTGAGATCCGCCCAGAGCAGCGTTGCGCCCACAGCGGAAACCAGGATCAGGAGCCCGCCCATTGTAGGCGTACCCTGCTTCTCCACGATATGGCGCTGCGGGCCTTCTACGCGAATGGGCTGGCCCTTGCCCTGCCGCGCACGCAGCCAATCGATCATGCGCGGTCCGATGAGGAACGCAATCACCAGAGCCGTCATGATCGCGCCGCCAGCGCGGAAGGTGATGTACCGGAAGACGTTCAGGGCCGAGAACTCATTTGCTAGCGGCACGAGCAGGTAGGGAAACATGTTCGCTCCTAGGCCGCTTTGCGCTGCGCTTTGAGCGCATCGATGATCACCGACATTCTGCTTCCGAACGAACCCTTAACCAGCACGACATCGCCGGAACGCAGGATACTGACAAGCCGCGTTGCGATGTCGCCGGATTCAAGGCCGTACGCGCCCCGGCGTGACTCCAGAAGAGCGTCCCAGAGCGACCGCATCTGCGTACCGTTTGCGAACACCAGATCGACGTGTGCGCGTTCGATATCTTGCGCGAGGGCCGCGTGAAGCGCCGGACCATCCGGTCCGATTTCCAGCATGTCACCAAGCACCGCAATGCGGCGCCCACCGTGAGTTGGCTGTGTTTCTGCGAGCACGGCCAGAGCGGCGGCCATTGATGCGGGATTCGCGTTGTAACTCTCGTCGATTACTTCGACGGCGCCTGATTCGAACTCAACCTGGAACCGCGCGCCGCGGCCTTTCAGCGCCCTGAACGCGGAGAGCCCGGCAGCCGCGTTCAGCACATCGCCCTCCGCGGCGGCGATCGCCAACAGGGCGCCTATTGCATTTGCGGCAATGTGCGATCCAGCCGCTGCGACGTGAACGCCGGCGCGTTTACCCAAGACGTCCGCTGCGACCTTCATGCCATCCGCATCATGTTTCACCGAAACAATGCGGGCGTCAGAACCCTTTCCATTACCGAAGGACAGAATGCGACTCACCCCTGCCTGCTTCGCACGGGTGCGCAGACGCTCAAAATAGGCGCTGTCGGCCGGAAGCACGGCAACACCACCAGGCACGAGCCCTTCGAAGACTTCCGATTTTGCGTCAGCAATGGCCTCGCAGCTCCCGAAGAACTCGAGGTGTGCAGGCGCAATCGTGGTAATCAACGCCACATGCGGTTTGACGGACCCCACAAGCGAACGGATTTCCCCGAAATGATTCATGCCGATCTCAAGGACAGCATAGTCAGTCTCGCGCGGCATAGCGGCAAGCGAGAGCGGGACGCCCCAATGATTGTTGTGCGAGGCGGCTGATGCGTGGGCGGAGCCAAGCGCGCCTAGCGCAAAACGCAGCATCTCTTTCGTTGTCGTTTTTCCGGCGCTGCCCGTGACGGCAATGAGCTTTGCATGACAGCGCGCGCGAGCGGCACGGCCAAGGTCCTCGAGCCCGCGCTGCGTGTGCGCGACGACGAGAAGCGGCGCGCTGTCGCTGAGACCTTCAGGTCTGCGCGAGACCATGGCACCCGACGCTCCAGCCTCAAATGCCGCGTGAACGAACTCGTGCCCATCTCTTGAATCGCCCTTGAGCGCGAGAAAAAGATCACCGGGCCTGAGCGACCGCGTGTCGATCGAGACACCCGTCGCGGCGAACGGCTGCGTCACGTGCCCGAGCGTTGCAGCTTCCGCTTCAGCCGAGGCCCAGAGTGGCGTCATGGCCGCGACTCCGCCGGCCGGCCGCCGAGCGCGACAGCGGCCTTGATCGCTTCCTCGCGATCCGAGAACGGTCGCATGATAGTCCCAACGATCTGGCCCGTCTCGTGGCCTTTCCCCGCGATCACCAGAACATCGCCTTCGCCCAACCCTGCGATGCCAACGTGAATAGCCTCCGCACGATCGCCGATTTCGCGCGCGCCCGGACACCCCGCCAGCGCTTGGCGCCGGATCAAGGCAGGCTCTTCGCTGCGCGGATTGTCGTCGGTCACGATGACAATATCGGCAAGATTCGCCGCCGCCGCACCCATCAGCGGACGTTTGCCCGTATCGCGATCACCGCCGCAGCCGAAGATCACATGCAGATTTCCTTGCACATGCGGGCGAATTGCGGCGAGCGCAATTTCGAGCGCATTCGGTGTGTGCGCGTAATCAACGTAAACCGGGGCGCCGCTCGGCGCATAAGCAACTATCTCGAGACGTCCCGGCGCGCCCTGCAGCTGTCCGAGAGCAGCAAACACCGGTTCCTCGGATTGGCCGAGGCCAATGGCAAGGCCCGACGCGACGAGCGCATTCGAAGCCTGGAAACGGCCAGCCAGAGGCAGAAAAACACGAGATGTACGTCCCGCATAAGCTATGGAGAGCTGCTGTCCGCTCTCGCGCGGCTCAACCGAAAGCAACCTTAGAGTCTTGCCCGTTTGGCCAACCGTGATCAGCCTGAGGCGACGCTCCGTAGCGGCCGCAGTAAACGCGCCGGCGTGAGAGGCGTCCGCGTTGATGACTGCTGCGCCGTCGTTGCCAACGACCTCGCTGAACAGTCGAAGCTTTGCCGCGAGGTACGCCTCGAAGGTTGCATGGTAGTCCAGATGATCGCGCGTGATATTGGTGAATGCCGCTGCCGCAATCTCGAGACCATCGATGCGATATTGATCCAACCCGTGGCTTGACGCTTCGAACGCGAGATACTCGACGCCCTCCCGTTTCATTTGGGCCGCGAGTCTCTGAATCTCGATCGCATCAGGCGTAGTATGCCTCAGCGGCACTTCGCCGGACGGGGTCACAAGTCCGATCGTACCCAGGCTTGCTGCTTTGTATCCCGCAAATGCCCATATCTGCCGCAAGAACACGGTGACAGACGTCTTGCCGTTGGTGCCGGTTACAGCCGCGATTGTCGAAGGCTGCGCGCCGAAGTATTCGGCGGCCAGATGGGCAAGTCGCAAGCGCGGATTCTCGTCGGCAAGAAATTGAATTCCGAACTCACGAGCGCGCGCGGCGAGTTCAGGACGCCCCAGAATAGCTACAGCGCCGCGGCGAACTGCCTCGGCGAGGAAGGCGGCCCCATCCGTCTTTGTCCCGGGCAGCGCAGCAAAAAGATAGCCGGGCCTCACCTCGCGGCTGTCACACGCAAGGCCCGCAAATTTCGTCGCCATCTCCATTCCGTAATCAGCCACCGTACCGGCGTTCAGCATCTCTTTTGATTGTGTTTCCATTATGGAGGATCGCTGACATCCGCGAGCACTGGTGCTTGCGTCGGCAGTTCCAGCATCGGCGCAATGCGCGCCACGACCCGCCCGGCAAGCGGCGCCGCCGTATGGCCCGCAAGCGCCATTACGCCGGTGGCGTTCGCGCCATGCGGCTCGTCAAGCATGACAAACACGAGATAGCGCGGGTTGTCGATAGGAAAGACGGCGCAGAAAGATGTCAAAAGCTTGTGCGCGACATAGCGCCCGCGCACAGACTTCTCCGCCGATCCGGTCTTGCCTCCAATGTCATACCCGGGAACGTCTGCGAGCTTGCCCGTGCCATTTGTCACGACATAGCGAAGAAGTTCGCGCATGGTAGCGCTGGTTTGCGGCGAAATCAGCTGTTCGCCGCGCGCGTCGCCGGAGCGCTTCAGAAATGTCGGCGCAATTCGGCGCCCGCCATTGACGACGATTGCCGCCGCCGCCGCAAATGAAAGCGGGCTTACGGAGATGCCGTGGCCAAATCCGATCGTCGCCGTCTCCGTCTCGCCCCAACGCCGCGGGAGCAGCGGTTTTGCGCCTTCCGGATCCTCCGCGCGAATGGGAGAAAGCAACCCGAGCTTCGCGAGAAACGCGTGCTGACGGTCGGGGCCGGAGCGCAACGCGATCTGGGCAGTGCCGGCATTGGAAGACTGGGCAAGGATCTCGCGCGCGGTCAGCGTTGGGGGCATGTGCTCGGCATCGCGAATGAGGTAACGCCCAACCTTAAACCCACGCCCGATCGGAAAACTCTCATCAAGCCGGACCGTGCGATCGTCCATGGCCAGCGTGAATGCGAAAATCTTGAACACCGATCCAAGCTCGTAGATATCGCGCAGCATGCGGTTGCGGAATGGATTTCCGCCACCGACTTCACTTTCATCCGTAAAACCGTCAGGTAGCGAGGCCATCGCGAGGATCTCGCCGGTATTGACGTTCATCACGATGCCGCCAGCCGCCTTCGCTGCGAATTGCGCGCGAGCTGCCTCCAGTTCGTGCAGGAGCGCGAACTGGATACGCGTGTCGAGCGAGAGCTGAGCCGCGTGGCCGGCGCGCAGCTGCCGATCGAGGCCAAGCTCAAGACCCGTCAGCCCATGCCCGTCTGAATCGACTTGGCCCAGCACCTGAACGGCCGCTCGACCCTTTGGATAGAAGCGCTTCACCGCCGGATCGAATTCAAGCCCGGCTAAGCCAAGCCTTGCGATTTCGCCCTCGACATCCGGTGTCACTTGCCGCGCGATCAGAACGAATTCATTCGGTTTCTGACGCGCGAGAAACATGCGAAGCAGGCGCTTCTCGTTTGCTCCCGTCGCCAGCGCGAGATCGCGGGCGGCTTTTGGTTTATCGGTCAGCGAGTAGGGCTGGATCAGGACGTCGTGGACCGCAAGATCGCGGGCGAGCAATTCACCGTTACGGTCAAGAATATCGGCGCGCGCAGCAATCGTTCGCGTGACAGCTGTCGACGCTGCTGCGGAGCCGCCCTTCAGCATGGCGAGGTCGACCAGCCGCACTCCGATCAGCGCGAACGCGGCGACGCATATCAGCGAGACGATGGCAATGCGTCGTTGAACAATGGTCGTGACACCACCGGCCGCCACGTCAGTCGCCGGCCTGCACGGCCGCAAGCCGAACGCGCGGATCACCCGCCTGAACCACGGCGCTGGCGGTACGCACCTGACCCTCACCGAGCGGAGCCTCGTCGCCGCGCCGCGGCAGGAGCTTCAGCGACGAGAGTTCCATAGCCGGCGCGTCGTCCATGCCAAGGCGCGCCTGCGCCAGATGTTGAATGCGCGCCGGATCGGCGACGCGACCCCATTCCGCCTCTAGCGTGTGAAGAGATTGCTGCTCCGCCGCGATCTGCCGGTGCACAGCGGACAATTCCGTCCGCGCGACCCGCGTCTGCTCCGAGACGTGATAGAGCGCGAGACAGGCAAGCGCCGAAACGGCGAAGCAGAAAAAGGTGGCAACGCGGATCATGGCTGTTCTCCTCAAGCTGCAAGGGCTGTGCGTTCAGCCGCCCGAAGGCGGGCGGAACGGGCGCGGGGATTGCGTGCGATCTCTTCCGATGTCGCGACGCGCGGCCGCGACCAGACAAGGCGGAACGTTTGTTTCTGCGAAACGCGGCGCTCCGGCGCGTGTCGCGAAACGGGCTGCGGTTTGCTGCGCTCCGCAAGAAATCTCTTCACGATGCGGTCTTCGAGCGAATGGAATGCAACCACCGCAAGCCGCCCGCCGGTTTTGAGCACGCGCTCCGCCGCGACAAGACCGCGCTCGAGTTCGCCGAGTTCGTCGTTCACATGTATGCGCAACGCCTGGAAGGTCCGCGTGGCGGGATGAATCGGTTGTCGCAACGCGGCTGGGCCAAGTGCTTTCGCGACAACGTCGGCCAATTCGCGCGTGCGCGAGAACGGGCGCGCGGCAATGATGGCGCGGGCAACACGGCGCGCATGCCGCTCTTCGCCAAGGCGGCCGATAATATTCGTCAGCGTTTTCTCGTCAGCGGTGTTCACGACATCGGCGGCCGACGGTCCGGATTTGCTCATGCGCATGTCGAGCGGGCCGTCTTCGCGAAACGAAAACCCCCGCGCGCGCTCGTCGAGTTGGAGCGAAGAAACTCCCAGATCGAGAACCACACCATCGCTTTGCGTCACGCCCGTTTGCGCGAAAAGCGAGCCCATCTCGGAGAAGTTTCCCTGGATCAGCGAGAGTCGCCCACAAAAGCGCGCCGCCATCTCCTTGCCGCGCGCGATCGCATCCGGATCGCGGTCGATGCCGAGCACTTTGCAATCCGCCGCATCGAGGATAGCGCTTGCGTAACCGCCGCCGCCGAACGTTCCGTCGATGTAGCGCGCGCCGTCGCGCGGCTCGATCGCTTCGATCACTTCGGCGAGCATCACGGGAAGATGGCCACTCACGATTGGCCTCCGCTCGCGTCGAAAAGCTCTCGGGCTTCGGCAAGGCGCCGCCGCTCAACCGCCGCCAATTTGTCGGGATTCCAAACCTCGAACGTGTCGCCAAGTCCTACGAAAGCCACACGCTCTTCTATGCCCACATGCCCGATCAGATCGTCGGGCAGACGGATGCGGCCTTCGTCGTCAAAGGAGAGGTGTCGCGCTTGTCCAAAAATGGCGTGCGCGCGCAGCGCATAACCCTTACTGAAAATCGGATTGAAGGACTTCAGCTGTTCGCGCATCTGCGACAGCACGCCGTTGCCGAAGCCGGTGAGCGCCGGCTCGCCGCTGACGGCCTTTAAGAAGTAGACGCCTTCGGTTTCCTGGCGGGCGAGGACCTGGCGATAGGCAGCGGGGATGCTGACGCGGCCCTTTGCGTCGAGCTTGTTGACGATCGTCTCGGTGAAGCAGTCCTGCACGGCCTGCACGCCCCCTCACCCCGGCGGCTTCCGGTCCGGACCCGGATTTGCCCGCCTTGCCCAGCGGGAAGTGTTCTCTCGCTTGGCATGGGATGAGATGGGATAACATGGGATAAACAATTTCGTCAACGGAAAAGATGAAGGAAATGAGGGATTTGGCGCCTAAATATGGATGAAGGACGTCAAACTGTAGTAAAGATAAGAACAGAGCAGAAACTTCGACACAAATATGGTAAACAGTGTGAAGAAAGCGTTGATGCGGCAGGCGCCGAGAAGGCGCTACGCCTTCTGTCGCCCGCCCGTCCACGCTGGCCATGGCGGAGCGGCCCAGCTACGCCCCCGCCGCGGCGATGCGTGGCGGTGAAGACGTGAGCCGATCCATCAGCTCCGCTGGAATCCCGAGCAAAGCGACTTCGCCGTGCGCGCGCAGGGAGGGCTCGGACGCAAGCTGGCCGCTCGCATTGCGGCGCACGGCAATGACTGCGCCGGGTGACCAGCGGCGCGGGTTCGTTGCCAGCATCTTGTCGAGAAATATCTGACGGCGTCGCGGGTCTTCGATCTCCTGCGCCACTTCACGGCACAGCTGCTCGTAGGTTTGCGTGCGATCGCCGGCACGCACGACAGCGAGCTTCGCATACGGACCGATGATCAGGGACAGGTCATCGGCAAGCCGCGTGATGGCCGCCGTCGGCCCCAGCCGTTCCACCGCGAGCTGCGAGCCGGCGCTCGTGACCTCAGGCGTAAGATCGAACTCCGGTACTTCGTAGGCTTCGCCGCGCAGCAGCAGGTAGCGCCAGCCATCGCTCCATTCCGGCATGACGATGCGCTCGTCCGGCGCGAAGAGGAGCAGCTGTGCGTTCTTCGCGATGGCCTCGGCAGCGTCCGGCAAAAATTCCGGACGCAAAACCCGCGCAACCTGCGCCATAAGCTCCACCGGATCCTGCAATTTCTGTTCGAGGGCGCCTTGCGTGCTCGCCGAAATCGCGCACGCCGTCGGGTGCGGGAACGCGATGCGGTTGCGCTGGAACGAATACCAGATGCGGCGCACAATCTCGCCTTCGATCAGCGGCCGCTCCCAATAGCTACGAGTCCAGTAGAAGATGCGGAAACGGACCGATTCCTGCTGCGGATCGAAAGCCGTAGGCGCCACCGCAATCGGGCGGCTCTTGTCTACCAGCGCGAGATCGGAAACGAGTTCGCGGACCAGTTCGCAAATCTGTTGCGGCGGATGATCGAGCGGCCCGAAGAAGCTGAATTCCGCGCGATGCGCTTCATCGGCGCGCAACACGTCCGTCAACGCCTCGGTCAGCTTGGCATTGGGCACAACGATCAGCCGACCATCCGGCCTGCGGCCGATCGCGGCGCGCCAGTTCATCGATTCGATGCGCACCGTTTCATTGTCGAGCAGAATGCAATCTCCCACACGGACCGCGCGGTCCGCATGCAGCGCGAGGCCCGCGATCATGCTGGAGAGCGTCGGCTGCATGGCGAAACCGACGGCCGCGGTAACAATCGCGGAGGTTGTGAGCACCGCCGTGAGATCGAAGCCGAAATAGCGCAGTGTCGCAAAGCTCGCCGCGAACGTGAGCAGTCCGTAGATGATGACACGCTGGAATCCTGTGGCGGGCGTGCCGGTGAAGCTCGCCGCCATGCCGAGGAGGAGCTTGCCGGCAACGATCACCGCAAGTACTGCGCTCGCCACGATGGCGGCCGCCCTCAGCACAGCGTGCGCGAGGCCCACGCCGAGAACAGGGTCACTCTCCGTGACCAGCGCCACCGCCCAAAGCAGCGCGGCCAATATGAAGGCGGGGACGACCGCGGTGCGCGCAAGGTTACGCACTTTTGCCCCCGATCTGCGCGAGCGCCTTGGTGAGGCTCACGCGCAGACGCTGAATCGCTTCGGCGAGAACGCGAATTTCTCGGGCTCCCGAGGTGGGCAGCTCCGGCGTGCTGGATGTCGAGCGGCTGGCCTGGTCCGCCGCTTCCGCCAGCTTGTCCAGCGGCGCGGAAACCGTCGCCTCCATGGCAGCAGTCAACGCGAAATAGGCAATGGCGAAAATGAGCGCGAGGCCACCCATGAGAATACCGACCAGTTCAATCGTGCTGCGAAACTGCTTCGTCACCGGCACCGTCAGCAGCTGCACGCCGACAATATCGCCAAGTCGCCATCCGAAGCCGTTGTTCGGCCCGTATTTGGCGATCATTGCCTTGGGTGCGCGATCCGGCGTGTCATGGCAGATGATGCATTTTGCATCTTTGATCTGAATTGGGCGCGCAAGATAGAACAGCCGATCTCCACTCTGATCTAGAATACCGCGTTTCTCTTTGAGCTTGGCGTCGTTCTGGAATTGGCGGATGAGATCGACTTCGAACGGGCCGGCACGGTCGCTGAGCGATGTCGGGTTCAGCGCCGCCTCGCGGTACATGTACGCGTTGTCGCCAGCGCTGACACTCCGGAACACGGTTTGCGCGGCAAAGGCAGGCACCGTCTCCTCGTGAAAGATGGAGTCGTGCAATTTCGTGACGTCCGGCAGCACATGGGTGGTGGTGTAGCCGCGGATGGCCATGGCGGCCGAGAGCATCAGCCGGGCCTCCTGCTCCGCGTCGTTCATCGCCGCATTTTCCAGCAGCAGATAAAAGCCACCACCACCGGCAAACAGCGCAACGAGAAAGACGATCAGCAGATTGCGGCGAATCACGCCGCGAATGGTCGGAACAGTCATGCCAAGCCCCAGAGCACGTTGCGCCTAGCATCCGCCACGAATGGCAGCCATACAAGAGGGTTCCGCGCTGCTGCCTCAGGCCGCGAGCCTACGCGCAGGTTTGAAGCGAACGGGAAGGTGCTTTGGGCCGGAAATGAAATTGGACGGCAGCCATTCGGGCTTACCAACTTCAAGCTCGTCCAGCCTCGTCAGCACTTCGGTGAGAATCGCGTCGATTTCGATGCGGGCGATGTGCTGCCCGAGGCATCCATGCGGGCCGGTGCCGAAGGCGATGTGTTCGTTGGGCGAACGCTGAAGATCGAGCTCATCCGGCCGCTCGAATTTCTCCAGATCGCGGTTCGCCGCGCCGAAGTACATCACGACCTTCTGGCCACATTTGATTTCTTCGCCGGCCAAGATGGTGTCGCGTTTCGCCGTGCGGCGCATATAGACGACCGGCGAGGTGTAGCGCAGCAATTCCTCACGCGCGCTTGGAAGCCGTCCGGGAATATCGGCGCGCAGCCGCGCGAGCTGCTCCGGGTTTTCGTGCAGCGCCACAAGACCGGAACCGAGGAGATTGCGCGTTGTGTCGCCGCCGGCATCGATCAGGAGAAGAAAGAACAGGAGAAACTCAACATCTTCTAACCCCTTTCCATCGACTTCGGCCTGCAACAGTTTGGTCGCGAGGTCATCCGCTGGTCGCGCGCGCTTTTGTTCGATCACCTGCCGCCCATACTGAAACATCCTCATCACCGCTTCCATTCCGGCGCCTGGCGGCAGCGCTTCCGGCGAGGTGTGTATAATTTCAGTGAGCTTGTAGAGCTCGCGCCCGTGCTCGAGCGGTAGGCCCATCAACTCGGCTATCACATAAGAAGGCATTTCGCCTGCAATCTCGCCTACGAAATCGCACTCTCCCTTTTCAATCACGCAATCGACGATCTGTCGCGCCAACGCCTGCATGCGCGGAACTCGCTCCGCTGTGACCGGTTGGGTGAATTCGTTCCGGATGAGCCGGCGATAGGCGGTGTGCTGCGGCGGATCCATCATGAGCATCATCTTGTAGTTGGCCATGAGGCCTTGCTGCTCATCCGGGCTAGGATCGCGAATCATGATTGTTGGTTCAGAAGAAAAGGACTGGAAGTCGCGATCGACCTGCCAAACGTCCTTGTACCGCGTCACCGCCCAAAAACCGGAGCCGCCCGGCTCCTCATGCCAGAACACCGGCGCATTCTCCCGCAACCATCTGTACTGCGCGACGGGATGACCGTTGGCGAAACTCTCCGGAGAAAGAAGGTCGATGTTCATGCGATCGTCTCAACCGGCTTTTCGTACCTTGAATGCCGCATAAACCAGTGCCGCGCCAATGGCGATGGGAATCGCGCCGAACATCAGTGCCTCGAGCAAAATGCTGAAACCCTCGCTCGACGAACTCGTCACCGCGTCGTAGAGCGCACCGATCCCGAAAATACCGGTACACAGGCCGGATGGAATGAGAATGAGCAGACCGATTACAAGAAGCACGACGGCGAGTGCGCTCCAATGTGGTTTTCGCGGCGCAGCGGCCGCCACATTTGGATCAGACATAGGCTGGTTCCCTCAGGCGCGAATCGATGCCATCGCGGTAGAACAGATTGTACGTATCGAACGGAATGATCTTGCGGTCAGGCGTCACGAAATGAATGCAGGAGCGCTTCACCGTGCCGACGCAGAAATTGTACTTGTCGAGGAACTGCACGATCACGATGCGGAACACCTTGTCGTAACCGAGATCGGCCGGCACCTCGACCTTCGGCAGGCAGCAAAGCAGATCGCCAAGCGTGGTCTTCGTCGCCTCTCCCGTGGTGGACAGCGACATCAGATTGTAGATGCGCCTCTGCAGCTCGGGATATTTTTCGAATGATATGGTGTTTGGCGCCGCTGCCAGCAATTCGTGCTTCGGAATAAGCTTCGTGATCGGCGTCACCCTGGAGCCTTCGCGCAAGCCATAAGCGATGGCGATTTCGTCCGGGTTGCAGGGCAATGGGATGACATCATCCAGATCGAAAATCCCGGAATTCAAACCAATCTCGCGGCGGATATCCGTGAGAAGAACCCGATCACGATTCTTGTCGAAATTCTCGTTGCGGCCGGCATCCTGCACCGGCTGGAACGTGATTCCGCGCACACATTTGTAGGTAAGCGCCTTGCGCACGATCTCGCCGATCTCGTCATCGTTTTGGCCGCGTTTGATGACGCAGACGAGGGTTGTCGAGATGCCGAGTTCCTCCAGATTCGCAAGTGCCGAATCCCGTACGCGCCGCAAATCCGCGCCACGGAGATTTTCCAGTGCGCCTTTCCTTCGCGAATCGAATTGCAGATAGACCTCGAAGCCGGGCGCTAACTTCGCCAGCTCCTCCACGAAAGCGCGATCACGCGCGATGCGGATGCCGTTCGTGTTCAACATGATGTGGCGGATCGGTTTCGATTTTGCCAGCTTCAGGATCTCGAGGATTTGCGGGTGGATCGTCGGCTCACCGCCGGAAATCTGGACCAGGTCAGGTTCGCGCTCGCTCTCGATCAGCGTCTCCAGCATCGCATCGACTTCGGCAAGCGAGCGGTTACGCGTTTTCCTGGGTGATGAATCCGCAAAGCAAACCGGGCAAGTCAGGTTGCATTCGTCGTTGACTTCGATCAGCGCGAGGCAGGAATGCTGCTCATGATCGGGGCAGAGGCCGCAATCGTACGGGCAACCGAAATGTGTGCGGCTCTGGAAGGCGAGCGGCCGGTCGCCGGGCTTCAGCCAGTCCTTCTGAGACTTGTAGTAGGCGATACTGCTCGCGACCTTTGTCTTCTGCCCGCCGTGGTCCTTGCAGCGCTTCAGATAAAAGACGTCTTCCCCTTCGAACACGATCTTCGCCGGCACAAGGCGCAGGCACACTTCGCAGAGCGACGTGGTCTGCCCGTAGAAGATGTAGTCCTTAGATGGCCGGACGAAGCTCACGTTGCCCCCGCATCATGAAAAGGCTGTATGCAAACAAGGCGATGCAAATCAGGTGGAAAATATTGAACGGCCCCACGATCGGCGGATATGGCTTCAGGAATTCCCACGCGAAGCGCTGCAGAGCATACCACGCCACGAACAGATAGAAACCGTTGCGGATGATCGGCAGGTATCCTGCGGACAGCGATCGCAACCAGAACGCCAGAAACGCGAGCATCGCCACAGATTCATAAAGCTGCACCGGATGCCGCTGGATGCCATCGCCGAAATCCACCGCCCAAGGGACCTCCGTCGGCGTACCATAGGTGTAATCCGGCAATCCGGAGAAGAAGCAGCCAAGCCGCCCGATGGCGATCCCGAGCGCGAGCGGTGCAACGAACGGCAGGCCGGTCGAGCCCCGAAGCCCACACGCCCATTTGTAGAGTTCAACCGCGACAATGCCGCCCGCGATGGCGCCGGCGATCGAGTGGCCGAGCGGCCACAGGCCGGCCAAGCTCATGTTCGTGCTGCCGAAGAGGATTGCGCCGGCAAGCGCCCCAGTCGCAAGCGATGCGAAATACCATGGATCGCGCCTGAGGCTGAGCGCGGGCGCCACACATTTCAGCAGCCCGGCGCGCGAAATCCGCCAGCCAAGCAAGCCTGCGCTCGCCCACGCGAGGAGATCGAAAATCGTGTGGACGAACAAAATCGGCGCCCTGCCTCACTTCGCCGCTCACGTTAGATTGCCGCGACACCACCGTCCATGCCAGAACAGGAACCGCGAGGGTTCCTCTCGCGTTGCCACAATTCCCGGGGTTGCGCGGCGCGGCAATGCTTCGTCACGCGTTCACACAGAGAACGATGCCCGACGATCTCGACAGGCTTGCAATCGACACGATCCGCACCCTTTCGATGGATGCGGTGGAAAAGGCGAAGTCGGGACACCCGGGCACGCCGATGGCCTTGGCGCCGGTCATGTACATGCTCTGGCAGACTCATTTGCGCTACGATCCGGCAGATGCGCGCTGGCAGAACCGCGACCGGTTCATTCTCTCGGCCGGTCACGCCTCCATGCTGCTCTATTCGATGCTTTTCCTGGCGGACGTGCGTGAGCCGGACGGCGAAGGGCTTGCGCTTGATGACCTGAAGAACTTCCGCCAGCTGAACAGCAAAACACCTGGCCACCCCGAATATTGGTGCACGCCGGGCGTGGAGGTCACGACCGGACCACTCGGCCAAGGCGTGGGCATGAGCGTCGGCATGGCGGCCGCAGCGCGCTGGAAAGCGCATCATTTCAACCGGCCAGATCTGGAGCTGTTCAACTATCGCGTCTTCGTCATCTGCAGCGACGGCGATTTGATGGAAGGCGTCGGCAGCGAGGCGGCCTCGATTGCTGGACATCTGAATCTCTCAAACCTGTGCTGGATTTACGACCAGAACCACATCTCGATCGAGGGCGAGACGGAAATTACGTTCACAGAAGACGTCGCTGCACGATTCTCCGCCTATGGCTGGAATGTGCTGCACGTCGCGGACGCGAACGACACCCGCGCGATTAACGAAGCGCTCTCGGTCTTCGAAGCGACGCGCGAGCGGCCGACGCTCATCATCGTCCGCAGCCATATCGGCTACGGTGCACCGACGAAACAGGATACGAAGGAGGCGCACGGAGAGGCACTCGGCGAAAGCGATGTCCGCGGCGCCAAGCGCGCCTATGGCTGGCCGGAGGATGCGCAGTTTCTGGTGCCAAACGGCGTGCGGGAGCACATTGCCGACGGGCTCGGCAAGCGCGGCCGCGAATTGCATGCGCAATGGAACGAACTGCTCGAGCGCTACCGCCGCGCACAACCGGAATTGGCCGGTCAGCTTGATCTGATGCGCTTCCGTGAGCTTCCTGCGGGATGGACAAAGGACATCCCGCAATTTCCGCCCGATGAGAAGGGAAAGGCGACGCGCGACTCCGGCGGCGAGGTCCTGAACGCAATCGCGGCGAACGTTCCCTGGCTCGCGGGCGGCGCCGCTGACCTCTCCCCATCGACGAAGACTGTTATCAAAAATGAGCCGTTCTTCGAAGCGAATATCTCAGGTCGCAATTTCCATTTCGGCGTGCGCGAGCACGTGATGGGAACGATCGTCAACGGCCTCACCATGTCGGACCTGCGGGGCTATGGCTCGACGTTCCTCATTTTCAGCGACTACATGAAGCCGGCGTTGCGGATTTCCTCGCTCTCGCACATTCCCAGCATCTGGATCTATACACATGATTCCATCGGACTCGGCGAAGATGGGCCAACGCACCAGCCGATCGAGCAGCTGATTACGCAGCGCGCCACTCCGAATATGATCGTCATCCGCCCCTGCGACGCCAACGAGGTCGCGGAAGCCTGGCGGGTGATCATGGAACTGAAGAACGAGCCGGCATGCCTCGTTCTCACGCGCCAGAAAGTGCCAACGCTCGACCGCAAGAAATACAATCCCGCGGACGCTCTTTCGCAAGGCGGCTATATTCTCTCCGATCCCCCCGGCGACCGGCCGCAGGTGATCCTGATCGGCACGGGCAGCGAAGTGCATCTGTGCCTCGAAGCCCAGGATCGCCTCTCAAAAAATGGCATTCGCGTCCGCGTCGTCTCCATGCCGAGTTGGGAATTGTTCGATCGGCAGGACGAAAAATACCGGCATAGCGTGCTGCCACCGGAAATGCGGGCGCGGGTCTCGGTGGAAGCCGGCGCGACGATCGGCTGGGAGCATTACGTGGGTCTCGATGGTGCCAGCATCGGGATGCACAGCTTCGGGGCGTCCGCGCCTTACCAGGACGTCTACAAAAAATTCGGAATCACTGTCGAAGCGATCGAGGCTGCCGCGCGGGCGCAGATCGATCGCGCGAGGTCCGCATGAATCGCTTGAAGGAACTGGAGGCCCTTGGCCAGTCGATCTGGCTCGATTTTCTGAGCCGCGAATTTCTCGCAAGCACCGAGTTCAGGAAGCTCATCGACGAAGATGGGCTCAAGGGCATGACGTCCAACCCATCGATCTTCGAAAAGGCGATCGACAAGGGAAAGGAATACGACGCCGATATCCAGCACTACGTCGAACAGGATTGCGACATCGGCACGATCTTCCGCAAATTGGCAGTTGCCGACATTTGCACGGCCGCAGACGCCTTCCGTCCTGCTTTTGACAAGCTGAACGGCGCCGATGGCTTCATCAGCATCGAAGTGTCGCCTTACATCGCCTACGACACGGACAAAACGACCGCCGAAGCAAAGTCGCTTTGGGAGGAGATCGCGCGGCCCAATCTGATGGTGAAGATTCCGGCCACGCAGGAAGGCCTGCCGGCCATCCGCGATTGCACCGGCGCCGGTCTCAACATCAACATTACCCTGCTCTTCTCGCGCAAGGTCTATGAGCAGGTTGCCGACGCCTACATCGCGGGCCTCGAAATGCGGCCGTCGGATGAAGACCTAAGCCGCATCTCCAGCGTGGCGAGCTTCTTTGTCAGTCGCATCGATTCGAAAGTCGACAAGCGGATTGCCAAGCGGCTCCAAGAAGAACCGGGCGAGAAGACGGCTTGCCTTGCGGCATTGCGCGGGAAAGTGGCCGTTGCCAACGCGAAACTCGCTTATCAGCAATACAAGCGGATCTTCTCCGGCCCGCGTTGGGAGAAACTTGCACAGCGCGGCGCGCGTCCGCAGCGGCTGCTCTGGGCTTCGACGAGCACGAAGAACAGTGCCTATTCGGATGTGCTCTATGTGGACAATCTGATCGGCGCGGATACCGTCAACACGTTGCCGCGCGAGACGCTGGAAGCATTCCGCGAGCATGGAAGCCCGCAGCTGACACTTGAAAGCGGTGTCGACGAAGCGCAGCGCATTCTCGATATGCTCGAGAAATGCGGCATCTCGCTCGATCAGGTCACGGATGAGCTGGTCGAAGAAGGCGTGAAGCTGTTCGCCGACGCGGCCGACAAGCTTTATGCCGCGCTGACCGACAAGCGCGCAAGGCTGACCGCCGGGACCATGTTGACGATGACCGAAAGCCTCGGCGCAGCGCAGAGCGCTGTGGCTGACGAGGTCAAGCGCCGTACGGAAAACGGCGACGTGCGGAAGCTCTGGAAAAAAGACAAATCGCTCTGGACCAACAAGGACGAAGACCGATGGCTCGGCTGGCTCGACAGCCCTGTCCGTGAATGCGCAGACAAATTGGCTTACAGGGAATTCGCGCGCTGGATCGAGTCGTCTGGCTTCACCAACGTGGTGCTGCTCGGCATGGGTGGATCGAGCCTGGGCGCGGAAGTTCTTCATCAGGTTTTCGATCAATGGCCGGGCTGGCCGGATTTTCACGCGCTGGATTCTACGGACCCGGATGACATCCATGCCATCGAGGAGAAGGTCGATCTGGCCAAGACGGCGTTCATCGTGTCGTCGAAATCCGGAAGTACGCTCGAACCGAACATCCTCAAGGACTACTTCTTCGAAAAAGTGACACGGCATTCCGCTGAGCCGGGAAAACAGTTCATCGCCATCACCGATCCCGGCTCACTGCTCGAAAAGGCGGCCAAGGAACAACGCTTCGCGCGCATTTTCCATGGCGATCCGGAAATCGGCGGCCGTTATTCGGTGCTGTCGAAGTTCGGACTCATCCCTGCCGCAGCCATGGGGCTCGATATCGGAAGGCTCTGCAATGAGACCCGCCGCATGATGCGCAGCTGCGATTCCTGCGTGCCACCGGCCGCCAATCCCGGCGCTCGACTAGGGATCGCGCTTGGCGTGCTTGCGACCAAATTCGGTCGAGACAAGATCACCATCGCAACTTCGGCGCCGGTTGCGAGCATCGGCGCGTGGCTCGAGCAACTGATTGCGGAGTCCACCGGCAAGCAGGGCAAAGGATTGATCCCCGTCGATGGAGAAGACCTGGCTGACCCCGACGTTTACGGGAAGGACCGCGTTTTCATTCACGTTCATCTCGCAGGAGTCGACGATCCGTCGGACAAGCTCGCGGCGCTGGAACAGGCGGGACATCCCGTCATCCGCATCGCCATCAGCGATTCCTATCAGATCGGGCAGTTGTTCTTCGTCCTCGAGGTGGCCATCGCCATGGCCGGCGCAATGATCGGGATCAATCCGTTCGATCAGCCCGATGTGGAGGCCGCAAAGGTGCGCGCACGCGATATGACGAAACAGCTCGAACAAGGCGGAGAGGCCGGCCCAAAACCCGTCTTTGCCACGGACGGCGTGGGGTTGTTCGCCGAAACCGCGAGCGGCGATCCCTCGCTGCGGGCCAACACGCTCGCACAATATATGAAAGGCCATCTTGCGCGGATTGCGGCAGACGATTACTTCGCCCTGCTTGCGTACGTCCCGCGCACGCGCGAGCATGAGCAGCTTCTCCACGAAATCCGGATGCAGGTGCGCGACCGCAAACACGTGGCGACCTGCCTCGGCTTCGGCCCCCGCTATTTGCACTCGACCGGGCAAGCTTACAAAGGTGGACCGGCCACGGGCGTCTTCCTTGAAATCACCTGCGACCATCAGGATGACCTGCAGGTCCCGAATCGCAATATCACCTTCGGCAATGTCCAGCTCGCGCAGGCCCTGGGCGATCTCGCGGTTCTCAATGAGCGAGGCCGCCCGGCCATGCGCGTGCATCTAAAAGATTTGAAGAGCGGAATCGCATCATTGCGCCAGGCAATCGAGGAAGCGCTGCATTAGAGGTTGTGATGCAGATTGGAATTATCGGTCTGGGTCGCATGGGCGGCAATATCGCGCGCCGCCTGATGAGCAACGGACACGAGGTCGTCGCATTCGATCGAAACACGGAAGCAGCTTCAGCCGTTGCAAAAGACGGTGCGCGGCAGGCAGAAAGCCTGCCCGATCTTGTCGAGAAGCTTAAAATCCCACGCATCCTCTGGATCATGCTTCCGGCGGGCGAGCCGACCGAAGCAACCATCGTCGCGCTATCGGAGCAGATCGCCTCCGGCGACACAATTATCGATGGCGGAAACACATTCTTCAAGGACGATATCCGGCGCGCAAGAACTCTCCGCACGAAAGGCATTCACTATGTCGACGTCGGCACGTCCGGCGGCATCTGGGGACCGGAGCGCGGCTATTGCCTGATGATTGGGGGCGACGAGGATATTGTGCAGCGCCTCGATCCAATCTTCGCGACGCTCGCGCCGGGTATCGGCAAAATTCCGCGCACGCCAAAGCGCGACGACCGCGATCCGCGTCCCGAGCGCGGCTACATCTACGCCGGCGCGAGCGGCGCCGGCCACTTCGTGAAGATGGTCCATAATGGCATCGAATACGGCCTGATGCAGGCCTATGCGGAAGGGTTCGACATCCTGCGCGGCCGCGCGCATGAGAGTCTGCCAGCCGAGGAGCGTTTCGACCTGGACTTGACGGACATAGCCGAGGTCTGGCGGCGCGGCAGCGTGATCTCCTCTTGGCTGCTCGATCTCACGGCGATTGCGCTGGCGCAAAGTCCGGACCTCGACGCTTTCGGGGGTTATGTACAGGATTCCGGTGAGGGTCGCTGGACCGTGAATGCCGCCGTCGAAGAAGCCGTGCCGGCGACCGTGATTACGGCATCGCTCTACGCCCGCTTTGCCTCCCGGGTGGAGCACGATTTCGCCAACCGTCTGCTCTCGGCGATGCGCAACCAGTTCGGCGGCCACGTGGAATCGCCGATTGTCAAAGGAACGGCGGAGGGAAAGGCCGCCGGCCCGCGATGAATGCCGACAATCGTAGAAATGTTCGTGAATGCGCTCCGTGCTGCGCGCTCGTCATCTTCGGCGCAAACGGTGATCTGACCAAGCGACTCATCGTTCCGGCGCTGTACAATCTCGCCAGCCAGAATTTGCTGCCTGAGCGCTTTGCCGTGATTGGCTTCGATCACAACGAAAAGAGCGCGGCCGACTGGTGCGCGGGATTACACGACTTCCTGGAAAAGATCGTCGCATCCGGCAAGGGTGAATTCGAACTCAGGCGAATTGACGAACAGGTTTGGACGCGCCTAGCCCAGAAAATGAGCTATATCGCAGGGGACTTCCTGGAGTCCACGTCGTATCAGCGCCTGAGCGAGCATTTGCGCATGCGCAATAAAGAAATGAGCCTCGAAGGAAATGCCGTTTTCTACCTTGCCGCCGCCGATCGATTTTTCGGACCGATCGTCGATGCGTTGGGCGCTGCGGGCCTGACCAAGGAAGACGAAAGCTGGCGGCGCGTGGTGATCGAAAAGCCGTTCGGCCACGATCTGCCTTCAGCAAAAGCGCTGAACGAACGCATTCTCAAAGTGCTGCGCGAGGACCAGATCTATCGCATCGATCATTTTCTCGGCAAAGAGACGGTCCAGAACATCCTGGCGCTGCGGTTTGCGAACGGCCTGTTCGAGCCGATCTGGAACCGCGACCGCATCGACCATGTGCAGATTACGGTCGCAGAATCCATTGGCATCGAGAAGCGCGGAAGGTTCTACGAAGCGACCGGCGCGCTGCGCGACATGGTACCCAACCATCTGTTCCAACTCGTCGCCATGACAGCTATGGAGCCTCCGGCCTCCTTCGACGCGGACGCCATTCGCGCGAAAAAGGCGGAGGTCTTCAAAGCCGTTCATCCCCTGGCCGAAGAAGACGCCGTGCGTGGACAATATGCAGCGGGAGCAATCGGCGACAATCATGTCTGCGGCTATCGCGAAGAGCCGGACGTGGCCAAGGACTCGACCGTGGAGACGTTCGTGGCTCTGCGTTTGTGCATTGACAATTGGCGATGGGCAGGCGTGCCATTCTATTTGCGGACCGGCAAGCGCATGCCGAAGCGCTCGACGGAAATCGCGATCCGCTTCAAGCAGGCGCCGCTCACCTTGTTCCGTGAAACGCCGACGGGTGAATTGGGGCCCGACTGGCTGATTTTGCAAATCCAGCCCGACGAAGGCATTCGGCTGAAGTTCAATGCGAAGAAGCCCGGGCCCCATATGATGATGGAGAATGTGGCGATGGACTTCCGCTACGCCAATTGGTTCAAGCAGCCGCCCGCCGTTGGCTACGAGACGTTGCTTCACGACTGCTTCGCCGGTGACCAGACACTGTTCCAGCGCGCGGACCAAGTCGAAGCCGCATGGGCCGTCGTTCAGCCGGTGCTGGAGGCGTGGGCGCAAAAGCGGCCGACCGATTTTCCCAACTACACGGCCGGAAGCCCTGGGCCCAAAGCGGCAGATGACCTGATTGCGCGCGATGGGCACGCATGGCGTCAAATCAATACGACGAAATGAGTCAGCCAAGATCGCAACCGCTCATTGATATCGTGCCCGATCCCCAAGACGTCGCGTCCCGCGCCGCGGGATGGATAGCAGACAGAATTTCGCAGGCACCGGGGACTTTCCGCATCGCGCTGGCGGGCGGGAATACGCCACGAGCACTCTATCGCGAGCTTGCCTCGGGGCCCTTTCGCGACCGTATCGACTGGCATCGCATCGAATTGTTCTGGGGCGATGAACGCTACGTCCCGCAGGACGACATCAGAAGCAATTACCGGATGGTTCGCGAAACACTACTCGCACATGTGCCCGTGCCGGTCGAGCACGTCCATCCCATTATGCCGCGAAGTGATATCGAAAGCGCTGCTCGCAAGTACGAAGAAGCGCTCAAAGGCATCTACGGCGCGGAAACTCTGTCGCCGCAGCGACAAATCTTCGACCTGGTTCTGCTCGGCGTCGGCAATGACGGTCACACGGCATCACTGTTCCCCGGCGATTCGGCATTGGAAGAACGAACGCGCTGGGTTTCAGCCGTCCCACACGAGACTGAGCCGCGGATCACCCTTACCTATCCCGCGATTCAGTCGAGCCGCGCGGTCGCGTTTCTCGTAACGGGCGTGGAAAAATCGGAGGCTGTCCGCCGCGCCCTCGAAGGAGATTTGATCTTGCCGGCGGCCCGCGTGCAATCGGAGGGCGACATTATCTGGTTTCTCGATCGGGCGGCGGCGAGCCGGCTTAAAGGAGCCGCGGGTTTCGTGAGCGGATCGGAATGCCGGGATTGATCGAAGATTATGCCCTGATCGGCGACATGCGCACCGCCGCGCTTGTCTGCAACGATGGCTCGATCGACTGGCTTTGTTTCCCTCGTTTCGATTCCGGCGCCTGCTTCGCAGCCCTGCTGGGCACATCCGAGAACGGACGATGGCTGATCGCGCCCAAAGCCGCGGCGACTGTCAAGCGCCGCTATCGTCCGGGAACGCTCGTTCTGGAGACGATCTTTGCGACGAAGAGCGGCAAAGTCGCGCTGGTCGACTTCATGCCGGTCGAGGAAGAGCATTCAACTATTGTGCGGCTGGTGATGGGACTTGAAGGCGCGGTGCGGATGCACACCGATCTCGTCATCCGGTTCGACTACGGAATTTCCGTGCCGTGGGTGAATCGCCAGGATGAGATGACAGTCACCGCCACGGCCGGTCCCAACATGCTCGTGATCCGCACACCGGTCCCCATTCGCGGCAAGGACCTGCGCACGCAAGGTGAGTTCATCGTCAAGAAAGCCGAAGCGGTTCCGTTCGTGATGACCTACGTGGCCTCGCATTTGCCTCCACCGCTCCCGCTCGATGTCGCCGTTGCCTTGGCGGCGACGGAGAAATTCTGGAAAGCCTGGAGCACGCGGTGCGGTTTTGAGGGCAAATGGCTCAAACCCGTGCGCCGGTCGCTCATTACGCTCAAAGCTCTGAGTTATCGGCCAACCGGCGGAATTGTTGCTGCGCCTACGACATCGTTGCCCGAGCAAATCGGAGGCCCGCGCAATTGGGACTATCGCTTTTGCTGGCTGCGCGATGCCGCTTTTACCCTGCTGGCGTTCCTGAACGCCGGATATCTCGACGAGGCGGCGGCATGGCAACACTGGCTCGTGCGCTCGATTGCCGGAAGCCCGGATCAATTCCAGACCATGTACGGCGTGGCCGGAGAACGCCGGCTCGAGGAATGGGAACTGGAATGGCTGCCTGGCTATGAAAACTCGGCGCCGGTTCGAGTTGGCAATGCAGCGGCATTGCAACTCCAACTCGACATATACGGCGAGCTCGCCGATACCATGGCCCTGGCGAACAAGGGCGGTTTGTCCCGCGTCCCGCGCCGAACGGAAATTCGAGACGTTTTTCTTGAACATCTTGAGCAGATCTGGCGGCAGCCGGACGAAGGTATTTGGGAAATCCGCGGCGCACCGCAGCATTTCACGCATTCCAAGGTGATGGCATGGGTCGCGTTCGACCGCGCCGCAAGTTCTTCCAACATGGATGCGAAGGCGCGGGCCCACTGGAAGAAAGTTGCCGACGAGATTCACGCTCATGTCTGTCTGCATGGCTTGGATCCCCAGCGAAACTGCTTCGTCCAGAGTTACGGTTCCGACCGCATGGACGCGAGCCTGTTGTTGCTGCCGATCGTGGGTTTCTTGCCGGCCAAAGACCGGCGTATCCGCAACACTCTTCGTGAGATCGAGAAGCGACTCAGGGTGGACGGGCTTGTGCTCCGCTATGAGACCGAGACCGGTATCGATGCGCTTCCTCCCGGGGAAGGCGCGTTCCTCGCCTGCAGCTTTTGGCTGGTGGACAACTATCTTTTGCTGGGACGAAAGAACGACGCACGCCGTATGTTCGAGCGTCTCCTAAGGCTCTGCAATGATGTCGGCCTTCTTGCGGAGGAATATGATCCGCGAGCCAAGCGCATGCTTGGAAACTTCCCTCAGGCGTTCTCACATGTAGCGCTGGTGAATTCAGCCCTGAATCTGCTGCACGCGAGTGGGCCCAGGAAAACGGGCCGACGCACGAAAAGAAAGCGCAAAAGGGTGACGAGAGCGGCATGAAATCGGCGCATTTGAACATCGCGGCTTGCGGTTTGCCTGAGGGTGCATGATAGATAAGTCGGTGGAGTTCGGTGACGTAAACTTGACCGCCGAAAGATCATCGGCGAAGGACGGCTTTCCCGCGATCGATCCAGTCCGGGACGCGCTCCTGCTGGATATTGATGGCACGATTATCGATATCGCTCCGACTCCGGAAGCAGTAAATGTTCCGGAGTCGCTGAAACTGAACCTTTCGCGTGTGCGCGATGCGCTGAATGGGGCGCTCGCTCTCGTCAGCGGCCGCACACTCGCCTCGGTCGACAGGCTGTTTGCGCCGCTTGGGTTCGCCGCTGTCGGTTGCCATGGCGCTGAAGTGCGCCTTTCGCCGCATGGGAGCATACATCGCCGCGCGCGCTCCCTTGGCGCCAACGTCGAGGCGGATTTCGCCGACATCGGCAAGCTCGATCCGCGCATTCGCCTCGAAGACAAGCATTATACGTTCGCCATACATTATCGTCGCGCGCCGGAGCTCGAGAACGAGGTTTTCGGGATGGTGAACGCGAAGCTCAACGCCCTTGATCGCGAGCTCGAAGTGATGTGTGGAAAAGCGGTCATTGAGATCAAGTCGAGCGGATTCAACAAGGGAACCGGCCTGCACGATCTCATGCAATACGAACCTTTCGCCGGCCGCCGGCCGGTCTTCTTCGGCGAT
Organism: Rhizomicrobium sp.; assembly: GCA_035494695.1. Taxonomy (GTDB): domain Bacteria; phylum Pseudomonadota; class Alphaproteobacteria; order Micropepsales; family Micropepsaceae; genus Rhizomicrobium. Next base: position 6,109 of record DATJGT010000060.1, on the reverse strand, counting down.
GACACGACCGACGAGGATGCCTTTGCCCGGCTGCCTGAATTCGGAGGTGTCGGAATTTCCGTCGGCCGCTCGTTGCCTGGTGCATCGTCGTTCGTCCGATCTCCGCTGGATGTACGCCATTGGCTCGCCGAACTCGCTGGTAAGGATGCGCGCGCATGACCCCGCAAGGCTTGGATCTTGCCGTCATCGGCAATTGCCGGACGGCGGCTCTGGTCGAACCTTCTTCGAGACTGGTCTGGTGGTGTTTCCCGCGGTTCGATGGAGATCCGGTATTCTGCCGCCTGCTTTCCGGCAATGAGGAGAAGGGATTTTCCGACGTCGTTCTCGACCGGCTCGCAAACGTACAATCGGACTACGTGCGCAATACGCCGATTGTCTCGACTACTCTCACGGCCGATGACGGCGGGGCCGTCCGTATCACCGATTTCGCGCCACGCTTTCGCAATTTTGGTCGCGTCACCCGCTCGCCGCAGCTCGTTCGCATTGTCGAACCAATCAGCGGTATCCCGCGGATTACGATTCGATTTCGGCCGACGCACAATTACGGCGAGGCGATGCCGCAGCGCTCGCTGGGAAGCAATCACATCCGCTACTGGGGCGGCGAAACCGCGGTGCGCCTCACGACCGACGCGCCGCTCGCCTACATCGAAAAGGAGGCACCGTTCCTCCTCACCCGTCCGGTCCATCTCGTATTCGGTCCGGATGAGCCATTCCCCAGCGAGCTTGCCGGCACGTGCCGCGATATGGCCGATCGCACAAGAGAGTACTGGCTCGAGTGGGTGCGGCGCCTGTCCATCGGCTATGACTGGCAGGATGCCATCATCCGCGCCGCCATCACCCTCAAGCTCAGCAATTTCGAAGAGACTGGTGGCATCGTTGCCGCGCTGACGACCTCTATTCCCGAGAGCCCCGGTTCGGGGCGGACCTGGGATTATCGCTATTGCTGGCTGCGCGATGCGTATTTCGTCGTAAAGGCGCTCAACCGCATCGGCGCAACCCGCACGATGGAAGATTTCATCAGTTACACGCTCGGGATCGCCGCGGCGAACACACCCGAACTGAAGCCACTGTACGGCATCGTTCCGAACGACGTCCTGACCGAGCGATTCGCTCCGAATCTTCAGGGATACAACGGGTACGGACCTGTGCGCGTCGGCAATGCTGCTGTCGAGCAGGTGCAGCATGACGCTTATGGCAGCGTGATCCTTGCCGCGACCCCTATGTTCTATGACAAACGGTTGCCGCGGCCCGCGGGCGAACCGGAATTCCGGCTGCTGGAGAAGCTCGGCGCGAAAGCTGCCGCTCTGGCACTTGAGCCCGATGCCGGCATTTGGGAATACCGCGGCCGAAAAAGGCTCCACACGCATTCCGCCGCCATGTGCTGGGCTGGCGTCAGCCGGGTGGCCGCCGTTGCGGCGCGGCTAGGCCTTTCCGACCGCGCCGTGTACTGGAACAAAATTGCGGAAGAGGTTCAGGCCGCCATTTTACAGCGTGGCTGGAATCAAAAGCGTGGCGCCTTCACCGCCGCCGGCGATACGAACGATCTCGACGCGAGCGTGTTGCTGATGCCGGAGCTTGGGCTCATCGACGCGCAGGATCCCCGATTTATCTCCACCGTTCGTGCCATCGATCAGGAACTTCTGCGCGAACGTCACGTTATGCGATATGCGGGTGAGGATGACTTCGGGCTGCCGGAAACCGCCTTTCTCGTCTGCCGTTTCTGGTTGATCGATGCCTGGTCCCTTCTCGGCCGTGTGGAGGAGGCGCGCAATATGTTCCGCGATGCGCTTGAGATCAGGAATCGGTACGGCCTGCTATCCGAGGACGTACACCCGCGCACCGGCGCGTTGTGGGGCAATTTTCCGCAGACCTACTCCATGGCTGGGTTGATCACGACGGGCATGCGCCTGTCCCGCAGCTGGGAGGATCGGTATTGGCACGCGTCTTCATAATTTCGAACCGGGTCGCGGTTCCCTCGCCGGAGCGTGCGGTTCATGCCGGCGGACTGGAGGTGGCGCTCAAGGCGACGCTGAAGCGGCATGACTGCGTGTGGCTCGGCTGGAGCGGCGAGGTCAAACCTGAGGGCGAAACCGCGACGCAGACGCTCAGGGCCAACGGCGTTACGTACATCGTCACCGATCTCAGCGAAGACGACTACGAGGAATATTACAACGGTTTCGCGAACCGGGTGCTTTGGCCGATCCTGCACTATCGCCTGGACCTTGCGGAATTCACCCGGCGCGATCTGACCGGTTACCTGCGCGTCAACGATCACTTCGCGGCCCAACTCGACAAGGTGCTGGAGCCGGAAGACATCGTCTGGGTACACGACTACCACCTGCTGCCGCTCGCGAAAGCCTTGCGCGAGCGCGGGCGGCACAACCGGATCGGATTCTTCCTGCACATCCCGATGCCGCCGCCGGAGATTCTCACGGCGATGCCGAACCATGAGCGGCTCATCCCGGCGCTGATGCATTACGATCTGGTCGGATTCCAGACGGATGGAGATACCCAGAATTTCGCCCGTTATCTTTCCAGCGAATGCGGAATGCCGGCCCATATCCCGCGCGGGATTGGCGTAGACGAGCGGACCATGCGCGTGGGCGCCTTTCCGGTCGGGATCGAGACGAAGGAATTCACGCGGCGCGCGCGTCGGGCGGCCCGATCGAGCTTCGTCCGCAAGGTGCGCGACAGCGTTCCCGGCATGCTCGTCCTTGGCGTTGACCGGCTCGATTACACCAAAGGAATTACGCTGCGCCTGGAAGCGTTCGAACGCTTTCTCGTTGCCAACCAGAAATGGCGTGGGCAGGTCACTTATTTACAGATCACACCCAGGAGCCGCTCCGGCATCCCCGAATACGCGGACATGGAGCGGGAGATCGACTCTGCCGCCGGCCGCATCAACGGCACCTATGGCGAAGTCGCCTGGACACCGGTGCGTTACGTGAACCGCGCCTACACGCGCACAGCCCTCGCCGGTCTTTATCGTTCGGCCCGCGTCGCCCTCATCACGCCGTTGCGCGACGGGATGAATCTCGTGGCCAAGGAATTCGTGGCCTCGCAGGATGCGGACGATCCCGGCGTGCTGATCCTCTCCCGCTTTGCCGGCGCGTCGGCAGAGCTGAATGCGGCGCTCCTCGTCAATCCATACGATCCCGAAGCCGTCGGCGTTGCCATTGCGCGGGCGCTGGACATGCCGCTCGCCGAACGCATCGAGCGCCACAAGAAGCTCTACCAGGCGCTTCTCGACAACGACATCAAGTACTGGGGCGATCGCTTCCTCGCCGCGCTCACCGGGCGCGATGTGCAGAGAGCGAAACCGCTCGTCGCGCCTCAGCCGCCCGTGTCACGCCCGACCTGGCAAAGAGGCGCCGCCACATCCTCGAGCATTTTGCGCTCGGCCGGAACGCCGAGGGCAAGCTCGACGGCGGCGGCGATCAGCATCAGGCATCCTCCGAGCAGATAACCCCACAGAATTTCACTGCGCGCGCCGGTGGCAATCAGCGCCCCGAACAACGCCGGCCCCACGATTCCGCCAAGGCCCGTTCCGAACGCATAGAACAGCGCAATCGACAACGCGCGCATTTCCAGCGGGAAGGATTCGCCGACCGTCAGATAAGCTGCGCTGGCGCCGGCAGAAGCAAAGAAGAAGATCACTGTCCAGACCATCGTCTGCGTACTCGCGCTCAACGCGCCCGCGGCAAACAAACCTCCGGCGGCAATGACCAGCAATCCCGACAGCGCATAGGTGAACGCGATCATCGGCTTGCGTCCGATCGAATCGAACAGGTGCCCGAGCAGAAGCGGCCCGAGAAAATTTCCCAGCGCAAACGGCAGAATGAACCAGCCGACGCTTGCCGGCGCCACGCCGTAGAAGCGCGTAAGAATGAGTGCATAGGTGAAGAAGATGGCATTGTAGCAGAACGCCTGCGTGGCCATCAGGGCAAGTCCAAGCACCACGCGTTTCGGATATCGCCGGAGCAACGTCCCGGCCACGGAACCGAGCGTCAGCCGGTGCAACCGCGTGAGCCGCAAACGCGCGGAATTGATCTCCGGCAAAGGCGCCTCGCTTCGGACACGCGCTTCGATTTCCATAACGATGCGCTCGGCTTCTTCCGGCCGGCCATGCGTCATCAGCCAGCGCGGGCTCTCCGGCAGAAAGCGGCGGAGGAAAATGATGATGAGCGCCAGCAAACCGCCGATAATGAACGCGAGCCGCCATCCCACGTCCGGTTGAAACAGTCGGGGATCGAGAACGACGATGGAGCCGAGCGCGCCGAGCGCCGCGCCGATCCAGAAGCTGCCGTTGACGATGAGGTCGGTCTGGCCGCGCCGCCGCGCCGGCACGAACTCCTGCACCGCGGAATTGATCGCGGCGTACTCGCCGCCGATGCCGGCGCCGGTGACGAAGCGGAACAGCGCGAACGAGGCAAAATTCCACGACAGGCCCGTCAGCACCGTCGCGACGAGATAGACGCCGACCGTGACCGTGAACAACCGCTTGCGGCCAAGGCGGTCCGTCAGATAGCCGAAGAACAGTGCGCCCAGCACCGCACCCGCCACGTACGCGCTGCCAGCGAGCCCGATTTGCGTCTCGCTCAGATGCAGCGTGGACGAACGCGTAAGCGCCGCCGAGAGCGAACCGACGATCGTCACCTCGAGGCCATCGAGAATCCACGTCGCGCCGAGCGCGGTGACAACCAGCCAGTGAAACCGGCTCCACGGCAACCGGTCCAGCCGCGCCGGCACATCGGTGATGAACGTCGGCTCGGCTAGATCAGAGGCCAATGCGCCAGTCCTTCCGCTGCTCAGTCGGCGCCTTCAGTCGTTGTCCGGTGGCAGCGGCCGCGACTTGTCGTTGATGAAAGATGCGGCATCCCGCGCCGTAGGAATCGGCACGAACGGCCGCGGGGACATCTGAAGATTGTAAAATCCTTGCAGCCGCTGCGTAAGATCACCGCGGTTATCTGTAAAGCCCAGCGCCCCAATTGCAATTCCGAAGTTGTATTCGACAAACCGCGCGATTGTGCCAAAGTCGGATCGATGTTTATCTATATAGCCCTGCGGCGTGTAGGCCGAGATGAAGATCATTGGCACTCGGAAGCCATATTGGTATGCGCTATACGGCGGCGGCAGAAAACTCGGGCCTTCGTGATCGTACCAGCCGCCCCAGTCGTCCCATAGCGCGACGATCGCCGTGTTTGTCCAGTAATTGCAGCTACTCTCGCCAATGGCGTTGACGATGTTTGCCACCCATTGCGGTCCGCTGCCATCATTATATTGAGGATGATCGGAGCTTTGGCCGGTCGGCGTCACCCAAATCAAATTCGGGAGCGCACACGTAGAACTATTGATGTCCGTCAGCACATCCGCTGGATTCAGATCGACGTTGTTCTGAAAGAGCGGCCCGGTGCATGCTGTATTTCCCTGATTCGGCACGCAAATGTGGCTGATTGCCAGCGGAGCATTCCAAAGGTCTCCAAAAAACACGTCCATATCCGCAACGTTTGTCGCATAGTATCTCCAGCGCTGTGTACTCCCTAAAAGATCGGAAATCGTTCGATGCTCGAAACAGGGATATGTCGTCTGATTTTCGTTGCCGCTGGAGTCGATGAGCTTCACGATCGTCCCCTGCGGAGCAATGCATCCGCCGGTGCTGTTCACTGGGTAATTCTCGGCCGCGAAGGTGCCGATCTGATCGTCATTAGCATTCGGTGCAGACGTTGCACCGAACAGGAATTGATGCGCGGGAAAGCTCGGCCCCTGATTTGATTCGAACATCAAATTCGCCCAACCATATTGGGTGACCATGCTGAGATATGGCGTTAGTATGCCGGTTGAGTTGTTGACGTACTTGAATTGCGGGTCAGTCGGACAAGTACCTTTGCACGGTATGCTCGCGGCACCATCCATCTGGCACGCCGGAAAGCTTCCTCCCTGCGCATCGCACATGTTGACGAAATCTAAATGAGAGTGCCCGAGATCGTAGCCGTTTGCCAACGCAACAGGAGTTGGATCAATCGATCCGCCCTTTGTCAGCCAGTTTGCGACCTGGATGTCGTACTTTGTGCTGTCTGTTGTACTACACTGCGATTGTGGAACGCAGAGG